>CAIWHR010000451.1 GCA_903912485.1 uncultured beta proteobacterium | reverse complement strand
TGGTCGTGGCCGCGTACGGGCTGCTGCTGCCGCCCGCCGTCCTCGCGTGGCCTGTGCACGGCTGCATCAACATCCATGCGTCGCTGCTTCCCCGGTGGCGGGGCGCGGCGCCGATCCAGCGCGCGCTCCTTGCCGGCGACGCCGAGACCGGCGTGACGATCATGCAGATGGACGCCGGGCTCGACACGGGGCCGATGCACGACGTCGAGCGGGTTCCGATCGCGCCGCGGGAAACCGCCGGAACGCTGCACGACAGGCTGGCGGCCGCGGGGGCGCGCGCGATCGTCGCGGTGCTCGAGCGTCTCGCGCGCGACGGCGCGCTCGCCGGGATGCCGCAGCCGACCGAAGGCGTGACCTACGCCGCCAAGATCACGCGCGCCGACACCGGCATCGACTGGCGCGAGAGCGCTACCGACCTCGACCGCCGGATTCGCGCCTTCGACCCCGTGCCCGGAGCCTGCACCGCGCGCAAGGGCGAACTCGTCAAGGTGTGGAAGGCGAAAGCGACGACGGCGGAGAGGCAGGGCGGCCCGGGCGAAGTGCTGGCCGCCGACGCGAGCGGCGTCGTCGTCGCCTGCGGGCACGGTGCCCTGCGCATCGCCGAACTGCAGTTCGCGGGCGGCCGGTCGATGCCGGTGGCGGCGTTGGTCGCCGGCCGGCGGATCGCCGTCGGCCAGCATTTCGACGTCACGCTGGGCTAGGGCGGCAAAGGACGACGCGGCGATGGAGGAAGCGCAACGGTTGGCGACGCTCGCGGTCCGCCGCGTCCTCGAGGGGACGACGCTGCCGGTCGCGCTGGCCGCGGTCGCGGTGGCGCCGGCGGCCGACGCGCCGGCCGGGCCCGACCCCGGCCGCCGCCGCGCGCTGGTGCAGGAACTCGCCTACGGCACGCTGCGCCACTGGGGAGCGCTCGCCGCGCTCACCTCGAAGCTCGCGGCGAAGCCTTTCTCCGATGTCGAACTCCACGCTCTGGTCGCCGTCGCGCTCTACCAGCTCGATCACACCCGCGCGCCCCCGTTCGCCGTCGTCGACCACGCGGTGAACGTCGCGGCCCGGATCGCGCGTCCGGCCGCGAAGGGGCTCGTCAACGCGCTGCTGCGGCGCTACCTGCGCGAGCGCGACGCGCTCCTCGCCGCGGTGGCGGCCGATCCGGTGGCGCGCTGGTCGCACCCGCAATGGTGGATCGACCGCGTGCGCGCCGACCACCCGGAGGACTGGGAGGCGATCCTCGCGGCCGGCAACGAGCGCCCGCCGCTCGCGCTGCGGGTGAACGCGCGCACGACCACGCGCGACGCGTTCCTCGCGGCCTGCGCCGCCGCGGAGATCGGCGCGGTGCCCGCCGGCGAGGCCGGCGTGATCGTGGATCCTCCGCGTCCGGTCACCGACCTGCCCGGCTACCGCGAGGGCTGGTTTGCCGTGCAGGACCTGGGCGCGCAGCTCGCCGCGCCGCTGCTGCAGCTGCGCCCCGGAGTGCGCGTGCTCGACGCCTGCGCCGCGCCCGGCGGCAAGACCGCGCACCTCGCCGAGTTCGCCGACGTCGAGATCGTCGCACTCGACAG
>CAIWHR010000450.1 GCA_903912485.1 uncultured beta proteobacterium | reverse complement strand
TGATCCTGCTGCCGCAGGGCGGTGCCGGGGCCGACGCCGCGGCGCGCGACGAGGCGCGCGCCTGGCTCGCCGCCGAGCAGCTCGCCGGCAGCGCAGTCACGCTTGCCCCGACGGCCGGCGACCTGCTCGCCGCGGTGCGCGCGTGCGGCGGATCTTCGCTCGCGCTGCCGGTCCCGGCGCTGGCCATGGTCGAAGCCGGCCTCGCGGCGCTCGCCGGCGATGCGCCCTGCACGTTGATCCTGGTGCGCTGACCGCGGGTCCCGGACAGCCGGCGGTCAGCGCTGCGCGGACTCGGGCGACACCGCAGCAGCGGACCCACGCCGCGTGCAACTCGTTCGAAAGGCGTTGAGGCGAGTCAACAACGCGCCGCGCCAAAGGCGTTAGATTGAAAGCGCAGGGACATCGGCGGTAAGGGCCTGCGCCAACGCGGACGCGGGTCTGCCGGATGTCGGCGCAACGCGATTCTGCGAGGTGACCATCATGACAGCACGCAATACGACGCCCAGCCCCCTGACGCAGCCCGGGGGCATCGCGCGGCACGGCGCCGCCATCTTCGACGACCCGAAACACGATCCGTATCTGGCACGGCACAAGGTCGCCGAGCCGGCGGTGTGCAAGGACTGCGCCGCCGTCTTTCATCGCGGCCGCTGGCAGTGGACCGCGGCGCCGGCCGGCGCGCAGGCGGTGCTCTGTCCCGCCTGCCACCGCATCCGCGACCGGCTGCCGGCCGGCACGCTGACGCTCGAAGGCGGTTTCATCGCCGGGCATCGCGCCGAACTGCTGGCGATCATCCGCAACCAGGAAAAGCGCGAGAAGGGTGAACATCCGCTGCACCGGATCATGGCGCTGGAAGACGCCGCCGACCGCATCGTCGTCACCACCACCGACGTCCACCTGCCGCGGCAGATCGGCGAAGCGCTGAAGGACGCCCATCAGGGCGAACTGGACATCCGCTTCGGCGCCGGCGAGTACAGCGTGCAGGTCAACTGGAAGCGCTGGTAGGCGCCGCTGCGCGCAGCAGGTCGACGACGTCCGCGTCGAACGACCCGGCGCTCGAGCCCCGTCGCGGCGGTCTCCTTCGCCAAGGCGCCAAGCGCGGCGGCTGGCAATGACCGCGGGGTCCGGGGTCATCTATAATTCGCACGCCGGTATCCGCCGGCGGCCCACGCGCCGATGGCGCCGGCCTGCCCGAAACGCCCGCGCCAACCCCCGTGACCGCACCGCCTTTGCCCGCCGCCGCCTCCCCTGCCGTCCGCCCGGGCTCGCTTTCCGCCTGGCGGTTCGCGCTGCGCCCGAAGACGCTGTGGATCGCGACCATCCCGGTGATCGTCGCCACCAGCCTCGCGTCGACGGTGGCCGGCGCGTTCGATCCGCTGATCGCGCTGATCGCGCTGGCGGCGGCGATGCTGATGCAGGTGGTGACCAACCTGCAGAACGACGTCGGCTACACCGCGCGCGGCGCCGAAACCGGCAACCGCGTCGGATTGCCGCGGGCGACGGCCAACGGCTGGCTCACGGCACGGCAGGTCAGGCGGGCGATCGTCGCGGCGATCGTGGTCGCGCAGCTGGTCGCGCTGCCGCTGATGATCCGCGGCGGCTGGCCGATCGTGCTCACCAGTGCCTCGTCGACGCTGGCCGCGGTCGCTTACATGGGCGGCCCGCGGCCGATCGCGTACACGCCGTTCGGCGAGCTCACGGTGTTCGTCTTTTTCGGACTGGTCGCCGTGTGCGGGGCGTACTACGTGCAGGCCGGCAGCATCGGCGCCGCCGCCTGGATCGCCGCCG
>CAIWHR010000449.1 GCA_903912485.1 uncultured beta proteobacterium | reverse complement strand
GTTTCGCTTTAAGAGTGTTCCTTGCCTGGCATCGTCTCCCGCGCGCCATTTCCTCCGTTGCTGTTGATGTTCGGCCGTCCGTCGCGCCTGCGACGCTCGCCGCGTTCCGGGCTACCCCTGCCCCCGCCGGACTTACTGCGTGCGCCTGGCGTGGCGGTGCGCGGTATAGCGTCGACTTCACCGGCGGGGAGGGGTATCACGCAACATCCCCGGTTTCATGCCAGCGCGCGGTATCGGTCGCGTCCCTGTGCGTATCGGCATCACCTCCGCGCACCGCGTCGATGTCGTCGGCCGGCATCGGGTCGGCCAGGTTCATGGCGCCGACGACGCTGCAAATCTTGCCGACCTCCTCGGCGATAAGCTCCAGCGCCTCGGCCTCGATCTGCGGCAGCCGGTAGCGCACCCGGTCGGGAATGGCGGCGAAGATGCCCGATACCTTTGCCGCAGTGGCGGCGAGGATGTGCTCGAGCTGCGCCGTCGGCGCCAACTCGCCGCGCGTAACGGCGTTCTGCATCTCGATCCGCTCCCGCTGCGCCTTGGCCAGCGCCGCGCGCTCGGTGGCCAATTCGGCGCCGCCGCCGCGCGCTTGGGCCGCTTCCATCAGGTGGGCCGTGTACTCGTTCAGCCAGGTGCCGAGCGGGGCGCCGGGCGTCAGTGTGGCGCGCGACAGCAGGTGGCTTACCGCCGGCTGCCCGATGCCAACCAAAGCCGCGAAGACTTCCTGCTTCACTGCCAGCGACGTATCGACGATCAAGGATTACCCCTTAAGGACATGCGTGTAACTACTGGCGTAACAGGGTCCGAATTACCCTTGCCGGGGGGCCTCCGGGAGTACCTTTCGGACTTGCGACTGCCTGCCGGGCGACGTGTCCACCGTGGACACGCGCGCGCCCGCTTCTTTCGGCCGGGGGCTCTGCCTTGCCGGCTGCGGGTGTCGGTGGCGCGCTGGTGGCGCCGTAAGAGACGCCTTCGGCGAGCGCGCCGAGCCGTGCCCATGTGTGCATCACTTCGAGGTATCCGACGAACAGCCCTCGTTTATAAATGGCGTCTTCGGATAGTGGTTGGCGCTCGAAAACAAAGTCTAGAAGCCGTGACGCCTCATCGGGAAGGTAGCCTCCGGCGAGGTTGAATATTTCCTGTTCGGCAAGCGCCGTCCCGTCCTGGCATCCGTTGCCATACGACGTTGGCTTTGGCGCGTCTTCGGTGTCGCGCCTTCGGCGGTCTGCGATGTAGCGCGCAACCGCAGCCACGGCGCGGGGGTCGAACTCCGGGCGATCCACTTGCCGCGCGATGTGTGGGGCCGGCGTCTTCGTTTTCGCTTTCGTCATTGCATCCTCACTTTTCGGTGGTTGAAGTGCGCCAATGCGCGCCAATGCTGCGGTTCTGGCATTGGCGCAGAATGGCGCGGGGGGGCGCGCCAATGCGCCCATCCGCTTGTAGGGGGTATGGGGGATTAAAGCGCGCACGCTTTTCGGCCGATTGGCGCGCATCAGGTTGCCTCTTTCTGGTCGCCGAAACGGTCACCGGACGGCGCGGCGGACGGCGCGGCGGACGGCATTGGCGCGCTTTCTTGGCCTCCGGGTACGGTCGAAAATACTTCCCGGTACTTGCGGTCGACGGTGCGGACAGTGGCCCGAAATAGCCGTGCCGACCCCTGGAGCTCCCTGAGAAGTCGCATGAGTCGGCTTGAGTCGGTATTCTCGGGAAATCCGATTTCATCTCGCAAGAGCCGATGAGCCGTGCAAGGTCCGGTCGCGCTGGCCGGGACACGCTCGCCTAACTGCTCGAACCGCCGAATCATCGCGAGCAGTCTTACCTTGTCTTGTTCATCGCGCTCGCGCTCCCTGCCGGCAATGACGTCTGCCGCCGGGTGGGCACCTTGGCCGACGAGGCAAGGCACGCCGGAACGAAACTCTATCTGTATCGGGTCGGCCTTCGATCCGAGATTGGCCTTCTGGTGTTGCAGCGTCAGAACGCCGTCTGCCTCGCCCGTCAGCGCCAACCGCGAGCGCACGCTGTTATGCCAGGCGGTAGAGCCGGAATACGCCTCGCCATCCGCCGCAGATCCCGCCTTGGCGGTGATCTTGTTCACATGCGCCAGGAGCAGGACGGCGCGGCCAGGGCGCGCAATCCGCTGTCGCAGACTGCGGACAAAGGCGCGCACGCGGGCGCGGTCTACTTCGTTGTCGTCATAGGTGTCCGATGCGCCATCAACGATGACCACGCCGGGATTGAGCTCCCGCACGAGCTCGGCCAGGTCATCTAGCGTTGCCGTGGTCAGGGAGACGCGCTTTTCGCCGGCCGTGTAGCGCACGCACTCCCGATGGAGCGCCGCATCGTCGTCGCTCATGTCGAGCAGGTGCAGCTTGCCGTCCAGGGTTGCCGGGTCTATCGCATGGGCGGCGCACAGTCGACGGACACGATAGCGCAGCGTGGCGGCGCCGTCTTCCGCGCTGTAGAACAGTACGGTTGACTCGCGGATGGCCAGGTTGCCGAAGGTCGGCCGGGTGACGATGTGTAGCGCGAGCAGCAGGGCGATGTACGACTTGCCAAGGCCACCGTGCCCGCCGAGTAGCGTTACCTCGCCGGCCGGCAGGATAGACTCGACAAAGAACAGCGCCGGATCGGCCGCGTCCAAGTCGACCAGAGGCACCAGGCGCGCTTGCAGGCTCGTAGCGGCATCCGCATCGGCGCCGGGTATGCTGGCCGGGCCTTCGACGCTGGCGTCGCGCGGTGACGGCTGCCGGCCTCCCTGAGCAGCAACCGCATCGGCGCCGGGTATGCTGGGCGGACCTTCGTATCCGACATCGCGTGGTGTCGGTTCGGACCATCCCTTCGCGTGTTTCGCCTCGAAAGCCCGGTCGGCCAGGTAAATCACGTCAGCATCCGACAGCGGCGGGTCGCAGCGGGTTTGATTTTCCGCCGTCAGCGCAGCGCGCGCAGCGTCGGGCGTGCTGCGCCGTGCCATCGAGCGGCCCAGCGCGAACAGGTGCGAGTGACGATGGCCGGGCTGAATTTTGCCGGCCGCGCCGGTCGGCGCCGGCCTATCGTCGCTGGCGTTCAAGTCGAGCTTGAGCGTGCCAACGATCTCGGCCAGCGCGCGCGGCGGCCCGTCGTAGCCGACGCCTTCGACGACGTGCGACGCGAACGGGTCGCCCTTGCGGTGCAGGAAGCCCGGCACGCGCAGGACGCGCGGCAGGTCATGCACGGACGGATCTCCGCCGAAGCGGCGCGCCAGCGCCTTCTGCACACGCGGGAATTGATCCCGCGCGCAGTCGTCGGTGAGCCAGTAGGCGTGCCACTTGCCCGGCGAGCTCTCGACGACTATATGCGGATCGAGCCCTGCGGCCAGAACGGGCGCCAGCGGGGCGCCATCGAGATCAACGAACACGGCCCGCACGCCGACGATGTTGCGCTCCTGCCTGCCCTTGCCGTCGGTGGCATTGACGGCAAAGAACACGCCGGCCGTCTCCTGCGCGTTCAGCTTGGCCAGCGTGGCGAGCGCGTCGCCCGCCGGATCGGCGTGGACGATCCGCGCCAGCGCCTTTCGTCTCTTTGGGCTGTCGTCGAACGTCTGAAACGTGATGAACTCGGCTTCGGGGTCGAACCGCCGCAGGAATTGCCTGGCATGTTCGATCCGCCGGCCGACCGATGCGTCGACGTGCGTGCTGGGGGGGGCGGGTATCACGCCAATCTGCTACAGCAGGGGTTGCGCGATCACCTTGAACCCTTGGCCGCATTCCCGCCGCGCCCGTGGGGGCTCCGCGCTCTGGCGGGCGGGTGGCCGGCGTGCGCGCGCAGCGCCACCAGGAACGGCACTTCGTCGATGTAAACGCTACGCCCGAGTCGAATTACAGCCTCTCGGAATCCGCCGTAATCGGGATCATTGAAGTCCGCCCGAAAAATGATCCCGCGCACCCGCCCCTTGAGCCCTGGGTGTTTTTCCTCAATCTGTGCGACTGTGAGCAGGGTCGAAGGGTATTCGAAAACGTCGCCGTTGGGGGCGGTCAGCGTGGTTGAAGATGGCATTTAATGGCTCCCTCGGTTGCGTGGCAGGGACCATTTTCCGGAGAATTGCGGAACTAACCTTAGCTCTGTTCCTTCTTTGTTTCCGCGAGTATCTTCCGTACGTAACGCTCCGTACATTTGGCGAAGGCGGCGACGCGCTGTATCTCGTTCTTGATGGATTTGCCCTGTCCGGTAAGCGCTGCGATCTTCGCTAAAACCGCCGTCTTCTTAGAGGAGTTTTTTTGTCGCTCCCGGACGCCGGCCGAAGCCGCCGCGCTCAGTTGGGCGCGCCGGAGCTCGTCGGCCCAACATATGTATTCCCTCTTGCGCGCCCAGTACTCTTGCGTCAGGAGCGCCCAATACAACTCTCGCACAAGCTCGTAATCCTCGGGCCGCGCCCCAGCCCTCAACTCCGACCAGCGCCATGCGAGAGGCGGGTTGAGCGCGATCACTTTGTTTGATGTCGTGATTTGCACATTCGGTGAGGGTCGGCGGGCGATAGATGGGTGGTTCACCCGTGGTGGCTTTGGGACACGCTGATTTGCAAATTGCTTGAGGGGCGCCGGGGATCAGAACGG
>CAIWHR010000448.1 GCA_903912485.1 uncultured beta proteobacterium | reverse complement strand
TTGCCACCTTCGCCTGGGCTCGACCCCTCCCGCGCCTCGCCCGCTCTCGCCTCCATCGCCGTTCTCCTTCACCGTCACGTCGGAGAACGAACATACCCAGTCGGGCGCGGCGATTTCAATACGGGTTGTGGGGACGCTTACAACGCAAGTGCGCAATCGAATTAGGCGGTAAGGCCCCGTACCATTGCGGGTCCGGGTCATTGCCCTCAATGTGGACAAGAGGTAGCAACTGTGAGCCCAAGGCTTGTCCTCGCCGCAGTACGGACAGGTCGCCGGGCGATACGACTCCGGATCGCTCTCCAGCTGCCGCCGATGCTGTTCGAGGGAAGTGACGATGGCTACAATCCGGTTCATGGCTGGACCTCGCGCGCGCGATGGTGTGGGTGCGGGGGCAATCTGGCCCCCATCCTGGTCAACACCGAACACTATGCCCACCGCCGGTCGCAACGATCCCTGCCCCTGTGGCAGTGGCAAGAGATACAAGCGCTGTTGCCTGGATAAGGATCAAGCGGCCGCCCTCGCCCCGTTGCTCGCCAGGCGGGCCGAACAGGAGGCGGCAGTGTGGGCGCCGGTGCGAAGCTGCCTGAGTTCAGCCGGTCTGAAACTGCTGATGGGTTGAGAGCCGTCACGGGCCGATTCTCTGGTGGTCGGGGCCTGAATCTGGTGCGCGGTGTCAGATCTCGACCTGATCCTTGGAGCGATAGCTCTTGCCCTCGATGATCACGGTCTCTGCGTGATGCAGCAGCCGGTCGAGCAGGGCCGAGGTGAGGACGGCGTCCTTGTCGAAGATGCTGGCCCAGTGCTTGCAGATGCGATTGGTCGTCACCAGCGTGGCGCCGCGCTCGTAGCGGTGGCTGATGATCTGGAACAAGCAGTCGGCGCCGAACTTGTCGATGGGCAGGTAGCCGCGCTCAGCGATGCACAGGACTTGGGGTTTGATGTAGTAGGCCAGGGTCTGCTTGATGTTGCCGCTGGCCTGCGCGGCGGCCAGCGAGTTGATGATGTCGATGGCGCCGGTGAACAGCACCGAGTGCCCGCGCAGGCAGGCAGCGTAGCCGAGCGCGGTCAACGGGGTCGATTCCTGCGCTCCGAGTCGCATGTTGGGTCCGCTTCCCCGGTGGGAGATCTCCTCGATCCTCCCAAGATGAGGCCGAGCCCGCGAACCCGTTGAAACACTTCTCGACGGATCGGACTGGTTCCGTCCGCCACCCAATGCTGCGGAAAAACGCGCTCGATCGGTCCGGACGTAACACGTTGTTCTGTAAGGATGTCGATTTCCGTGCTTCCGGACTTCGACCTGGACGGGTGTGTCGAGGCGGAGAGAATACCGGCACGGAGAGAGCGGAATTGCCCCCTGGAGGGGCCAAAGCCCGCCTCCACGGAGTCCGCAACAGCCCTCAAATTCCCGCGCGCTTACGCGGGGTTACTAAGAAAAACGCCCAACCGATCAATGGGTTGGGCGTTCAAAGTGGTGGAGGCGGCGGGAATCGAACCCGCGTCCAGAAGCTCTTCCACAAACAGTTCTACATGCGTAGCTGATTTTCGTGCTCTAACGAGTCAGCAGCGAATCAGCGCGCCGCTTTCCCCGCGAGTCACCTTGGATTTAGGACTGATGCCAAGTGACCCGGCACCGCCCGATTCCCTGTTATGACTCCGCTACCGGTGTTCTGGCCCACCCCAGGGAAGAGATGGTGCGGAGCTGGCGGGTATTAGGCCGCCAGGGCGTACGTTTCGTCGTTCGCAGTTAAGTTTGCGAGTGCCAAAGATTTACGAGGATTGACGCCTCGGCATGCCCTGCTTGCTTCTTTGCCCCTGTCGAAGCCAGGTCGCCCCCGGTGATCGAACGGTGCCGCGCCGGCCCGGCCTCGCGGCTGGCGGCGCATTGCCACAACAATGTCATCATACCAGTCTCGGCGGTTTCGCCGCCACGGCGCCGGACATTGCGCCGGACATTGCGCAGCAACTTGTGCTTACGATATGCGGGCGATCGCCCTGGAATCAAGCCATGCTGCCGCCGCCTGCGTGTGCGCGGCATTCGACGAGGAAACAACGATGACCAATGCCTTTGCCGTACCGCCGCCGACGATCCCGCGCACCGCGGCTCGCCCGTCGGCGCCAGCGCGCATGTCGGCCGTGCTGGCGCTCGCCGGCGCGGCGGCGCTCGGCTGGATTCCCGCGCAGGCCGCGGCGCCGCTGCCGGTCGTGCCGACGCTCGACCTCGAACGCTATGCCGGAGCGTGGCACGAGATCGCCCGCTATCCGAACTTCTTCGAGCGGATGTGCGCGCGCGACGTGACGGCGAACTACACGCGCAACGGCGACGGCACGGTGACCGTCGTCAACGCCTGCCGCAAGGATGACGGCACGATGCAGAGCGTCGAAGGCATCGCCCGCGCCGTCGCGCCGTCCAAGCTCGAAGTCCGGTTCGCACCGGCGTGGCTGGGATGGCTGCCGTTCGTCTGGGGCGACTACTGGGTGATCGAACTCGCGCCGGACTATGCCTACGCCGTCGTCGGCGAGCCCTCGCGCGAGTACCTGTGGATTCTCGCGCGCGACCCGAAGATGGACGACGCGACCTACGCCCGGATTGCCGGCGGCCTGCCCCGCTTCGGCTACGATCCGTCCAGGCTGGTGCGCAACCCCTCTCCCGCGCCGTGAATCGCTGCTGCCGGCGCACTGCGGCGGTGGCAATTGCGGCGTGCGGCGGCATCGAGGGCGAGCAGCGCTTCCTGTAAACTCGAAACCGTCGCGGCCCTCCCTCGCAGAACATGGACTCTTCTCCCGGCTCTCCCGTGATCCCCGTCATCCTGTCCGGCGGCGCCGGCACCCGGCTCTGGCCGCTGTCGCGCGAGCAGGCGCCGAAGCCCTTCATGCCGCTGCCGGACGGCGATACGCTGCTGGCGAAGACCGCCGTGCGCGCGCTCGCGCTGCCTGGCGTCCGGGAACTCGTCACGGTCACCAACCGGGACTACTACTTCGCCACCAGGGATGTCTACGCGGGGCTGGCCGACGCGCAGCCGGCGGCGACGGCGTTCCTGCTCGAGCCGTTCGGACGCAACACGGCGGCGGCGGTGGCGCTGGCCGCGCTGCACGTCGCGGCGCGGCACGGCGGCGACGCGGTGCTGCTGATCCTTCCCGCCGACCACCTGATCCGCGACCAGGCTGCGTTCGCATCGGCGGTCCGGCGCGCGGTGGCGCTCGCGCGCGCCGGCGCGCTCGCCACCTTCGGCATCGGCCCGGCGCTGCCCGAGACCGGCTTCGGCTACATCGAATGCGGCGACCGGATCGCCGACGCGCGCGCGCATGAGCCGCCGGCCTTCGTGGCGTCGCGCTTTGTCGAGAAGCCGCCGCTCGCGCGGGCCCGCGAATACCTTGCCGCGGGCAACTATGTCTGGAATTCGGGGATGTTCTGCTTCACCGCCGACGCGATTCTCGACGCCTTCGCGCGCCATGCGCCGGCGCTGAACGCTGCGGTCCTGCCGGTCTGGGAAAGACTCGCCGCGAACGGCGCCGCCGCCGTGCACGAGATCGACGCCGCACTGTTCGCGGCAGTGCCCGACATCTCGCTCGACTACGCGGTGATGGAGAGAGCCGCCCCCGCCGGCGAAGTGGCGGTCGTCAGGGGCAGCTTCGACTGGAGCGACGTCGGCTCGTGGCAGGCCGTGTCGGACCTGACCGAGCCCGATCTGGACGGCAACCGCGGCCGCGGCGAGCGCGTGACCATCGCCACGTCGGGCACGTACGTGCACTCGGAGGGTCGCGTCGTCGCCACCGTCGGCGTCGAGAACCTCGTCATCATCGACACCGCCGACGCGGTGCTGGTCGCGCATCGCGACCATCTGCAGCGCGTGAAAGAGGTGGTCGGCGAACTGAAGGCTCGCGGCCACGAGGCCTACCGCCTGCACAAGACCGTCGCGCGTCCCTGGGGCGCGTACACGGTGCTGCAGGAGAATCCCGGATTCAAGATCAAGCGGATCGAGGTGAAGACCGGCGCATCGCTGTCGCTGCAGCTCCATCACCGGCGCAGCGAGCACTGGATCGTCGTCAGCGGCACGGCGCGGGTGACGCGCGACGACGACGTGTTCCTGATCGGCGCCAACGAATCGACGTACATCCCGGTCGAGACACGGCACCGCCTCGAGAACCCGGGCAGCGAGCCGCTGGTGATGATCGAGGTGCAGTGCGGGGACTATCTCGGCGAGGACGACATCGTCCGCTTCGACGACGTCTACGGCCGCGCGCCCGCGTAACCACGTCGGCCGGCAGCCGGCGACGACACGCTGACCGCGGCGCCGCTACGCCAGCACGTCGGGATCGATCTCGCGCTCGATGCGGGCGATCTGGTCCTTGAGCAGCAGCTTGCGGCGCTTGAAGCGCGTCAGCTGCAGCTGGTCGTGCGCGGCATCGTCGGCCAGACGATGAATGACCGCGTCGAGGTCGCGATGCTCGAGCTTCAATGTCGCCAGCCGCTGCATCAGCGCGACACGGCCAGCGTTGCCGATATCGTCCATGGTCCGCCCGTCGCATCCGCGCGCCGTCGGCACGCGGTCAATCCGTTCCTGCCGGCACCGGCACGGGGCGTCGCCCCAGCCGGCTGGTGATCCAGATCCCGGTGAGGATCAACGCAATCCCCACGACATGGTACCGCGCCAGCTGCTCGCCGAGAAAGATCCAGGCGAGGACGACGCCGAACACCGGCATCAGGTGCACGAAAAGCCCGGCCACGTTGGCGCCGACCTGCTCGACGCCGTGGTTCCAGAAGATGTACGCGAGCACCGACGAAAACAGCGAAACGGACACCAGCGCCGAGACGTTGGCGAGCGTCACCGTCATGTGCCGGCCGAAGGCGAACTCCGCCAGAAAGAACGGCAGCATGCACAGGTCGCCGACGCAGGCGATGACGAACAGGAACGTGAGCAGGTGCAGCCCCGGCGGCCGCCAGCGAAGGCAGATCGTGTACACCGACCACATCGCCATCGACAGGATGACCAGCAGGTCGCCGCCGTTCAGCCGGAACGACAGGAGCGCCGCGAGGCTTCCCTGCGACAGGATCGCGAACACGCCGGCGAGCGACACCGCGAGGCCGGCGAACTGCAGCGGCGACAGCGGCTCGTGCAGGAAGATCCACGACATCGCGACGATCATCACCGGAATGAAAGAATTGAGGATCAGTCCGTTGGTCGCCGTCGTGTAGTTGAGGCCCAGGTACGCCAGCGCGTTGTGCGAACCGATGCCGATCGCGCCGAGGAACAGCAGCGTCCTCCAGTACCGCCGGACGACCGGCCAGTCGCGCCTGACGTGCGGCCAGGCGAAGGGCGCCAGCATCAGGATCGCGAAGAACCACCGGAAGAACGTCATCGCCATCGGCGGGATGTCGGGCGCCAGTCCGCGGCCGAAGATCCAGTTGACCGACCAGAACAGCGGCGTCAGCGCCAGCAGCAGGTACGGGTTGGCGCCGAACATTCTCGCGGGCGCGGGGGAAGGCGGGGACACGCGGCGATTATCGCACGCGTCGGGTGGCGCCCTGTGCGCGCCGGGGCCGCCCGCATCGGCCACCGGCGGCAGCCGCGGCCGGCGCCCGATGCGCCATTCGCGCCCCGCGTATAATCCACGCTCGATCCGCCGCTGCACGTGCCTCCCGTCGCCCCCGCCATCCCCGCCAACGCAGCGAACGCCAG
>CAIWHR010000447.1 GCA_903912485.1 uncultured beta proteobacterium | reverse complement strand
GCCGCTTCCACCGCCGCGTTCAGCGCCAGGATGTTGGTCTGGAACGCGATGCCGTCGATCACGCTGATGATGTCGGCGATCTTCTTGCTCGACGCGCTGATCGAGCCCATGGTGTCGACGACCTGACTCACCACCTGCCCGCCCTTGGTCGCCACCTCCGACGCCGACGCCGCCAGCTGGTTCGCCTGCCGCGCGTTGTCCGCGTTCTGCTTCACCGTCGAGGTCAGCTCCTCCATGCTCGACGCCGTCTCCTCCAGGCTCGACGCCTGCTCCTCGGTGCGCTGCGACGGGTCGGCATTCCCCGCGGCGATCTCCTTCGCCCCGATGGCGATCGCCTGCGTGGCGTCGCGAATCACGGTGAAGGGATCGATCAGCGCCGCCAGCGTGTCGTTGGCGCCCTGCACGATCTTGCGGTAGTCGCCGTGGTGCTTGTCGACGTCGGTCCGGATGTAGAGCGCGCCGTCGAGGGCAGCCCTCGACAGGACCGAGACGTCGGCCACCATCGCGTTGACCGCGTCGATCGCCCGGTTGAGGTTGTTCTTGATGGTGTTGAAGTCGCCGTTGTAGCTGTCGGTGATCTTCGGCGGGATGTCGCCGGCCGAGATCTTGTCGACGTACTCGGCCGCGACGTTCAGCGGTCCGATCACCGCGTCCAGCGTCTCGTTCACGCCCTGCACGATCTTGCGATAGTCTCCCTGGTGCTTGGACGCGTCCGCCCGCGTCGCCAGCTTGCCGTCGACCGCCGCCTTCGACAGCAGCGCCGCATCCGCCACCAGCGCGGTGACCGCGGCGATCGCCCGGTGGAGGGTGTTCTTGATGGTGTTGAAGTCGCCGTTGTAGCTGTCGGTGATCTTCGCCGGAATCGCCCCCGCCGAGATCTTGTCGACGTACTCGGCCGCGACGTTCAGCGGCCCGATCACCGCGTCCAGCGTCTGGTTGACGCCCGCCACCACGCGGTGGAAATCGCCCTGGTGTTTGGACGCATCCGCCCGCGTCGCCAGCTTGCCCTCGACCGCCGCCTTCGACAGCATCGTGGCGTCGGCGACCAGCGCCTGCACGCTGGCCTGCGTGGTCTTCATGTGCGCCATCACGCTGGTCGTGTCGCCGGGCGCCAGTTCGATCTGCATCGACAGGTCCCCCGCCGCCATTTTCTTCGCCACGTCGGCCGCCAGCGAAGGATCCGCGCCCAGCTGCCGCATGACCGAGCGGGTCAGCACCAGCGCCAGCGTCACCGCCATCGCGACGGCGACGACCAGCAGCACCAGCAGCAGCATCCGTCCCCGGGCGTACGCGTCCTGCGCAACCCTGTAGGAAGCGTCGGCACCCTTGTCGTTGAGCTCGACCATTTTCGTCTGCAAGTCGAGCATGTGCTGGAAGGCCGCGTTGGAATCCGTCTTCAGGTACTCCCTCGCCTGCGCCGAGGTCCTGTCGCCGCCGCGCGAAATCGGCAGCAGCCGGGCGTTGGACGCCCAGTAGCCGTCGAGGGCCTTGGTCAGGTCTTCGAACAGCCGCTTGTCTTCGTCGTTGGCGATCAGCGTCTTGTACTTCGCCATCTGCTCCTCGGCCACCTTTCGCTGCGCCACCATCTGCTGCTCGATGTCTTCCCTTTCCTTGTCGGTCCCGCTCAGCACGTGCCGGTTTTCGAGCCGCCGGAACTTGTTGGCGGAGTTGCGCAGGTTGGCGAGCACCTGGATGCTCGGCAGCCAGTTGGTCGCGATGTCGTCGGTATTGGTGTCGATGACGGCCATCTCCCAGACGCCGAGGCCGCCGATGCCGATCGTTATCAGCACCAACGTTGAAAAAGCCATTGCCAGCCGCTTCCTGAGGCCCATCGAACCAAACCCGCTGCCCGAACTCATGGTCGTGCTCCTTTGAAGATGAATGCCACTGTCGATGCGACGTTGCGCTGGAACGAACCGGGGCAGTCCCGGTCGCGCATCTGCCCGACTGAGCGCAAAGGATAGTGGCCCGCCGGCGACCATACCCTGACAGCGGGATTACAAACCCGTAATATTCGGCTGGCCCGGGATTGTTCGGCGCACCATGTCGCTACTTCGACCGGCAGCGGGGGCAGCGAAGATGCGGATTCTTGTCGTGGAGGACGAAAGAAAGGCCGGCGATTACCTGAAGCAGGGTCTCACCGAAGCCTCCTTCCTGGTCGACCTCGCGCGCACCGGCGTCGACGGCGTCCATCTCGCCACGACCGAGGCCTACGACCTCGTCATTCTGGACGTGATGCTGCCCGGTCTCGACGGCTGGGACGTGCTGCGCGCGATTCGAGGGACAGGCCACACGATGCCGGTGCTCTTCCTCACGGCGAGGGCTCAGGTCGACGACCGCGTCAAGGGACTCGAGCTCGGCGCCGACGACTACCTGGTCAAGCCCTACGCCTTTTCCGAACTGCTTGCGCGCGTGCGAACGCTGCTGCGCCGCGGCCGGACGATCGAGCCGGAGGTGCTGCGCACGGCCGACATCGAGCTCGACCTGCTGCACCGCCGCGTCACTCGCTGCGGCAAGCGGATCGACCTCACCGCGAAGGAGTTCGCACTGCTCGAGCTGCTTCTCCGCCGCCACCACCACGAGGTGCTTCCGCGCTCGCTCATCGCGTCGCAGGTCTGGGACATGAACTTCGACAGCGACACCAACGTGATCGACGTTGCCGTGCGCAGGCTTCGCGCCAAGATCGACGACGGCTTCGAGCCCAAGCTCATCCACACCGTGCGCGGCATGGGTTACGTCCTCGAGGCCAGGGAATCGGCTTGATGCGGCAGCCGTCGATCACGCTGCGACTGACGCTTCTGGTCGGCGCCGGTGCCGCGGTCGTGCTGGTGATCCTCGGCACCTTGCTCCAGCTGTCGGTCGGCCGGCACCTGCTCGGGGCCGACACGGAAGCTCTCGCTCACGGCACCGCGCTGGTCGAGAACATCCTCGCAATGGTTCCGGTGCGGGAGACGCCCGAGAGCCTGCGCCAGAGGATGGGCAGCGCGCTGGTCGACCACCCGCACATGGCGGTGCGACTGTCGGATGCGGAAGGCCGGGTGCTGTTCGTCTCCGCCGCCCCCGAATTCCCCGACGAGTTTCCGGAGGAGGTTCTGGCGGCAGGCCCTGCGGGCGGCGGCGCCGGCGCCGCGGGAGTGACGACCTGGACCAAAGGCGGCCACACTTTCCGCGGTAAGACGTCGACGGTCAATCCGACCGCAGGAAGGGATTTCACCGTCGTCGTCGCGGTCGCACTGAACGTCGACGGGAACGTGGCCTTCCTGACCCTCTTCAACCGCGGTCTGTGGCTGTCGATCGGGTCATGCGCGCTCCTCATCGGCGTCCTCGGCTGGGTTGCCGCGCGGCGCGGCCTCGCGCCGGTGCAAGCCATGACCGCCGTCGCGCAGTCGATCAATCCCAGCCGGCTTCGCGACCGCATCGTCGTCGAGACGCTGCCCTCCGAACTCAGGGACCTGGGAATCGCCTTCAACGGCATGCTGGCGCGGCTCGAGGAATCCTTCCAGCGCCTGTCGGAATTCTCGTCGGACCTCGCACACGAACTGCAGACGCCCCTGAGCAACGTGATGACGCAGACCGAGGTCGCGCTGTCGCGGCCGCGCTCCGGCGAGGAATACCGGGAGGTGTTCTACTCGAGCCTGGAGGAATGCGAGCGCCTGGCGCGGACCATTCACGACATGCTCTACCTCGCCAAGTCGGACAACGGACTGACCGTTCCGAAACGCGAGCGGGTCGATCTCGCGGGCGAGGTCCGCGATCTCTTCGAATTCTACGACGCGCTGGTCGAAGACCGCTCGGTGGCGCTCGCCTGCACCGGCGAGGGCGAGATTCTCGGCGACAAGCTGATGATTCGCCGGGCGCTCAGCAACCTGCTGTCGAACGCGATTGCGTATGCGCCGAGCGGGGGCACGGTTCAGGTGCGAATTCTGCGGCAGCCCCCGGGGAGCATCTCGGTCCGGGTCGAAAATCCCGGCCACGCGATCCCCGCCGAAAAACTGGAGCGACTGTTCGACCGCTTCTACCGCGTCGACCCGGCGCGCGGCCGCGAGCGGGGCGGCTCCGGCCTGGGACTCGCCATCACCAAGTCCATCGTCAGCGCCCACGGCGGGTCGGTGCATGTCTCGTCGGCGAACGGGCTGACCTGCTTCGAGATCCGGCTG
>CAIWHR010000446.1 GCA_903912485.1 uncultured beta proteobacterium | reverse complement strand
CCGCCGCCGCCGCCGCAGCCGGCCCACTGACGTGCAGGGAGGATGGACGATGGGATCGCACGACAACGCGCTGCTGACGCTGGTCGACCAGAAGACGAAGCTCGCCGGCTCCAACAAGATGGAGCTGCTGCTGTTCTCGCTCGGCGGCCGCGAGTCCTTCGGCATCAACGTGTTCAAGGTCAGGGAGGTCTGCGAGACGCCTGACATCACCCGTGCGCCGAACATGCCGCACGGGGTCGAGGGGATCATCTCGCTGCGCGGCGCCATCATCCCGGTGATCGACCTCGCGCTGTTCTTCGGCGAGCAGTCCGACGCCAAGGAATCGAAGCTCATCATCACCGAATTCAGCAGCCACCTGCAGGCGTTCCACGTGGCGAGCGTCGACCGCATCATCCGCGTCGACTGGGAGCAGGTGAAGACGCCGCAGCCGATGCTGATCGGCTCGGCGCACCTCATCACCGCGATCACCGAGCTGCCCGACGGCAAGCTGGTGTCGATCCTCGACGTCGAGCAGATCCTGCACGACACGTTCGAGGAGGAGGTGCACTTTGCGATCGACCGCGTTCCCGAGGAGTGCGCGCGGCCGGTGTTCTTCGTCGACGACTCGACGCTGGCGCGCAAGAAGATCGCGCAGGTGCTCGACAGCCTCGGGCTGCCGCACCTGCAGGCGACCAACGGCCGCGAGGCGTGGACCAAGCTCACCGACATGGCCGCGCACGCCCAGCGCGACGGCAGCGACCTGAAGCAGAAGCTGGGAATCATCCTCGTCGACGCCGAAATGCCGGAGATGGACGGCTACGTGCTGACGCAGAACATCAAGCGCGACCTGCGCTTCAACGGGATTCCGGTCGTTATGCACTCATCGCTGTCTTCGGTCGCCAACCGCAAGATGGGTCAGCAGGCCGGCGTCGACGCCTATGTGGCCAAATTCCACGCCGACGAGCTCGCCAGCACGCTGCACCGGATGCTGCGCGGGTAACCAGAGCAACCCATGTCCAATGCCAACCTCCGCTTCCTGATCGTCGACGACTTCTCGACGATGCGCCGCATCATCCGCAACCTGCTGAAGGAAGTGGGCTACGCCAACGCCGACGAGGCCGAGGACGGCGCCGTCGCGCTGACCAAGCTCAAGGCCGGCGGCTTCGACTTCGTCGTCAGCGACCTCAACATGCCGAACATGAACGGCTTCGAGCTGCTGCACGCGATCCGCGCCGACGCCGACCTCAAGAAGCTGCCGGTGCTGCTGGTCACCGCCGAGGCGAAGAAGGAAGACATCGTGACCGCGGCGCAGGCCGGGGCGAGCGGCTACATCGTCAAGCCGTTCACCAAGGCGACGCTCGAGGACAAGCTCAACAAGATCATCCAGAAGATGCAACCCTGACCCGGAGCCGATGATGAAACCGCGTGCCGCCCCCGCCGGCGAGGACCTCGAGGCGCTGTTCGACAGCATCGCCGCGGAAACGGCCGAAAAGGCGGCCGTGGCCCCGGTTGCGCCGCCGGCGGCGAAGGCGGCGGTGCCGCCCCGGCCGGCGAAGCCTGCGGCGCCGGCGGCGGTGCGCGTGGTCAAGCCCGCCGCGCCCGCACCTTCGTCCGCGCCGGCGGCCGAGGACGACCTCGAGGCGCTGTTCGACCAGGTGGCCGCGCAGAGGGAGCAATCGGTGGCCGAGGTCGAGGCGCAGGCCGCCGCGTCCTCCGCGCCGTCGGCGGCGCCCGCGGCCGACGCTTCGCCGGAAGAGCGCATGTTCCAGCGCCTCGGCGAGCTCACGCGCACGCTGCACGACGCGCTGCGCGAGCTGGGCTACGACAAGAAGCTGGAGAAGGCGGCCACGTCGCTGCCCGATGCCCGCGACCGCCTCGCCTACATCGCGTCGCTCACCGGCAAGTCGGCCGACACGGTGCTGTCCGCGGTCGAGCGCGGCCAGTCGCTGCAGCAGGGCCTCGACGACGACGCGACGCGGCTGGCGCAGCGCTGGGACAAGCTGTACGCGCGCGAGATCGGCGTCGACGATTTCAAGCTGCTGGCCGTCGAGACGCGGACCTTCCTGGGCGGGATGACGCAGCGCACGACGGTGATGCAGGGTCACCTGCACGCGATCATGATGGCGCAGGACTTCCACGACCTCACCGGCCAGGTGATCACCAAGGTCGTCGACGTCGCGCACATGCTCGAAACCAGCCTGCTGACGCTGCTGGTCGAGACCAGCGCGGTGATCGACCCGCGCCACGAGCCGCTGCTCACCGGGCCGCAGATCAAGCCCGAGATGCGCACCGACGTCGTCACCAGCCAGGAGCAGGTCGACGACCTGCTCGGCTCGCTCGGATTCTGACCCGGCGGACCCCGGCATGAGCGTCCCCTCCGAACTGCAGGACATGCTGCAGGACTTCCTGACCGAAGCCGGCGAACTGCTGGACGGCGTCGACGTCAAGCTGATCGAGCTGGAGCACCGCAAGGACGACGCCGGCCTGCTCAACGAGATCTTCCGCGGCTTCCACACCATCAAGGGCGGCGCCGGCTTTCTCGAAGCGCAGCCGCTGGTCGACGTGTGCCACCGCACCGAGAGCCTGTTCGACCAGCTGCGCAGCGGCAAGCGCTTCCTGTCGCCGGAGATGCTCGACGTCATCATGCTGGCGACCGCCGCGGTGCGCCGGATGTTCGACGAGATGGCGGGGCAGGGCGATGCCGGACCGGCCGACCCGGCGCTGCTGGAGTCGCTGTCGGCGTGGGTCGCCGGCGACGTGCCGCCCGCGAACGCGCCCGCGCCGAGCCTCGATCCGGCAGCGGAGGCCGCGCTGCCGGCATCCGGCACGGCGCCCGCCGCCGCCGCCGCCGCCGCCGGCGACCCCGACTGGCACGCGCTCTATGGCGCGCTGACCGTCTCCGGCGCCCGGCTGTGGAACGCGCCGCCGAGCGCGGCACGGACCCGCGCGCTGGGGCATTGGTTCGGCATCCAGGGGCTGAACGCGCTGTGGATGTGGCTGGGCTTCGGCAAGCGGCTGCGCGGCGCGGCGGCGCTGG
>CAIWHR010000445.1 GCA_903912485.1 uncultured beta proteobacterium | reverse complement strand
GTGCTGGCCGAGCCGACCGTCGCGCCCGAGGAGCTGGCGGCGCGCGCCCACGAGCTGGTGCGCAACGCGCTGCGCGACCTCGCCGCCGCACGCGCCCGCGAAGGCGCCAGGACCGGATCGATGCTCGACGCATGCTGCGCGGCGATCGAGCTGCAGGTGGCGAAGGTCACGCCGCGAATCCCCGTCATCCACGCCGCGTACACCGAGAAGCTCTCGGCGCGGATCCGGGAAGCCGGCCTCGACCCCGACCAGGAGCGCCTGAAGCAGGAGCTCGCGCTGTTCGCGACCAAGGTCGACGTCGCCGAGGAGCTGTCGCGCCTCGGCACGCACGTCGTCGAGGTCCGGCGCGTGCTCGGCGCCGGCGGCAGCGCGGGCAAGCGGCTCGACTTCCTGATGCAGGAACTGCACCGCGAGGCGAACACGCTCGGCTCGAAGTCGGTGGACGCCGAGCTTTCGCAGGCATCGCTCGAACTCAAGGTGCTGATCGAGCAGATGCGCGAGCAGGTGCAGAATATCGAATGACGCTGCCGAGCCTTCCGGCGAGACGCCACGCCGCGGGCGGGGATCGACGGAACGCCGAGTGCAGCCTGCGGCCGACAGACCCATGACGACATCCCAGCTCCCTCTCGCCGAGGCCGCGGGGGGAAGTTCAGGATCCTCCGCGGTTCCGGCCGGCAACCTCTACGTCATCGCCGCGCCCTCGGGGGGAGGCAAGACCAGCCTCGTGCACGCGCTGCTCGAACAGGAGCGCGGACTGCGCCTTTCCGTGTCGTTCACGACGCGGCCGCCCCGCCCGGGGGAGATCGACGGCGTCCACTACCGGTTCGTCGACGAAGCCGACTTTCGCGCGCGCAGGCAGGCGGGCGAGTTCCTCGAGCACGCCCACGTCCACGGCAACTGGTACGCGACGTCGGCAGCCTGGCTCGCGGACGAGGCCGCCGCGGGCCACGACGTGCTGCTCGAGATCGACTGGCAGGGCGCGGCGCAGGTTCGCCGCCTGATCGGGTCGGCGCTCACGATCTTCATCCTGCCGCCGTCGCTGGCGACGCTCAGGGCGCGGCTCGAGAAACGCGGGCAGGACAGCCCGGAGGTGATCGCGCGCCGTCTCGACGCCGCGCGCGATGAAATCCGCCACTGCGGGGAATTCGATTATGTTATTATTAATCATGAATTTGCGACCGCGGTCGCCGACCTGACGGCCATCGTACGCGCGAGCCGCCTGCGTGCGGCACCGCAATGCACGCGACACGCGGCGCTGCTGGAATCGCTGCTTGCGTCCCCGACCTGAAACACACCGACCGGTACCACGACCATGGCCCGCATCACCATCGAAGACTGCCTTGCCCGGATTCCCAACCGCTTCGAGCTGACGCTCGCCGCGACCAATCGCGCGCGCCAGATCACCGCCGGCTCGACGCCGCTGCTCGAGCCCGATCGCGACAAGCCGACAGTCATCGCGCTGCGCGAAATCGCGGCAGGCAAGGTCGGCATCGAACTGCTGCTGAAGGGCCAGAGCTGACGCTGCAGCGATGAGAGCGGCCGGGCATGTCCGAAATCGCGGAGTTCACCCGGCACCTCGGCAACTACCTCGCGCCGCCTGAGGTCGCGCTGGTCGAACGCGCGTTCCAGTTCTCCGAATCGGCGCACCGCGGCCAGTTCAGGAAGTCCGGCGAGCCGTACATCACGCATCCGCTGGCGGTCGCCAGCATCCTGTCGCAGTGGCGCCTGGACGCACACGGGCTCGCCGCCGCGCTCCTCCACGACGTGATGGAGGACACGACAGTCACCAAGGCGGAGATCGAGGCGTCGTTCGGCAAGCCGGTCGCCGACATGGTCGACGGCGTTTCCAAGCTCGACCAGATCGAGTTCACGACGCGCGAAGAGGCGCAGGCGGAGAACTTCCGCAAGATGCTGCTGGCGATGGCGAAGGACGTCCGCGTCATCCTGATCAAGCTCGCCGACCGGCTCCACAACATGCGCACGCTCGACGCGATGGCGCGCGCGCACCGGCGGCGCATCGCGCACGAGACCGTCGACATCTACGCGCCGATCGCCAACCGGCTGGGACTCAACGCGCTCTACCTCGAACTGCAGGACCTCGCGTTCAAGCACCTGTACCCGATGCGCTACCGCGTGCTCGCCGGCGCGATCAAGGCGGCGCGTGGCAACCGCCGCGAGGTGATGAACCGGCTGCTCGACGCGATCCGCGAAGGCTTCGCCAAGGCGGCGATTCCGGCGCACGTCTCCGGCCGCGAGAAGACGATCTTCTCGGTCTACAAGAAGATGCGCGAGAAGCGCTACACGTTCTCGCAGGTGTTCGACATCTACGGCGTGCGCGTGCTGGTCGCCGACGCCACCGACTGCTACGCCGCGCTGGGCATCCTGCACAGTCTGTACAAGCCGATCCCGGGCAAGTTCAAGGACTACATCGCGATCGCCAAGGCGAACGGCTACCAGTCGCTGCACACGACGCTGTTCGGCCCCTTCGGCACGCCGCTCGAGGCGCAGATCCGCACGCACGACATGCACCGGATCGCCGAGGCGGGGGTGGCCGCGCACTGGCTGTACAAGAGCGGCGGCGAGTTCGACATCCGCGAAGCGCAGCAGGAGACGCACCGCTGGGTGCAAAGCCTGCTCGAGATCCAGTCGGAGTCGCGCGACTCCAAGGAGTTTCTCGACAGCATCAAGGTCGACCTCTTCCCGGAGGAGATCTACGTGTTCACGCCCAAGGGCAAGATCATGGCGCTGCCGCGCGGCGCGACCGCGGTGGATTTCGCGTACGCCGTCCACACCGACATCGGACACCACTGCGTGGCGGCGCGGATCAACTACGAGCAGCTGCCGCTGCGCAGCGAACTGAAGAACGGCGACCAGATCGAGATCATGACCGCGCCGACGGCGCGGCCCAACCCTTCCTGGCTCCAGTTCGTCGCGACCGGGAAGGCGCGCTCGCGGATCCGTCACTTCCTCAAGGGGCTCCAGCAGAAGGAGTCGGCGGCGCTGGGCGAGCGGATGCTCGAGCAGGCGCTCGCCACGCTCAAGGTCGACCCCGACTCGATCACCTGGGACCGCTGGGAAGCGCTGCAGAAGGAGTTCGGCGCGCGCAGCCAGCTCGAGATACTCGCCGACATCGGCCTCGGCAAGAGGCTGTCGTTCGCGGTGGCGCAGGCGCTGACGCGGTCGGCGGGCAAGGCGGGCGACGAGCCGAGGAACGGCGGCGCGACGGCGGGCAAGGCGCCGCCGCTGACGCTGCGCGGCGTCGAGGGCGTCGCGATCCAGTACGCGCGGTGCTGCCGGCCGGTGCCCGGCGACACGCTCGTCGGCCAGTTCCGGAAGGGCCAGGGCCTGCTCGTCCACACCCGCGACTGCATCACGCTGAAAAAGCAGCGCGTCGACCCCGATCAGCTGATCGACGTCGAGTGGGCGAACGACGCGCAGGGGGTGTTCGACGCCGGCATCCGGCTGCTGGTCGCCGACCGGCGAGGCCTGCTGGCGGACGTCGCCACCGCCATCGCCGACGCCGGCGGCAACATCGACAACGTGTCGATGGAGCGCCCAGACGGCGGCGAAGTGCTCGCGATGTTCTTCAGCGTGCAGGTGAAGGACCGCCGCCACCTCGCGCACGTCATCCGCTCGGTCAAGCGCGTCCCCGACGTGCGCAGGATCCAGCGGGCGCGGACCTAGGCCGAGGGCCGCGTCGCGCGCCGGTGCGCGTCACCAGGATGCTTCGCGCTCCGGCGTCGCGCTGATCTTGTGGATGGTGAGATCGGCGCCGTGGTATTCCTCTTCCGGGTCGAGCCGCAGCCCGATCAGCTTCTTCAGCGAACCGTAGACGGCGAGACCGCCGAACACCGCGACCAGCACGCCGCCCGCCGTCCCGATCAGCTGCGACGCGAGCGCCACGCCGCCCAGGCCGCCCGCCGCCTTGGCGCCGAAGATGCCGGCGGCGATGCCGCCCCAGGCGCCGCAGACGCCGTGCAGCGGCCACACGCCGAGGACGTCGTCGATCTTCCAGCGGTTCTGCGTCTGCGTGAACAGCAGCACGAACAGCGAGCCTGCGATCAGGCCGGTGGCCAGCGCGCCCAGCGGATGCATGACGTCGGAGCCCGCGCAGACCGCGACCAGCCCGGCGAGCGGACCGTTGTGGACGAACCCGGGGTCGTTCCTGCCGACGACGAACGCGGCCAGCGTTCCCCCCGCCATCGCCAGCAGCGAGTTGACCGCCACCAGCCCGGAGATCTTGTCGATCGTCTGCGCCGACATCACGTTGAAGCCGAACCAGCCGACCGACAGGATCCACGCACCCAGCGCGAGAAACGGAATCGACGACGGCGGATGCGCGGACACGCCGCCTTCCCGCGTGTACCTGCCGCGGCGCGCGCCGAGCAGCAGCACCGCCATCAGCCCGATCCATCCGCCCATCGCGTGCACGACCACCGATCCGGCGAAGTCGTGGAACTCGGCGCCGAAGGTCTGCCCGAGCCAAGCCTGGATGCCGAAGTGACGGTTCCAGGCGATGCCCTCGAAGAACGGGTAGACGAAGCCGACCACCAGGAAAGTCGCCGCCAGCTGCGGATTGAACCGCGCGCGCTCGGCGATCCCGCCCGAGACGATCGCGGGGATCGCCGCCGCGAACGTGAGCAGGAAGAAGAACTTCACCAGCTCGAAGCCGTTCTTCAGCGCCAGCGTCTCGGCGCCGGCGAAGAAATTCACGCCGTACGCGATCGAATACCCGATGAAGAAATAGGCGATCGTGGAAACGCTGAAATCGACCAGGATCTTTACCAGCGCGTTGACCTGGTTCTTCCGCCGCACGGTGCCGAGTTCGAGGAAGGCGAACCCCGCGTGCATCGCGAGCACCATCACCGCGCCCAGCAGGATGAACAGAGCGTCGCTGCCGGCCTTCAACGATTCCATGGATTTCCCCCGCAATGGCCATGCCCGAGGATCCCGCCGCGGTCACGACGCCGCGGACTGCCGGCTCGGCGGCCAACGGCGGACCGCGTGCGCGCCGGGAAGCCCCGCGCGCGAAGCGGCGGCGGGACCGCCTCCGCGAGAATCAGTGCGCCGGCTTGCCGAGAAGCTGCTGCAACTCGCCCGAGTCGTACATCTCGCGCATGATGTCGCTGCCGCCGACGAATTCGCCGTGGACGTAGAGCTGCGGAATCGTCGGCCAGTTCGCGTACTCCTTGATTCCCTGGCGGATGTCGGCGTCCTCGAGGACGTTGACGGAGAAGACGTCTTCGACTCCGCAGAGCTTCAGCATCTGCACCGCCGCGCTGGAGAATCCGCACATCGGGAACTGCGGCGTGCCCTTCATGTACAGCACGACGTCGTGCTGGGTGACCTGGTCGCGAATCGTGTCCTGGATGCTCATCGGGTTGCTCCGTGCCTCGCCTTGCGGGAAGCGCGCATTCTAACGCATCGCGCCGGCCGGGGCAGCCCCGGCGCGACACGCCGCTGCCCCGCCGCGCTGCCCCGCCGCGCTTCGTAGCCCGGGCTACGCCACCACGATCGCGCACGTCGAGCCATCGGCGCCGACAGGCGTAGCCCGGGCTACGCCACCACGATCGCACCCATAGCCACCGGCGCCGACAGGCGTAGCCCGGGGCAATCGTGGCCGTCGAGGCAACCACCCGGGCTTCGCCGGCCGGCGCATCAGGCTCG
>CAIWHR010000444.1 GCA_903912485.1 uncultured beta proteobacterium | reverse complement strand
CCGCATTACTTCACCCGGTCACCCAATCCGGGAGATCGTCCGCCCCCGACCGCAAATCACCGCGAAAGATCAACGGTGAAACAATCCGAGCGACAACAGCGGCGCGGCTACCGGATCAGCGGCTACACCGACCCGCAGGACGCGCTCGCCGCGCTGCGCGCCGATCCGGAAGGATTCGATCTGGTGGTGACCGACTACAACATGCCGGGGACGTCCGGGCTCGACGTGGCGCGCGCCACCCGCGCCATCCGTGCCGACCTGCCGGTGGCGCTGGCCTCGGGCTTCATCGACGAGACGCTGCGCGCCCGCGCCAGGGAAGCCGGCGTGCGGGACACCATCTTCAAGGCCGACGGGGCCGAGGACTTCTGTGCCGCCGTGCAGCGGCTGGCGCAGACGGTCGGCGCGACCACCGCGCTGCACTGACCCGGCTCCCCGCCGGGCCGCCGCGGCCATCAAGAAGGCGCCGGTAGCTGCCGATAACCGACGTATCGAACCCATGCCGCGAGACGGCGAGCGAGGTCATCATGGATGTCGGCAGCATCGCCCGCCTGGCGACGGGATTGGCGCAGGAGCGAACCGAACAGGCCGTCGGCATCGCCGTGCTGAAGAAGGCGCTCGACATTCAGGCGAGCAGCGCCGCGGCGCTGCTCGCGGCGCTGCCCCCGGTGCAGCCGCTTCCCGCCGCCGGCATCGGCGGAAACATCGACACCACGGCCTGATTTCGCGCCGACAGCCGGGGACTGCAGCCCCGGCGCCGCGTGCTGTCCGCGCGGCGGGCGCGCCTTGCCGACACAGCCATGTCCCCCGCCGCCGGTACGGGACTGGTACTGCCCGGGGGCGGCGCGCGCGCCGCGTACCAGGTGGGCGCGCTGCGCGCCATCGCGCGCCTGCTTCCGAAAGGGCCGACGCAGCCCTTCCAGGTGATCTGCGGCACGTCGGCCGGCGCGATCAACGCGGCGATGCTCGCCACCCGCGCCAACTCGTTCCGTTGCGGCGTCGCCCGGCTGCTGCGGCTGTGGCGACGGATCAACGTCATGGACATCTACCGCACCGACGTCGGCACGCTGGCGCGCCACGGCGCGCTGCTGCTCGCGACGCTGCTCGGGGGCAGCCACGGTCCGCGCCGCACCGCGTCGCTGCTCGACAACGCACCCCTCGGTGAACTCCTTCGCCGCGACATCGATTTCCAGCGCATCGCCGCGCACATCGACGCGGGACACCTGCGCGCGCTGGGCATCAGCGCGACGAGCTACGGCTCCGGCCACGCGGTCACGTTCTACGAGGGCGCCGCCGAGATCGCGCCATGGCAGCGCGTGCGCCGCCGCGGCGAGCGCTGCCGGGTCGACGCCGGCCACCTGATGGCGTCGACCGCGATACCGCTGGTGTTTCCCGCGGCGCGCATCGGCGCGGATTACTACATGGACGGATCGGTGCGGCAGATCGCACCGCTGGCGCCCGCGCTGCATCTCGGCGCCACGCGCATCGTCGTCGTCGCGGTGGGCCAGTTCGGCGGGCAGCCCGTCGCGCCGGGGCCGCTGTGCTACCCGTCACTGGGTCAGACCGCGGGCCACGCGCTGTCGTCGATATTCCTCGACAACCTGGCCGCCGACCTCGAGCGGCTGCACAAGATCAACCGGCTGGTCGGCCTCGCGCCGCCGGCCAGCCTCGACCTCCCCGGCATCGGCGTGCGGCGCGTCGACGTGCTCGTCCTGCTGCCGAGGCGCGACCTGGGCGCGATGGCGCTCGCCTACGCCCACCGGCTGCCGCGCGCGGTCCACTACCTGCTGCGCGGGCAACGCAGCATGCGGGGGACGGGAGTCAATCTGCTCTCCTACCTGCTGTTCGACCGCGACTACTGCCGGGCGCTGATCCGCGAGGGCTTCGCCGACGCGATGGCGCGGCGCGACGAGTTGGTCGCTTTCATCGGCGGCGAGCACCGCGGCTACCTGCCGCTGTTTCCTCCGGAATTCCTGTGACGTCGCGTCCGCGACGGCGCACTCACATGCTCCGGAGTCGAAATCGGCCATCCCATCCTCGTTGCCGGCGCCGCGGCAACCCTCAAGATTCGGCCCGCGGTGCCGATCAACGACGATACGGGTGGCGGGATTTCGCCGGTCATCCGCCGACGCCATGACCGAGCCCCCGCTGCCGCCGATCGCCGCCGCCCGTCACCACGACGGGGTCAACCACATCCTGCTGGTCGAGGATTCGGAGGACGACGCCGAGCTGGTGCGCGCGCAGCTGCTGAGCGCGCACCGCCATCTGGCGTTCCGGCGCGTCGCGTCGGCCGAAGCGATGCGCGCGGCGCTCGCCGAGCAGGCGTGGGATCTGGTGATCTCCGACAACCGCATGCCGGGCTTCGACGCGCTGGGCGCGTATCAGGTCCTGTGCCAGAACCACAAGGACACGCCGTTCGTCGTCCTCTCGGGCGCGCTTCCCGACCAGTCGGCGATGGCGGTGATGAAGCTCGGCACCATCGACTTCGTCGCCAAGACCGACGCGCAGCGGCTCCTGCCCATCGTCGAGCGCGAACTGCGGTATTCGAACCTGTCGCGCGCGAAGGCGGAAATCGAGCGCGCGCTCGTTCACCTCACCTACCACGACGCGCTGACCGAGCTGCCCAACCGGCAGATGCTGCAGAAGCTGATCGAGCACAGCCTGCAGGGGTCCGCCCCCCCGGTCCGCAGCGCGCTGCTGTTCCTCGACCTGTACCGCTTCATGCGCATCAACGAGACGCTGGGCTGGGCCGCGGGCGACGAACTGCTGCGTCAGGTCGCGCGCCGGCTGACGGAATTCCTGCCGATCGACGCGGTGATCGCGCGCCCGGGACAGGACAAGTTCGCCGTCTACCTCGAGAACGTCGCAGGCCCCGAGGACGGCTTCGCGCAGGCGAGAGCGATCTGCGAGGCGCTGGCGCGCCCGTTCGCGGTCGCCGACGAGGAGCTGTTCGTCACCTGCGCCACCGGCGTGTGCCTGTACCCCGATCACGCCGACTGCGCGGGCACGCTGCTGCGCAACGCCGAATCGGCGATGGTCGAGGCGAAGCAGGCCGGCCCGGCGAAGATCCACGGCTACACCAGCGCGCCGGTGCGCGCGCAGATCAACCCGCTGCGGCTGGAGAGCGCGCTGTGGCACGCCATCGAGCGCGAAGAGCTGTTCGTCCACTACCAGCCGCTGTTCGACGTCCGCAGCCGGACGCTGGTCGGCGCCGAGGCGCTGGTGCGCTGGCAGCACCCCGAGCTGGGCGTGGTTCCGCCGGACCGGCTGATCCCTCTCGCCGACGAAATCGGGATCATCGCCGACATCGGGCGCTTCGTGCTGCGCGCCGCGTGCCGCCAGACGCGGCTCTGGCACGATGCGGGCCTGCCCGGAATGACCGTCGCCGTCAACGCGTCGGCAGCGCAGTTCCGGCTGCCGAACTTCGTCGACGACGTCGCGGCGGTGCTCTCCGAAACCGGGCTGGCCGGGGAGTTCCTCGAACTCGAGATCACCGAGACCGCGGTGATGCACGACGCGCCGGCGACGATCCGGACGCTGGGCGCGCTGAGGGAGATGGGCGTGCGCATCGCCATCGACGACTTCGGCACCGGCTACTCGTCGCTCGCCTACCTCAAGCAGTTTCCGATCAGCACGCTGAAGATCGACCGGTCGTTCGTGCTCAACGTGACGACCGACGCCGACAGCCGGGCGATCGTGAGCACGATCATCGTGCTCGCCAAGGCGCTGAAGCTCACCGTCGTGGCCGAGGGCGTGGAGACGGTCGAGCAGCTCGAGTTCCTGAGCGGGCTGCACTGCGACCGCGCGCAGGGCTACCTCCTCGGCAAGCCCACCGCCGCCGCCGACTTCCACCGCTTTTCCACGCGCACCGCGCTGGCGCCGGCGACGCTCTGACCGGCACGCCGCAACGCGGGCCGCTCAGGTCCCGGCGGCGAGTTCGTTCGCCCACCGATACGCGGCGAGCTGCATCGGCATCAGTTCGCGCGGCCCGACCTCGGCGGCGGTCCGCGCCAGCGACTTGGCCACCGCCGAGAGGTCGTCCTGCTCGAGCTGCTCGACCAGCACCAGCAGCAGCCCCAGCTCGCCCTCGCGCCGCAGCAGCGCGGCCTCGACCAGCTTGGGCACGTTGATTTCGGCCAGCACCTCGGCCAGCGGCATGCCGAGCAGCGCGTCCATCAGCGACAGCATGCCGGTCATGAAGCCCATGTCCTTCATCGCCGCGCCGGATCCCGGCTGGCGCATCGCGAGCTGCTCCAGCAGCTTGCCGCGGGTGGCCGCGAGCTGCAGCAGCGGGTTGTTCATCGAACCCTTGCCGCGGTCGGCGGTGTACAGCAGGAGCTGCAGCCAGATGCGCAGCTGCCGCCTGCCCAGCAGCACCAGCGCGTGGCGCAGCGACGTGATCTCGCGGCGGCTCCCGAACGCGGCCGAGTTGACGAGGCGGAGCAGGTTGACCGAGAGCGCGGGATGGTGCTTGAGCTCCTCCTCGATGTCGGTCGTCTCCGATTCGTCGAGCGCCAGCGCCAGGAGGCGCAGCAGCGCGAACTTGGCGGGCTTGTCGCGGCGCGCCGACAGGATCTCGGGATGCGCGAAGTGGAAGCCCTGGAACAGCCCGATGCCGAGGTTGCGCGCCTGCGTGAACTGCGCCGGCGTCTCGATCTTCTCGGCGAGCAGGCGGACGTCGTGCTTGCCCAGCATGCTGACGATCATCGGCACCAGCAGCGGATCGATCGCCTCGAAATCGATCTTCACCATGTCGACGAACGGCAGCAGCAGGTCGAACTGGTCGAAGTTGCCGACGAAATCGTCGATCGCGACGCGATAGCCCATCGCCCTCATCTCGCGCACGCGCTCGAGGACGCGCTCGTCGATGAAAGTCGTCTCGAGCAGCTCGAGCACGATCTGCGACGCGGGCAGCGACTCGACCAGGTCGCTGAACAGGAACTCGGCGTCGACGTTGAGGAAGCCGTCGACGCTGCCGATGACCTGCGCGAGGCCGAACTCGGTGAACACGTTGGCGACCACCGTCGACGTCGCGAACACGTTGTCGGTCACGTCGGCGGTCCTCGCGTCGGCCGAGCCGCGGAACAGGAGCTCGAAACCGACGAGCTCCGCCTGGGCGTCGACGATGGGCTGCCGCGCGAGAAAGATGGTGTTTTCGGTCGACATGGCGTGCTTTCTCGGTTGCGCTGGCGCAGCGGCCCGGGTCGACCGGCCGCCGGCGGCGTTTCAGACGCGATTGGACCTCTGGCCGGCGAGGTTGGTGAGCACGTGCCCGGCGATCGATGACAGCGGCAGCACCTGGTGCACCGCGCCGCAGGCGATCGCTTCCTTCGGCATCCCGAACACCACGCAGGTCGCCTCGTCCTGCGCGACATTGTAGGCGCCGGCGTCGCGCAGCCGCCGCATCGCCTGCGCGCCGTCCTTGCCCATTCCCGTCATCATGATCCCGATCGCGTTGCGGCCGGCCAGCGCCGCCGCCGAGTCGAACAGCACCTCGACCGACGGCTTGTGCCGGTTGACCAGCGGCCCGTCGTCGAGCACCGCAATGTAGTTGGCGCCGCTGCGGCCGAGCTTGAGGTGGAAGCCGCCGGGGGCGATGTAGACGTGCCCGGGCAGGATGCGCTCGCCGTCGACGGCCTCGCTGACGCGGACCCTGGACAGGCTGTCGAGGCGCGCGGCGAAGGTCTTGGTGAACCCGGGCGGCATGTGCTGCGTGATCAGGATGGCGGGCGCATCGGCCGGCATCTGCTCGACGAACTCGCGGATCGCTTCGGTGCCGCCGGTCGAGGCGCCGACGAAGATCAGCTTCTCGGTCGACAGACGGCGGTTGCCGAGGTCGGGAAGCACGCCCGTGGGCCGCGTGACGGCGTGCCGGACGCGGCGCGAGCCGGCCGCCGCGCGAACCTTCTCGACGATCTCCTCGGCGTATTCGGCGATCCCCTCGGCGATGCCCAGGCGCGGCTTGGAGACGAAATCGACGGCGCCGAGCTCGAGCGCGCGCAGCGTCGCTTCCGAACCCTTGTCGGTCAGCGTCGACACCATCACCACCGGCATCGGCCGCAGCCGCATCAGCTTCTCGAGGAAGTCGAGGCCGTCCATCTGCGGCATCTCGATGTCGAGCGTCAGCACGTCGGGATCGGTCGCGCGGATCATCTCGCGCGCGATCAGCGGGTTGGGCGCGGCGCCGACGACGACCATGTCGCGCTCCCGCCGGAAGATCTCGGTCAGGAGGTGCCGGACGAGCGCCGAGTCGTCGATGATCAGCACCTTGATGGTGCCGCCCCTGGTCGCGCCGGGTTCAGTTGAAGAGTTCAATGTCGCCTTCCACACGTGTGCTGCGCAGCCGCGCGCGGTACGTGATCTCGCGCTGCACGATGGTGTCGTTGTGCAGGCTCTTCAGCTTGCGCACGATCACCTGCCCCGACCGCGGGAAAAAGTAGACCTTGCGCGGGTAGATGTCGAGCAGGTCCTGCGCGGCCACGCTGATGCCCTCGGTGCGCAGGTAGTCGAGCACGAAAGTCGCGTTGCGCTCGCCGACGTTGGTCTGCGTCAGCCCCGAGAGCACCGCCCCGCCGCCGAAGACCTTGGCCTCGAGCGTGGCCCGCCGCGCGCCGCTCTTCATCAGTTCGTTGAGCAGGATTTCCATCGCGTAGACGCCATAGCGCGCCGACTCCGACGCCGGGGAACCCGCCTCGGCGCCGCTGTCGGGGAGCATGAAGTGGTTCATGCCGCCGATGCCGAGGCTCTTGTCGCGCACGCAGGCCGCGACGCAGCTCCCGAGCACCGTGACCAGCATCATGTCCTCCTTGGTCACGTAGTATTCGCCGGGCAGGAGCTTCGCCGCCTCCCGGGAAAACTGGGTGTCGAAGTAGAGGTTCGGCTCCGGATGGTGGTGCTCGACGTCGTCGAACATGGGACGGTGGCCTTCGCTTCAGGCGGCCGCAGGCCGCGCCAGTTCGTAGACCGTCTTGCCGCGCAGCCGGAACAGGTGGCTCGCCTGCGCGAGGCTCTCCGAGTGCCCGGCGAACAGCAGGCCGTCGGCGGCGAGCAGCGGCGCGAAGCGGGTGACGACCTGGAGCTGCGTGGGTCGGTCGAAATAGATCATGACGTTGCGGCAGAAGATGGCGGCGAGATCCTTCGGCACCCGCCAGTTGCCGGCGAGCAGGTTGATCGAGCGGAAATCGACCAGCGCGCGCAGTTCGGGGCGCACGCGCGCCTTGCCCGCGTTGGCGCCGCCGCCGCGCAGGAAATACTTCTTCAACTGCTCCTGCGACAGCCCTTTCCAGCGCTCCTCGGCGTAGATGCCGAGGTCGGCGGTTTCGAGCACCTGCGTGTCGATGTCGCTGGCGATGATCCGCACCGGCGGCGCCAGCGTGCCGAAAGTCTCGCAGGCCGTGATCGCCAGCGAATACGGCTCCTCGCCGGTCGACGCCGCCGTGCACCAGATCTGCGCGGTCGTGCCGCGCTGCCGGAGCTTGAGCATCTGCGCCAGCAGCGGGAAGTGATGCGACTCGCGGAAGAACGACGTGAGGTTCGTCGTCAGCGAATTGACGAAGGACTCCCATTCCTGCGTGTCGTCCGACTGGAGGAGTTCGAGGTAGTCGTCGAAGCGCGACAGGCCGCGCTCGCGCAGCCGCCGCGAGAGCCGGCTGTAGACCATGTTCTGCTTGGCCGGCGTGAGCGAGATGCCGGCGCGCTCGTGGATCAGCGCGCGCACGCGCTCGAAATCCGCCCGGGTGAACACGAACTCGCGGTCGGCGGCAGGCACCGTCGCCTCGGTGCAGGAAAACGCGCTGGCGCGGTCGGCCGATGGCGGCCGGACGGCCGTCGGCGGCGCGGTGGCATTCGGGCGGGGTCGGGCTTTCAGCATGTCTCTTCGGTCTGCGGGGGAGACGCCGGGCGGCGCCTGAGGCGCGGCGCATCACGCTCCCGCGCCGTCTCGCCGGCGTGGCCGAGCATACGCGAGATCGGGGCCGGGGTCGTCACCGGGGCTGCGTCGCCGGTGCGGAACATCGCGACGATGGCGGCGAGGCGCTGCGCCTGCTCCTCCAGCGCGCGCGTCGCCTTCGCTTCCTCCTGGACCAGCGCGGCGTTCTGCTGCGTGATCTCGTTCATGCCCATGATCGCCTGGTTGACGCCGTCGATCCCGCGCGCCTGTTCGCCGGAAGCCTCGGAGATGCCCGCGACCAGACGGCTCACCTGCTGCACCGAGGCCACGACGTCCTTGATCGTCGCCCCGGCGTGCTCGACCAGCACCGCGCCTTTCTCGACCTGGTCCGACGAGCCGGCGATCAGGCCCTTGATCTGCCTTGCCGCTTCGGAGCTGCGCTGCGCGAGGCCGCGCACTTCCGAGGCCACGACGGCGAAGCCGCGGCCCTGCTCGCCGGCGCGCGCGGCTTCGACCGCGGCGTTGAGCGCCAGCAGATTGGTCTGGAACGCGATGCCGTCGATGACGCCGATGATGTCGGCGATCTGCTTGGAGCTCGACCGGATCGAGCCCATCGTCTGCACGACCTGTCCCACCGCGTCGCCGCCCTTCGCGGCGACGGCGGCGGCGCCGATCCCCATGTCGTTCGCCTTCCGCGCGTCGTCGGCGTTGCGCTTGACCGCGAGAGTGAGCGCATCGACGCTGGCCGCCGTCCGGTCCAGGCTCGACACCTGCGCTTCGGAGCGCCGCGCGAGGTCCGCGTTGCCGCTGGCGATGTCGCCGGCGGCGCCTTTCAGCGATTCGGCCGATTCGCGGATCTGGCCGATGATCTCGCGCAGCTTGTCGGTCATCTGCGCCAGCGCTTCCATCAGCTGACCGGTCTCGTCGTGCGACGACGCGACGAGGTGGTGCTCGAGATTGCCGCCGGCCACGTCGCGGGCGACCCGCACCGCCGCGACCAGCGGGCGCGTGACCCCGTGCGTGATCACGATCGCGACGCAGGTCGCGAACACGACCGCGGCGACCGCGATGGCGATGATCCAGGCCAGCGCCGACGACACGAGGTACGAGATCCGCGCGCCCTTGTCCTTGCGCGCCTCGACCGCGGTCCATTGCAGCGTCGCCAGCGCCTGCGCGATCGGCTGGTCGAGGCCGCGCACCGCGCGGTCCATCTGCGTCGTCAGCACGCCGTCGCCCTTCATTTCCACCAGCTTCACCATGCTCTGGCGCCAGACCGAGGCGGCCCTGCCGATTTCCTTCAGCATCTCGTCCTCGGCCTCGGACGAGCTCCCCAGCCGTCCGTACTCCGCGCACGCGGCTTCGAGCACGCCGAGCTGCTTCTGGAAAAGCTGCTCGTGCTCGCCGCCGCGGAAGATGAAGTTGTCGAACTCCTGCGCGGCGTCGCCCAGCGCGGCGACGGCGTGCATCATCGTCTGCTGCTTCTGCAGCGTGACGTGGTCGAACTGCTCCCATTCGGCGCTGACCTGGCGGATGCGGACACCGGAGAGCGTCGCCAGCGCGACGATGGCGAACACGGTCAGACCGAACCCCACGCCGAGCTTGGCCCCCACGCGCAGGTCGCGCAGACGGGCGAGAAGACCGGAGAGCAGAGGAATGCGCATGACTAACCTTTCCTGATCAATGCCCGCAGGTCCATGCGGGAGCCTGCGAGGCGTTCCCGCACCGGCGCCGCTGCGCCGGCGCGCAAGCCTTCGTCGCCGGCATCGCGGATGCCCGCCGGCGCGATCGCCGCCTCGGCAGGAACCGCGCCGCCGCCGTCGACGTTGAACACCGCCACCATGGCCGCGAGCCGCGCCGCCTGGTCCTGCATCGACTGCGCCGCCGCCGCCGCCGCCTCGACCAGCGCCGCGTTCTGCTGCGTCGTCGCGTCCATGTGCACCAGCGCCCGGTTCACCTGCGCGATTTCCGAACTCTGCTCCAGGCTCGCTGCGGCCATCCCGGCCATGATGCCGGTCACCCGCTCCACTGCCTGCACCACCTCGCTCATCGTCGCGCCGGCCTCGTTCACCAGCTTCGATCCGGAATCGACCTTCGCCGCCGAATCCCCGATCAGCGCCTTGATCTCCTTCGCCGCCGCCGCGCTCCTCTGCGCCAGGCTCCTCACCTCGGACGCGACCACCGCGAAGCCGCGCCCCTGCTCGCCGGCGCGCGCCGCCTCGACCGCGGCGTTCAGCGCCAGGATGTTGGTCTGGAACGCGATGCCGTCGATCACGCCGATGATGTCGGCGATCTTCCGGCTCGACTCGGCGATCGAATTCATCGTCCCCACCACGCTGCCGACGACGCGCCCGCCGCGGACCGCGATGGCGGAGGCGCCGATCGCCAGCTCGTTGGCCTTCCGCGCGCCGTCGGCGGTCCGCTCGACGGTCGCAGTCAGCTGCTCCATCGACGACTTCGTCGCCTTCAGGCCGGCGGTCTGCTCCTCGGTCCGCTGCGACAGATCGGCGTTGCCGGTCGCGATCCGCTCGGCGGCGCCGCTCACCGCGCCGGAGGTCTCGCCGATGTGGCCGATCATCCCGGACAGCTTGACCACCATCCGCTGCATCGCCTGCAGCACCTGCCCGACCTCGTCGCCGGAGGTCGCGTCGATCCGCTGGTCGAGGTTCCCGCCCGCGACGCCGCTGGCGACGCGCACGACGCCGGCGAGCGGCCTGCGGATCAGCGCCCGGATTCCCAGCAGCAGCGTCGCCCCGAGAATCACCAGCACCGCGCCGGACATCGCGATGATCCAGTTGCGCAGGACGCCGGCGTCGCGCTCGTACTCGTCGACGAAGCTCGTTCCGGCGACCACCCAGTCCCACGTCGGCTCGTGGTCGAACACCAGCAGCTTGCGGCGGGGGGCCGTGTCGCCGCTGGCCGCGTCCTGCAGCGCGAAGTCGAGGCGACCGCGCTTTTTCCCGATCATGTCCTTCAGGAATTCGTGGCCGGTGACGCTGTCCTTGATCTCCAGCGCGCTCTGCCCGGCGCGCGTGGGATGCACGACGAATTTTCCGAAGCCCGGACCGGGGCGCGCGTCGACGACGAAGAAATAGCCGGTTTCGCCGATCTTCTCGTCCAGGATCGCCTGCCGCAGATCCTTGAGACTGGCCGTGAAGTCGCGCGCGGTGAACAGGATGGCGACGACGCCTCCTGCGCCGTCCCTGACGGGGCGGTAGTGCGCCATGTAGTCGCGGCCGAACAGCGTCGCGCGCCCCGTGAACGGCTCGCCCCTGATCATCGCGGCGTACGCAGGATGCGCCTTGCCGAGCATCGTGCCGACCGCACGCTCGCCCTTCTCGTTCTTCAGCGACGTCGCGACGCGGATGAAGTCGTCGCCCTTGCGCGCGAACACCGTCGCCACGCCGCCGGTCGCCCGGGTGAAGCGGTCGACCGGATCGAAATCGAGGTCGAGTACCCGCCCGCCGCTGGCGAGCACCGGCGCCGCGGCCCCGGCGATGTCGACGGTCCGCGCCGCATCGATCGCGAACGCGCCCGGAAACTGGTCGGCGAACAGGTTGTTCGTCGCGATCGTCGAGTCGTGCAGTTCGCGCTGGTAGAGCCCGATCGTCTTGACGATCTGCCGGCTGCGGGCCGCGATCTCGGCCTCGCCCCTGGCGTCGAGCGTGCGCGTCGTCATCCCGGTGACGAAAGCCGCCAGCGCCGCCAGCGCGACGAACGCGATCGCCAGCACCGGCACCGACAGCTTGAAGCCGATCGTCGCGTTGCGGATCCAGGCACGGCCGCGGTGCATGCCGTCTCCCCCCCGCCCCGCACTCGTCGCCATCGGATGGTCCGTCCGCGCTCAGGAACCCGATTCGTCCATCAGCGCCATGTCGGCCGACGTCATCAGCCGCTCGATGTCGCAGAGGATCAGCATCCTGTCGTCGACGGTACCCAGGCCGACGATGTACTGCGTATTGAGCGTGGTCGAGAACTCCGGCGCCGGCTTGATCTGCGCCGCCTGCAGCGTCAGCACGTCGGACACGCTGTCGACGACGACGCCGACGACGCGGCGCGCAACGTTGAGGATGATCACCACGGTGAACTGGTCGTACGTCGCCTCGCCGACGTTGAACTTGATCCGCATGTCGACGATCGGCACGATGATCCCGCGCAGGTTGATCACGCCCTTGATGAACGACGGCGCGTTGGCGATCGCGGTCACCGCGTCGTAGCCGCGGATCTCCTGCACCTTCAGGATGTCGATCCCGTATTCCTCATGGCCGAGGCGGAACGTCAGGTATTCGCGGGCGCCCGAGTCCGCATTGGCGGTGGCGGCGTACTGCTCGGTGACTTCGGTCATCATGGCCTGTTCCCTGCGTTGCCGTTGCGCCCCGGGCGTGTGCGCCCGGGCGCTGCGCGAAATCGCGCGCGTTTCAGAAATCCGCCCGCAGGCCCGCAGCACCCGCGCCGGCCAGCGCCTTGCGGGTGACCACAGCCGGCAGCCGCGAGGATCGCTTCGCCGTCGCGACGGGGCGCGCCGCCGGCGGCGCCCGGTCGGCGCTGCGCCCGGCGGCGGCACCGTCGACGGTGAACACCGCCACCGTCGCCGCCAGCCGCGCCGCCTGGTCTTCCATCGACTGCGCCGCGGCCGCCGCCTCCTCGACCAGCGCCGCGTTCTGCTGCGTCACCGCGTCCATCTGACCGATCGCCTGGTTCACCTGCTCGATGCCCGAACTCTGCTCGGCGCTCGCCGCCGAGATCTCGGCCATGATGTCGGTCACCCGCTTCACGCTCGCCACCACCTCGTTCATCGTCCTGCCGGCTTCGTCCACCAGCCGGGTGCCGGCGTCGACCTTGGCCACCGAGTCGCCGATCAGGTCCTTGATCTCCTTCGCCGCCGCAGCGCTCCTCTGCGCCAGGTTCCTCACTTCCGAGGCCACCACCGCGAAGCCGCGCCCCTGCTCGCCCGCGCGCGCCGCTTCCACCGCCGCGTTCAGCGCCAGGATGTTGGTCTGGAACGCAATGCCGTCGATCACGCCGATGATGTCGGCGATCTTCTTCGAGCTGTCCTGGATGCCGCTCATGGTATGGACCACCTGCTTGACCATTTGCCCGCCGCGCGTGGCGATTTCGTTGGAACTCCTGGTCAGCTCGTTGGCCTGCAGCGCATTGTCGGCGTTCTGCTTGACCGTCGCATTGAGCTCTTCCATCGAGCTCGAGGTTTCCTCGAGCGAGGAAGCCTGTTCCTCGGTGCGCGAGGAGAGGTCGGCGTTGCCCATGGCGATTTCGCGCGAGGCCGTGTTGATCGATTCCGTGGCTTCGTGGATGCGCCCGATGACGCCGCGCAAATGATCGACGGTGCTGTTGGTGTTGTCCTTCAACTGACCGAAGATGCCGGTGTAGTTGCCGTCGATATGCTGGGTCAGATCGCCCTGGGCGATGGCCTGCAGCACGCGCGCCACGTCCTTGAGCCCGGTCGAGGTGACGCTGGCCAGTTGGTTGAGGCGCTCGGAAATGTCACGGAAGAAGCCTTCCTTGCCGTCGAGGCTCAGGCGCTGCTCGAAGTTGCCCTCGGAAGCGGCGCTGACCAGGGTAGCGACCTCGTCCTGGACAATGGCTTCGGCCGTGCGGTCGAGCCACTCGGCCACCGTGCCGACACGCTCGCCTTCGCCGGTGACGACCGGATTGGCGGTGACCACCATCTGGCGCACGCCGATCTTGAGGTTGGCGACGTGGGTG
>CAIWHR010000443.1 GCA_903912485.1 uncultured beta proteobacterium | reverse complement strand
TCGCGATGAAGGTCGTCACCGACATCGTCGAAGGTGGCGGCAGCATCGACGTCGGCCTCGACCGGCCGAAGATCGTCGTGCCGGCGATGACGCCCTCGCCGGCGCTGGGGAGCGCGGGCTGGGGCATCCGCGCGGTCGACGCGGCGCTGGCGCAGGAGGATCGCCTCTATCACCACAAGCTGCACGCGGCGCTCGAATACGTCCGCGCCAACGACCTGAACCGGATCACCCGCGACGCGCCGGCGCCGCGGCTCGGCGTCATCGCCGCGGGCAAGGCGTACCAGGACGTGCTGCAGGCGCTGGCCGAGCTCGGGCTCGACGACGCGCGCGGCCGCGAGCTCGGGCTGCGCGTGGCCAAGGTCGGCTGCGTCTGGCCGCTGGATCCCGGCTTCGTGCGCGGCTTCGCCGCCGGCCTCGACACCATCCTCGTGGTCGAGGAGAAGCGCGCGCTGATCGAGAACCAGTTGAAGAGCGCGCTGTTCGACGCGCCTTCCGCGCGGCAGCCGCGCGTCGTCGGCAAGTTCGGCGGCGCGCACGAGTGGGACGCCGCACGCGGCCCCGGCGTGCTGCCCTGCGCGGGCGAGCTCGCGCCGCCGCAGGTCGCGCAGGCGATCGTCGACTGCCTCCACGCGATCGACCCGGGCTGCGGCCTGTCCTGGAACGCGGCGACACCGGCGGCGGCGGTCGCGCCGGACCTCGTCCGGCATCCCGCGTTCTGCTCGGGCTGTCCGCACAACCGGTCGACGCGGCTGCCGGAGGGCTCGCGCGCGCTCGCGGGCATCGGCTGCCACACCATCGCGATGCTGCAGGATCCGCTGCGGACGACGACCGCCTCGCACATGGGCGGCGAGGGCGCGATGTGGCTCGGCCAGCAGCCGTTCACCGAGGAGAAGCACGTGTTCGCCAACATCGGCGACGGCACCTACTTCCACTCCGGATTCCTCGCCATCCGGCAGGCGGTCGCGGCCGGCGTGCCGATGACGTACAAGCTGCTGGTCAACGGCTTCGTGTCGATGACCGGCGGGCAGCCGATCGACGGCGACCTGCCGGTGTCGCGGATGGCCGCCGAGGTGATCGCCGAGGGCGTCAACGAAGTCGTCGTGGTGACCGACGACCCCGACCGCGTCCGCGCGCTCGGCCTGCCGGCGGGCGTGGCCGTCCATCACCGCTCGGAGATGGACGCGGTCCAGAGGCGCCTGCGCGATTACCCCGGCGTGTCGGTGCTGTTCTACGACCAGCCCTGCGCGACCGAGCGCCGCCGCCTGCGCAAGCGCGGCAAGTGGCCCGATCCCGACCAGCGCACGTTCATCAATGCCGCCGTGTGCGAGGGCTGCGGCGACTGCGGCAAGGCGTCGAACTGCCTGTCGATCGAGCCGCTGGAAACGCCGCTGGGGAGAAAGCGCAGGATCAACCAGGCGACGTGCAACAAGGACTTCAGCTGCGTCGAAGGCTTCTGCCCGAGCTTCGTGACGGTCCACGGCGGCAGGCTGCGCAAGCCGCAGGCTGGCCCAGCCGCGCAGGCGGCACCGGCGCCGATGCCGCCGGTTCCCGAGCCGGCGATCCGCAGGCCGGATGGCGTGTGCAGCGTGGTCGTCACCGGCATCGGCGGCACCGGTGTCGTCACCATCGGCCAGATCCTCGGCATGGCGGCGCACTTGGACGGTCTCGCCGTATCGATCCTCGACCTGACCGGTCTCGCGCAGAAGTACGGCGCGGTGATGTCGCACGTGCGCATCGCGCCCGACGCGGCGGCGCTGCACGCGACGCGGATCGCCGCCGGCGAGGCCGACGCGGTCGTCGGCTGCGACCTCGTCGTCACCGCCGGCGCCGAGGCGCTGTCCAAGATGCGCGGCGGCCGCACGCGCGTCGCCGTCTGCACCGACCTCGTCCCGACCGCCGAGTTCGCGCGCAACCCCGACTGGCACGCCGACGCGGCGGCGCTGCTGCGACGGGTCGAGGACGCCTGCGGCGAGACGCGCGTGTTCGCGATCGACGGCATCCGCGTCGCCACCGCGCTGATGGGCGACCCCATTGCCGCCAACATGTTCATGCTGGGCGTGGCGTGGCAGCAGGGCTCGATTCCGCTGTCGCGCGCCGCGATCGAGCGCGCCATCCTGCTCAACGCCGTCGCCGTCGACTTCAACCGGCAGTGCTTCGATTGGGGTCGTCGGGCGGGGCACGACCGCGCGGCGGTGCTGCAGCGGGTCGCCCCCGCCGCGACCGTCGTCGACTTTCGCCGGCGCGAGACGGTCGCCGCGATCGTCGCGCGCGGCGCCGAATTTCTCACTGCCTACCAGGACGCGGCATATGCGGGCCGCTATCGGGCGCTGGTCGAGCGCGTCGAGCAGGCCGAGCGGCGCGCTCGCCTCCCCGATCGGCTGTCGCGCGCGGTGGCGGTCCATTACCTGAAGCTGCTCGCGGTCAAGGACGAGTGGGAGGTCGCGCGCCTGCACGCTTCGCCCGAATTCCGGCGCGAGCTGGAGGCGACGTTCGAAGGCGATTTCCGGCTGCGCTTCCATCTCGGCGCGTGGCCGTTCGCGCGCAGCGATCCTGCCACCGGCGCACTGATCAAGGGCGAGGTCGGCCCCTGGGTGCTGCACGCGTTTCGCGCGATGGCGCGGCTGCGGCGCTGGCGCGGGTCATGGTGCGACCCGTTCCGCAACGCGCCCGAGCGGCGCCTCGACCGGCAGCTTCTGGCCGACTACGAAGCCGAGATCGGCCGCCTGACCGAGCACCTCGACGCGGCCGGCCCGGATCTGGCGGTGAAGCTCGCGTCGCTGCCGGAAAGGATCCGCGGCTTCGGCCGCGTGCGCGAGGCCTCCGTCGTCGCCGTGGCCGCGGAGCGGGAAGCGCTGCTGCGCGCGCCTGCATCACCGTAATTCCCGGACTTTGCCGGCACCGTCGGGGGGGCGCGGCGCGATGTACGCCCCGACCCCGGGTTCCGCGGACCGACGTCGGCGGCTGGCGTCGGCGGTCGGTGGCCGCGGAGCCCGGGCTACGCGCTGAGTTGACGGCCCGCCGCTGGCACCGACGTAGCCCGGGCTTCGCCGGCACCTGAGTTGACGGCCCGCCGCTAGCGCCGACCGGCGAAGCCCGGGGGGCGCGGCGCGATGTACGCCCCGACCCCGGGTTCCGCGGACCGACGTCGGCGGCTGGCGTCGGCGGTCGGGGGCCGCGGAGCCCGGGCTACGCGGACCCGCGTCGGCGGTTGGCGTTGGCGGTCGGGGGCCGCGGAGCCCGGGCTACGCGCCTTGGCGCACCCGACGGCACGGGGGGGCCGCGCGCCGGACTTGATCTGCGTCGAACCGGCGGCGTGGCGCTTGGCGTAGCGTGGGAGCCTTTGGGTGCCGAGGGAGAGCGTCATGGGGCAAGGACAGCGTGAGGCGCGCGCCGCGGCGCGGCTGGCAGCGTCGGTGGCGGTGGCGGCGTTGTGCGCCATCGCGCTGGGCGGGCATGCGGGCGAAGCGGCGGCGGCCAGGCAGAAGGCGGCCAAGCCCGACGGCCGGCCGGTGCAGGTCACTCCGGAGATGATCGGCGCGGGGATCGTTTCGAGCGGCGCCGCACTGCCGGCGATTCCGCCGGTCACCGGCAGCCGCGACCAGCCCGTGGCGGCGTGGGGAAAGCCGCTGCCGTACCCGATCGTCATCGCCGACCGGCGCAACAACCGCCTGATCGAGATCGCGCCGGACAAGCGCATCGTGTGGGAATTCCCGTCGCCGAACCTGAAGATCTACCGCGGCAACGACGACGTCTTCTTCTCGCCGGACGGGCACCGGCTGATGGTCAACGAGGAGGACAACTTCGACATCCACATCATCGACTACGAGACCCGGCAGATCACCTGGACGTTCGGCGCCTCGGACACCCGCGGCAGCAAGCTCGGCTACTTCAACTACCCCGACGACGCGCACCTGCTGGCGGACGGTACCGTGGTCACCGCCGATATCCGCAACTGCCGGATCCTGTTCATCGACCCGGTCGCGTCGAAGGTCACCGGGCAATGGGGGAAGGAGGGCACCTGCAAGCACGACCCGCCGCGGTTCCTCGCCTATCCCAACGGTTCGACGCCGCTCGACAACGGCGACATCCTGGTCACCGAGATCACGGGTTCGCGGATCACGCAGATGACGCGGGCAGGCAAGGTCGTCTGGAGCAAGCAGGCGCCGGGCGTCCGCTATCCGTCGGACGCCTTCCCGACGCGCGACGGCCAGATCGTCGTCGCCGACTACACGAAACCGGGCCGGATCGTCGTCTTCAACCCCAAGACCGGCAAGGCAACGTGGGAGTACGCGTTCCCGAGCGGCGAGAAGATGCTCGATCACCCGTCGCTGGCGCTGGAACTCCCCACCGGCGACATCATCGTCAACGACGACGCCCGGCACCGCGTCCTGGTCATCGACCGTGCGAGCAAGGAGATCGTCTGGCAGTACGGCGTCACCGACACGCCCGGCCACGCGCCTGGCTACCTCAACTATCCCGACGGCATGGACATCGACGTGTTCCGGGATTGGAAGGCGCCGGCGGCCGCATCGCGCCCGTAGTCCGGATGGGGGCCGCAGCCTGTCGCGCCCTGTCGCGGCCTTGACAGCCCCGATCGAGGTTGTATACTCCGCCCGGTTTGCTGTGATGTTGCAGCGCAGCAAATGGCCCGGTGAAGACCCGACGGTCTTCCCGGCATTGATCCACCGACCTGTTTGCTCCGACTGCGCGGGCACCCGCCCGGGTTCGGAAACGAGGAGATTCGTTACCGCAGCAAGGTAACCCCGGAGGCATGACCGTGGCGGCAACCGCCCCACGGGCCAAACGCCGCTGAACCGGGACAACCGTCAGGAGGTATCCCATGACGACTGGACTGTTTGCGAAATTTCCGTTGGCCGTCGGCCACGAGCTTCATCGAGAACTCGGCCGGACGCGCGCCTTCATCCTTGCCTTGCTGGCCACGCTGTTCGTCGCGGTGGTCGCCACTTCGGCGCTGCGGGTCGACCGCGTAGTGGCCGCCACCTCCCCGCCGCGCGTTTCGGATCCCGCTCCGGGGCAGGGCGCCGGCCCCGCCGAGCCCGTCGTACCGCCGTCGCCGGCGAGCGTGGCCCGGCCCGAGATCGACGCGCTGGCGACGTCGGTGGCCAGGCGCTTTCGCATTTCCACCGAAGCCACCCGCGCTCTGGTCGCCACCGCGTATCGCGAGGGGCAGCTCGTCGACCTCGACCCGCTGCTGATCGTCGCCGTCATTGCGGTGGAGTCGCGCTTCAACCCCATCGCCGAGAGCGACGGCGGCGCGCAGGGGTTGATGCAGGTGATCCCCGGCTACCACCGGGAACACCTCGAGGCCGCGGGCGTCGACTCGGTGCTCGACCCGAATGCCAATATCCGGTTGGGCGCGCGCATCCTCAAGGAATACATCCACCGCGGTGGCACCGAGACCGCAGGTCTGCAGCTCTACAACGGATCGGTCGACGACGCGACCAACGCGTACGCGGTCAAGGTGCTCGGGGAAAAGCTGCGGCTGCAACAGGCGGTGCAGCGCGCGCTCGCCAGCGGTCGCGCCTGAGGCGCGGCGGGCGGCAGTCGCCCCGGGTTGCGCGGCGACATGCCGGCGGCTTTGCGGTCACCCTTCGCGGCCGCTCAACCCGGGTTGCGCGGTGACATGCCGGCGGCTTTGCGGTCACCCTTCGCGGCCGCTCAACCCGGGCTACGACGTCGGCGAAGGGCCGGGGTGCGCGGGTAGCGCGACCTCGTGGTCGACGCTGAACTGGTAGTCGCGGAAGACGTGTTCGGCGGTGAGGACCTGGTAGCTGCCGTCGGGGAGGCGGCGCGAGGTGTCCTTCAGCCGGTAGACGTAGTGCCCGCAGGTCCAGCAGTCGAAGTTGCGCATGTGCGTGCACAGGCAGGTCTTGTCCTGCACCGAGAGTTTCTTCGCGTCGGGGTGGAGGGCGACCTCGCGGTTGTACGCGGTGACGTAGGCGCAATTGCCCGAGCTGTCGAGCAGGTAGCCGTAGGCCTCGCAATTGGGCCGGATGCCGGCGCCGATGGCCGGACTGCCGATCAGCATCCGCATCGGGTACCCGGTCGGTGAAATCGTGTTGACGACGACCTCGTCCTCGGTCGATCTGAAGTACTCCTGCTTGATCTTGTCCGGCAATCCGCACTCGCGCGTCACGGTGAAGCGCGTCGCCACCTGCACCGCGGCGGCGCCGTCTTCGAGGAAAGAGACCGCGTCGCTGCCGGTGAAGATGCCGCCGGCCGGGATCAGCGGAATCGCGAGCTGCTCGGCCTGCAGATAGCGCGCGATTTCGGCGACGATCGTGCGCAGGTCGAACCGGTTCCAGTCGTCGGCGCCGAAACCGAGGTGTCCGCCGGCCAAGGGGCCCTCGACCACGATGAAGTCGGGCAGTCGGTCGAGACGTGCGCTCTTGCGCAGGAAGAGCTGCAGCGCGCGCAGCGACGAGACGATGATCCCGAGCTTGGCGTCGCGAAAGCGCGGGTGGTCCTCGATCAGCGCGAACGAGCCGAGGTGCAGTCCGGCCGAGAGCGTGATGCCGTCGACACCGGCGTCGAGCGCGGCGCCGAGGCGAACGCGCAGCGTGTCGCGCGGCGCGTTCATCGTCAGCTTTTCCATGCAGTTGACGAAGATCATGCCGTCGCCGCGCTTCGCCTCCATCGTGCGGCCGACGTGCATCTGCGTCGCTTCGGCAAGGCGGTCGAGGTCGAAGCGCACGCCCGACTTGTCGGCGCTGGCGACGTTGTACTTGTAGAGCTTCGCCTTTTCCTTGACGAACTGGGTGTGGAAGCGGCGATCGGAGACCGTCTGCACCATCGCGTCCGAGATGTGGCCGATGCCGCCAAGGCGCGCGACCTCGAGCGCCAGTCCGGCGGTCGAAATGTCGACCCCCATGCCGCCGCAGACGATGGGCACCAGCTCCTGCTTGCCGAAACGCAGGCGAAAGTCGTTGACACTCCGCATCGCTATCCTTCCCTCGTCAGCATCCGATCAGCGCGCCTTCTCCATCGCCGCAAAGACCTGCTCCGCGCGCCGGCGGTCCTGCGCGTCCGCCAGCCCCGATCCCGCGCACCACGCGACCAGGCGGTCGCCGGGGGAATCGGCCGACGCGGTCCCGCTGCTGCCGAAGCGATCGCGCAGCTGCTGCACCTGCAGCGCCAGCCGCTGCGTCTGCAGTTCGGCCGGACTCGGCAGCTGCAGCGCCATTTCGAGTTCGAGCAGCGCTGCGCTGCGCGCCGCGCTGCCTTTGGCGAG
>CAIWHR010000442.1 GCA_903912485.1 uncultured beta proteobacterium | reverse complement strand
CTCTGCGCCGCCGCCAGCACCGCGCGCGCCAGCGGGTGCGTCGACCCCTGCTCGAGGCTCGCCGCGACGCGCAGCACGTCGGCGCGCGTCGCGCCGGGAAGCGCGACGACGCCGGTCACCACGGGTCGGCCCTCGGTCAGCGTTCCCGTCTTGTCGACGACCAGCGTGCGCAGCCGGCCCGCTTCCTCGAGCGCGGTCGCGTTGCGGATCAGCACGCCCATCTGCGCGCCGCGGCCGGTGCCGACCATCACCGCCGTCGGCGTCGCCAGCCCGAGCGCGCAGGGGCAGGCGATCACCAGCACCGCGACGGCGTTGACCAGCGCCGGCGTCGCCGCGCCGCCGAGCCACCACGTCGCGACGAAGGTCAGCGCGGCAATCGCGACGACCGCCGGGACGAACACGCCCGCCACGCGATCGGCGAGCCGCTGGATCGGCGCCTTCGACCCCTGCGCCTCGGCGACCAGCCGCACGATGCCCGCCAGCAGCGTCGCGCTGCCCACGCCGGTCGCCTCGCAGGTCAGCAGGCCGTCCTGGTTCAGCGTGCCCGCGAACACCTTCGCGCCCGCAGCCTTGGCCACCGCGAGGCTCTCGCCGGTCAGCATGCTCTCGTCGATCGCCGAACTCCCGGCGCGCACGACGCCGTCGACCGGGATGCTCTCGCCGGCGCGGACGACGAAGCGCTCGCCGAGCGCGACGTCGGCGAGCGGCACGTCGACCATCGCGCCGCCGCGCTCGACGCGCGCTGTCTTCGGCTGCAGCCCGAGCAGCCCCTCGAGCGCCGCCGACGTGCCGGCCTTCGCCCGCGCCTCGAGCAGCTTGCCCAGCAGCACCAGCGTGATCACCGCGGCGCCCGCCTCGAAGTACACGTGCTGCGCGTGCAGCCCGAGCAGCGTGACCGCGGCGCTGAACGCCCACGCCATCGTCGTTCCCAGCGCGACCAGCACGTCCATGTTGGCGCCGCCGCCGCGCAGCGCGTTGAACGCCCCCGCGTAGAAGCGCCGGCCGATCCAGAACTGCACCGGTGTGGCGAGCGCCAGCTGCAGCCAGCGCGGCAGCAACTCGGCGTGCGCTGCGCCGCCGAACCACTCGCCGGCGGCGAGCATCGGCGCCATCTGCGCGACGAGCGGCAGCGTGAGCGCGACCGCGAGGACGAGCTCACGCTTCAGCGCCGAGTACGCCGCCGCCTTGCGCGCCTGGTCCTCGGCGCGTTCCTTTTCCGGGTCGCGGCGCACGAAGGCGCGGTAGCCGGCGCGCTCGACCGCGGCGACGAGCTGATCGGGCGCGACGGCGGCGGCGTCGAAGCGCGCGGTCGCCGTCTCGGTCGCGAAGTTCACGCTCGCGGCGACGCCGGGAACGCGGTTGAGGACCTTCTCGATCCGCGTCGCGCACGCGGCGCAGGTCATGCCCTCGAGGCCGAGCTCGATGCGCTGCTGCGGGGGGGGCGGCGCCGCGCGTGACTGCGCCGTCGCGATGGTCTTCTCCATGCCGCGAATTTATACCCCGGGGTGGTACCGGTCAAGATACCCCTTCGCGGTATACGCTGCGCCGCCGGACGCCGCAGCGCGGCCGCCCGATCCGGTCGCGGCGCGACTGCCCCGCCGGCGCCGCGATCAGCGCGCGGCGAAGAACCGGTCGACGCTGGCGAGAGCGCGGTCGACGTCGGCGGCGGCGACGTCGAGGTGCGTGACCCAGCGCTGGCGCGCCGTGCCGGTGAGCATGACGCCGGCGGCGGCGAGATGCGCGGCGAACGCGGCGGCGATATGCGGCGGCACGGCGACGAAGACCATGTTGGTCTCGGCCGGCGCGACGTCGAGCTCGGCGAGCCGCGCGAGGCCCGCTGCGAGCCGCGCGGCGTTGTCGTGGTCGTCGGCGAGGCGGGAAATGTGGTGCGCGAGCGCGTGGCTGCCCGCGGCGGCGAGGATGCCCGCCTGCCGCATGCCGCCGCCCAGCATCTTGCGCCAGCGGCGCGCCGCCCTGATGAAGTCGCGGCCGCCGCACAGCAGCGACCCCACCGGCGCGCCGAGCCCCTTGGACAGGCACACCGAGACCGAATCGAAGCCGGCGGCGATCTCGCGCGGCGCCACGCGCTGCTTCACCGCGGCGTTCCACAACCGCGCGCCGTCGAGGTGCATGGCGAGACCGCGGCGGTCGGCGAGCTCGCGCACCGCCTGCGTGTAGCCGGCGGGCAGCGTGCGCCCGCCGATGGTGTTCTCCAGCGCGACGAGGCGGGTGCGCGCGAAGTGCAGGTCGTCGGGCTTGATCGCCGCCTCGATGTCCGCCAGCGGCAGCGTGCCGTCGCCGGCGTGGTCGAGCGGCTGCGGCTGCACGCTGCCCAGCACCGCGGCGCCGCCGGCCTCGTAGCGGTAGGTGTGCGCCTGCTGGCCGACGATGTACTCGTCGCCGCGCGCGCAGTGCGTCATCACCGCGACGAGGTTCGACTGCGTGCCCGACGAGACGAACAGCGCCGCGTCGAAGCCGAGCAGCGCCGCGGCCTCGGCCTCGAGCGCGTTGACGCTGGGGTCGTCGCCGAACACGTCGTCGCCCACCCGCGCCGCGGCCATCGCCGCGCGCATCGCGGCGGTGGGCCGCGTCACCGTGTCGCTGCGGAAATCAGTCGCCATCCCGCCTCCCGCGCGTCAGTCGATCGACGCCTCGCGTTTGAGCTGCGGAAACAGGATCACGTCGCGGATCGACGGGCTGTCGGTCAGCAGCATCACCAGCCGGTCGACGCCGATGCCCTCGCCCGCCGTCGGCGGCAGGCCGTACTCGAGCGCGCGGATGTAGTCGGCGTCGTAGAACATCGCCTCCTCGTCGCCGGCTTCCTTCGCCTGCGCCTGCGCCGCGAAGCGCGCCGCCTGGTCTTCCGGATCGTTGAGCTCGGAGAAGCCGTTGGCGAGCTCGCGGCCGGTGATGAACAGCTCGAAGCGGTCGGTCACCGACGGATCGGCGTCGTTGGCGCGGGCCAGCGGGCTGACGTCGGTCGGATGCGCGACGATGAACGTCGGCTGCACCAGCTTGTCCTCGGTCGTCGCCTCGAACAATTTCAGCTGCAGCAGGCCGACGCCGTCGGTGGCGAACACCTCGACGCCGAACGGCGCCAGCGCGGCCTTCAGGTACCCGGGCTTCGCCAGTTCGGCCAGCGGGTACTGCGGCTGGTACTTGTGGATCGCCTCGGCCATCGTCAGCCGGTCGAACGGCCGGCCGAGGTCGATCTCGGTGCCCTGGTAGCTGATCGTCGTGCTGCCGAGGAGGTCGCGCGCGAGTTCGCGGAACAGCGTCTCGGTGAGGTCCATCAGGTAGCGGTAGTCCTGGTAGGCCTCGTAGAACTCGAGCATCGTGAACTCGGGGTTGTGCCGGGTCGACATGCCCTCGTTGCGGAAATTGCGGTTGATCTCGAACACCTTCTCCATGCCGCCGACGACGAGCTTCTTCAGGTACAGCTCGGGCGCGATGCGCAGGTACAGGTCGGTGTCGAGCGCGTTGTGGTGGGTGACGAAAGGCCGCGCCGCCGCGCCGCCGGGGATCGCGTGCATCATCGGCGTCTCGACCTCGAGATAGCCGCGCTGGACGAAGAACTCGCGCATCAGCTGCACGATCTGCGAGCGCTTGACGAACACGTCGCGCGAGCCCGGGTTGGTGATGAGGTCGACGTGCCGCTGCCGGTACTTCTGCTCCTGGTCGGCGAGGCCGTGGAACTTCTCGGGCAGCGGACGCAGCGACTTCGACAGCAGGCGGATGGCCGTCACCTTGACCGACAGCTCGCCGGTCTTGGTCTTGAACAGGTGGCCGGTCGCGCCGACGATGTCGCCCAGGTCCCAGTGCTTGAACGCGTCGTGCGCGTCGGCGCCGATCGCGTCGGTGGTCACGTAGAGCTGGATCCTGCCGCTCATGTCCTGCAGCGTGGCGAAGCTCGCCTTGCCCATCACGCGCTTGAGCATCATCCTGCCCGCGACCGACACCGCGATGCGCAGCGGCTCGAGCTCGTCGTTGCCCTTGGCGTCGTGCCCGGCGTGCAGATCCCCCGCCAGCGCGTCGCGGCGGAAATCGTTGGGGAACGCGTTGCCGCCGGCGCGGACCGCGGCGAGCTTGGCGCGGCGTTCGGCGACGATCTGGTTCTCGTCCTGCGGGGCAGCGGCGGGCGCGGCGCGATCGTTGTTCTCGGACATCGTCATACTCCCTGTTTCAGGCTTGCCGCGATGAAGGCGTCGAGATCGCCGTCGAGGATCCGCTGCGTGTCGCCGACCTCGTAGTTGGTGCGCAGGTCCTTGATCCGCGACTGGTCGAGCACGTACGAGCGGATCTGGTGCCCCCAGCCGATGTCGGTCTTCGAGTCCTCGAGCTTCTGCTGCTCGGCCTGGCGCTTGCGCAGCTCGTGCTCGTACAGCCGCGACTTCAGCATCGCCATCGCCTCGGCGCGGTTCCTGTGCTGCGAGCGGTCGTTCTGGCACTGGACGACGATGCCGGTCGGCCCGTGCGTGATGCGCACCGCCGAGTCGGTCTTGTTGATGTGCTGGCCGCCGGCGCCCGACGCGCGGAAGGTGTCGATGCGCAGGTCGGCGGGATTGATGTCGACGACGATCGAGTCGTCGACCTCGGGATAGACGAACACGCTGGCGAACGACGTGTGCCTGCGCGCGTTGGAGTCGAAAGGGCTCTTGCGCACGAGGCGGTGGACGCCGATTTCGGTGCGCAGGTAGCCGTACGCGTAGTCGCCGGTGACCTTGATCGACGCGCTCTTGATGCCGGCGATCTCGCCCGGCGTCTCCTCGAGCAGTTCGGTCGTGTAGCCGCGGCGCTCGCAGTAGCGCAGGTACATCCGCTCCAGCATCGCCGCCCAGTCCTGCGCCTCGGTGCCGCCGGAGCCGGCCTGGATGTCGATGAAGCACGGCGCCGGGTCCATCGGATTGTTGAACATCCGGCGGAACTCGAGGCCCTCGACGATGGTCTGGAGCGCCGCGACGTCGCTCGCGACCGCTTCGAGCGTCGAGTCGTCGCCTTCGGCGCGCGCGAGCTCGAACAGTTCGCTGCCGTCGTTGAGGTTGCCGTCGAGCGCGGAGAGCGCGACGACGACGTCTTCGAGCTGCTTCTTTTCCCTGCCGAGTTCCTGGGCCCGCTGCGGGTTGTCCCAGATCTTCGGGTCTTCGAGTTCCTTCGCGACTTCGGCGAGGCGGACTGCCTTCACATCGAAGTCAAAGATACCTCCGCATCTCGGCGGCGCGCGTCCGCAGGTCGGCAAGGCTGGCGGCGATCTGGTTGATGCGTTCGGCTTCCATGGCGTTTGCTGCCCTTCGATGCAATCGGAAATTATACCGTACGCCCCCCGCGTGCTGCCGGTCCGCGGCGAAGCGCTATGATGGCGGCTTTTCGCGCGCGGAACTCGCGCCGCGGTGCGGGCCGACGGCCGCGGCACGCGGCACCTGCCTAACCCCATGCACACGCCGGACGGATTCTCGCCTTCGCACGCACTGCCCGCGCCGCTGCCTGCCGGGACGCTCGTGTTCGCGTTTCGCGAGGCGAAACTGCTGGTCGGCGGCACCGAGGACGCGCCGGCGATACCGACGCACGACGAACTCGATCGCGCCGGGCTGGCCGGAGCGCTGCACCACCTCGGAGCGCTGGACGGAGTCCCCTGCGTCGCGGTCACGCTGCCCGACGCCGTCGCCGACCCGGCCGCCGACGCCGCCGGCGGCCTGCGCTTCGCCGGGCTGCGCTCGCTGTTCCCGACGCTGCCCGAGCGGCTGCTGGCGCTCGCCGGGCGCGCGTTCCAGGTCGTCGAGTGGGACCGCACGCACCGTTACTGCGGCCGTTGCGGCACGCCGATGCGCGACAAGGAGGGCGAGCGGGCGAGGGAGTGCCCGGGCTGCGGCCAGGTCGCCTACCCGCGCATCTCGCCGGCGATGATGGTGCTGGTCACGCGCGGCCGCGAGCTGCTGCTCGCCCGGGCGAACCGCTTTCCGACGGCGATGTACAGCGCGCTGGCGGGCTTCGTCGAGCCTGGCGAGACGGTCGAGGACTGCATCCGGCGCGAGGTGCGCGAGGAAGTCGGCATCGACGTCACCGGCATCCGCTACTTCGCCAGCCAGTCGTGGCCGTTCCCGCACTCGCTGATGATCGCCTTCACGGCGGAATACGCGGGCGGAGACATGCGGCCCGTCGACGACGAGATCGCCGACGCGCAGTGGTTCGGCCTCGACGCGCTGCCCGCGCTGCCGACCGGCGTCTCGATTTCGCGGCGCCTCATCGACGCGACCGTCGCCCGGCTGCGCGCGAAGACGTAACGCGTGTTTCGCGTTCCTGCGCGCCCGCAGCGGGCCTCCGCGCTCGGCCGGCGAGACCCGGGTTTCGCCCCCGGCTCGGCGCCGGGCTACAATTGGCGCTTTCCCGAGCGACCGAGGCCCCGTGCAACGCCCTTCCCGATCGACCCGCCTGGCACTCGCCTTCGCCCTGCTCCTGGCGGCGTCGCTGCCGGCCGGTCGCGGTGCCCTCGCGCAGACCGACGCGCCTGCCGTCGTGCCGCCGGAGCTCTCGGAGGAGGCGCGACGGACCTACGCGCAGGGCCTCAGGGAAGTGCGCGAGTCGATCGCGCGCAAGGACTACCCGGCGGCGACGGCCCGGATCGAGACGCTGCTCGCGCAGCGCCCGCGCGAAGCGCAGGCGCGGTTCCTCAGGGGCGTCGTGCAGACCTCGCAGGGCGAGACCGACGCGGCGATGACGACGTTCCGCGGGCTCACCGAGGACTATCCGGAACTGCCCGAGCCGTACAACAACCTCGCCGTTCTCTACGCCCGGAAAGGCGACTACCACGGCGCCCGCGTGGCGCTGGAGACTGCGCTCACCGCGGCGCCCGATTTTGTCGTCGCCTACGAGAACCTGGGCGACATCTACGCGCGCCTTGCGGCGACCCACTACGACCGCGCCGCAACGCTCGACCGCGGCAACAAGACCGCGCCCGCGAAACTGCTGCTGGTGCGCCAGCTGCTGGGAACGAATTGACGAAAGCGGGGACATACGACCGGGCCGACGCGTGACCCGACGCCCGCGGCCCGCATTCCCCGCCTCACCGAACGAATTTCCCGCTACCCCCCACGAAGGAGCTTCCGCATGCTGCGCCGTCCGTTCCTCATCACCCTCGCCGCGCTGGCGATGACCTCGCTGGCGCTCGCCCAGAGCGCGGCTGCCGCCAATCCGCAGGTCGAGTTCGACACCACGGCGGGCAAGATCCGCGTCGAGCTCTACCCCGACGCGGCGCCCAGGACCGTCGCCAACTTCCTCGACTACGTCAAGGCGAAGCACTACGACGGCACGCAGTTCCACCGCGTGATCGCCGGCTTCATGATCCAGGGCGGCGGCTACACGGCCGACTTCCAGCAGAAGCCGACCAAGCCCCCGGTGCCGATCGAGGCCGAGCAGTCGAGCAAGGCCGGCCTGCTCAACGTGCCGGGCACGCTAGCGATGGCGCGGACGGGCGACCCGAATTCGGCGACTGCGCAGTTCTTCATCAACGTCAACGACAACAAGGCGCTGAACTTCCGCTCGGCCGACGCGAGGGGCTACGGCTACACGGTGTTCGGCAAGGTCGTCTCGGGCATGGACGTCGTCGACAAGATCGCCAAGGGCCCCACCGGCCCCGCCGGCCCGTTCGCGACCGACGTCCCGGCCGAGCGCGTCGTCATCACCAAAGCCGTCGTCGTCGAAGCCAAATAGGGGAGCAGCCATGGTCATCCTGCACACCAACCACGGCGACATCACGCTCGAACTCGACGCCGCCAGCGCGCCCAAGACCGTCGCGAACTTCCTGCAGTACGTCCGCGACGGCCACTACGACAACACCGTTTTCCACCGCGTGATCGACGGCTTCATGATCCAGGGCGGCGGCATGACTCCCGGCATGAAGCAGAAGCCGACCCGCGAGGGCGTGGTCAACGAGGCGGCCAACGGCCTGAAGAACACGCGCTACACGGTGGCGATGGCGCGCACGTCGGATCCGCATTCGGCGACCGCGCAGTTCTTCATCAACGTCGGCGACAACGCCTTCCTCGACCACACCGCGCCCAACGCGCAGGGATGGGGCTACTGCGTGTTCGGCAAGGTCGTCGCCGGCCAGGACGTCGTCGACAGGATCAGGGGCGTCGCCACGGCCGACAGCGGCTTCCACCAGAACGTGCCGCGCGAGGACGTGATCATCGAGCGGGCCGAGGAGGTCGCGGCCTAGCGCCTCGATGCTGCCGGCGCTGTTCATCTCCGACCTGCACCTGGCGCCGGCGCGTCCGGTGCTGGTCGGCGCGTTCCACGCCTTCTGCCAGGGTCCCGCGCGCGCGGCGGCGGCGCTGTACGTGCTGGGCGACCTGTTCGACGCCTGGATCGGAGACGACGCGCTGCGCGAGCCGATGGCGGCCGGCGTCGCGGCGGCGCTGCGTGCCGTCGCCGCCGGCGGCACGCCGGTGGGGCTGATGCGGGGCAACCGCGATCTCCTGCTCGGGGCGCGCTTCGCCGCCGCGGCGGGCGCGACGCTGCTGCCCGACCAGATCGTCGTCGACGCGGGCGGCGCGCCGACCTTGCTGCTCCACGGCGACGAACTGTGCACCGGCGACGACGCCTACCAGCGGTTCCGGGCCTGGGCGCACGACCCGGTGCGCCAGCGCCGCTTCCTGGCGCTGCCGTATTTCGCGCGGCGCGCGGTCATCGCGTGGATGCGTCGCAGGAGCGGGCAGGAGACGGCGGCCAAGACGGAGGCGATGATGGATGTGAGCCCCGACGCCGTCGCCGAGGCGCTGCGCGCGCACGGCGTCGGCCGGATGATTCACGGTCACACGCACCGGCCGGCGCACCACGACCTGGTCGTCGACGGCCGCCGCTGCGAGCGCTGGGTGCTGCCCGACTGGTACGACCGCGCCAGCTATCTCGAGGTCGACGCGGCCGGCGCGCGACTGCTCGAGGTGGCGGCGCCGCGCTGATTCCGGCGGCCGGCGCGACCGGATTACGGTGCCAGCGCCTGCGCGAAGTCGGCGATGAGATCGTCGCGCTCCTCGATCCCGACCGAGACGCGGATCAGCTGATCGGCGATGCCCATTTCCGCCCGCTTGGCCGCCCCGATCTCCCAGAAGATCGTGTGCGCGACCGGAATCGCCAGCGTCCGGTTGTCGCCGAGGTTCGACGACGACACGACGATCGCGAGCCGGTTGAGGAAGTCGAAGCAGTCGATGCCGGCGTCGAGTTCGAACGACAGCAGCCCGCCGCCGGCGCGGAACAGCGCCTTCGCCAGCGCGTGCTGCGGATGCCCGGGCAGGCCCGGGTAATGCACCGCGCGCACGCTGGCGTGCCCGTCCAGGAACGAGGCCAGCGCCTGCGCGTTGGCGCAGGTCCGCTCCATCCGCAGCGCCAGCGTCTCGGCGCCGACGGCGATGTGATGCGCCTGTTCGGCGGAGAGCGTCGCGCCCCAGTCGCGCAGGCCCTTCTTGCGGATCTGCGTCAGCCCCCACATCGCGGGCGCGGCGCCCTTGTAGCTGTCGGCGATGTTCGGGTAGCGCGTCCAGTCGAAGACCCCGGTGTCGGTGACGGCGCCCGCCAGCGCGTTGCCGTGGCCGCCGATGTACTTGGTCAGCGAGTTGACGACGAGGCTTGCGCCGACCGCCTTGGGCCGGAACAGCCAGGGCGACGTCATCGTGTTGTCGACGACGTACACCAGCCCGCGCGCGGCGCACAGCGCGCCGATGCGCGCGAGGTCGGCGATCTGCGTACGGGGATTGGCGATCGTCTCGACGAACACGATTCGCGTTGCCGGCGTCAGCGCGCGCTCGACCTCGGCCGCGTCGGTCGCGTCGACGTAGGTGACCGCGGCACCGAACGCCGCCAGCGTGTTGAACTGGCTGATCGTGTTGCCGAACATGAACCGGCTGGCGACGACGTGATCGCCCTCGCGCAGCAAGGACAGCATCACCGCGCCGATGGCCGCCATTCCGGTCGCGAACGTGACCGTGGCCACGCCGTCCTCCATTCGGGTGACCTTGGCTTCGAGCGCGGCGGACGTCGGATTGCCCTGGCGGCCGTAGATGTAGCCGGGCGCCCTGCCCTGGAAGACGGCGGCGAGATCGCGCGCATCGCGGTAGCCGTAGGCCACCGACAGGTGCAGCGGCTTGTGCAGCGCACCGTGCTCGATGCCGCCGTCGCGGTCGGAATGCAGGATGGCGGTGGTGAACCCCCGCGGCAGCTGGTGCGTAATCATCGGGACTCCTAGGCCGGACTGCCCGGCGGCGCCGGACCGCGCGCGGCGTGGGCTGGGGCCTGCTACTTCAGGACTTCTTTCTTGATGCTGACGCAGGACGTGGCGGTCGATCGCATCAGAAACACCCGCGCCGACGGCCCGATGGTCAGGATGGCGATCTCGCCGCCCACCGAGCCGCTGGGCGTCGCGCCGGTGAACCGCTTGGCCGCCACCGTGTTGCAGGCCTCGGCCCAGTACTGCACCGTCTCGTATTCGGAGGCGCAGTCGGCGGCGGCATTGGGAGAGAACGTCGCGCTGGCGTAGGCGCGGGGAAGGCTTTCGGCCTTCACTTCCATGGACACCGAAACCATGCCGCTGTCGGGGTCCTTGTCGGGGAGAAACAGCAGCGCGCTGCTCTGCGTGCCCTTGGTCAGGAAATTGGTGACGAGATCGATGCGGGCTGCGCACTTGCGCGCACCGGCACCGTAGGCGACGACGGCGACCTGGTTGGTCGACCCCGTGGCGATGTTGCGGATGAGGCGGACAGCGCCGCTGTCCATGCTTTCGTCGGCCGCAGCGGCGCACTGCGCCGCCAGCGCGCAGGCCAACCCCAGCACCGCGGCTCCGCCGCGCATTCCTGTCTTAGTCATGCGTACCCACAAAAGAAATCCGGCTGGCCGGCGACAGGCGATCCGTCGAAATGACGGACAGCGCGTCGCCGACCAGCCGGCATCCCCCGGCCGGGCCGGGGGAGACTGCCAATGGCCGACTGCTTACCAGGACCAGCCGCCGCCAACACCCCAAACGGTGCTGGAGCCGCCGCCGCCGGCGAAGCCCACGCTCGCCTTGAGCACGCCGTCCTTCGCCACGCGCGCGCTGCCGCCGATCGCGAAAGCCGTCTCGCCGTCGAAGCCGCCGACGCCGACGCCCAGCTGGAATGCCTTGTTGGCATCGACCTGCGGGATGTTGGCGATCGCCGCACCCGACGAAATGCCGCGCTTGAGGCGCTTGTTGGCGTCGTCGAACTGGCCGAAGTTGACCGCGTCGTACTGCGTCTGGCCGTCCGCAACCCCCGTCACCCTCAGCGGAGTGCCGTTGGCGCCGACAAACGTCGCCTTGCCGTTGGCCATCGCCAGCGTGGCGCCGCCGCCGGTCATCGTCGAACCCCCACTGCTTACGATGACGCTGTTGCCGCCGACGCCGCCGGTCGAGAGCGTGATGCCGCTGGCGCTCACGACGGCGGTGTTGCCGCCGGTGCCTGCGGCCGAGCCGAGCGTCGTCGCGCCGGTCACGCCGAGGGTGTTGTTGATCTGCGTCGCGCCAGCCAGCGTCGAGGCTCCGGTGACGCCCAGCGCGCCGCTCAGCGTCGTGTTGCCGGTGACGCCCAGCGTGCCGCCGACCGTCGCCGCGCCGGTGACGCCCAGCGTGCCGCCCAGCGTCGTGTTGCCGGTGACGCCCAGCGTGCCGCCGACCGTCGCCGCGCCGGTGACGCCCAGCGTCGTCGTCGCGATGGCACCGGTGTTGGTGATGCCGGTCGTCGTCGACGCGCCGCTCACCGCCAGAGTCGCCGTGGAGACGGCGCCGGTGTTGGTGATGTTGCCCGCGTTGGCGATGTTGCCGGTGTTGGTGATGCCCGTCGTCGTCGACGCGCCGCTCACCGCCAGAGTCGCCGTGGACACGGCGCCGCTGTTGGTGATGTTGCCGGTGTTGGTGATGCCCGTCGTCGTCG
>CAIWHR010000441.1 GCA_903912485.1 uncultured beta proteobacterium | reverse complement strand
TCTACAGCAGCGTCGCGCCGCGCACGCGGCGCGGCTTCGACGTCTTCACCAGCCTCGCGCTGATCGTCATCTTCGTCGTCGGCTTTCCGGCGGCGTGGAGCTACGTGACGTTCATGAAGATCGAGTCGACCGCGGCGCTGCACGTCCGCTACGACCTGGTGTTCTCCGTCTACATCATGTTCGCCGTCGCGATGATCGTCCGGCACCTCCTGATTCTGCGCGACGCGCTGAGCGGGCGTGACCAGCCGCCGCCCGCCGAGATGCCGCTGGAGACCGATTGATGAATCCGTTCAGCCCGTTCGGGATCACGATCTGGATCATCGTCGCGCTGTCGCTGCTCGGCCTGCCGATCGGACTGTCGATGATCTCGGCGTCGATCGTCTACCTGCTGATCGCGAAGCAGGACATGGGCATCGCCGCCGAGCAGCTGCTGCAGGGGCTGTTCAACAGCTACACGCTGCTGGCGATCCCGCTGTTCATCTTCGCCGCCGACCTGATGAACGTCGGGTCGCTGTCGGATCGCCTGCTCAAGTTCTGCCACGCGCTGGTCGGCCGCTTCCGCGGCGGACTCGGGCACGTCAACGTGGTCGCCAACGTCATCCTGTCGGGGATGTCGGGTTCGGCGGTGGCGGACGCCGCGGGGCTGGGCCGGATCATCATCAACATGATGACCAAGGACGGCAAGTACACGCCCAGCTACGCCGGCGCGATCACCGCCGCCGCGGCGACGATCGGGCCGATCATCCCGCCGTCGATCCCGCTGGTGCTCTACGCGCTGGTGTCCGACGCTTCGGTCGGCTACCTCTTCCTCGGCGGCGTGATCCCCGGGCTGGTGATGGGCGCCGTGCTGATGGCGATGAACGCGGTACTGGCGCGTATCCACGATTTCCCGGTGGAGGAGGCGGTTCCGCTGCGCGAGATTCCGCGGATCACGTGGGAAGCTTTCCCCGCGTTGATGATGCCGATCGTGCTGCTCGGCGGCATCTACGGCGGCGTGATGACGCCCACCGAAGCCGCCGCGCTGGCCGCGCTCTACGCGTACCTGATCTCGCTGGTCGTCTACCGCTCGGTGTCGCTGAAGCAGACCTACGACTGCCTGCTGTCGTCGGCGCGCTCGACCGCCGCAGTCGGCATGCTGATCGCCGGCGCGCTGGTGTTCAACTACGTGGTGACGCGCGAGGACCTGCCCAACACGCTGAGCGTGATGCTCGCGGGTTACCACCTCTCGGCGGTCGGCTTCCTGCTGATGGTCAACGTCCTGCTGCTGATCCTGGGCTGCCTGCTCGACGCCAGCACCATCCTGCTGGTCATCGTGCCGATCCTGATTCCCGCCGCGAAACTGCTCGGCATCGACATGGTCCACTTCGGGCTGGTCGTGGTGATGAACCTGATGATCGGCCTGCTCACGCCGCCGTACGGGCTGCTGCTGTTCGTCGTCTCGAACATCACCAGGGCGCCGCTGAAGGCGATCGTCCGCGACGCGCTGCCGTTCATTTTCGTCCTGATTCTCGCGCTGTTCGTCATCACCTACATTCCGGACCTGGTGCTCTGGCTGCCGCGCGTCTTCGGCTACAAGGGTTGAGCGCGCGATGACGGCGCGAGCGGATTCCTCGCTGCGGGTGCTGGTCACCGGCGCCACCGGCGGCATCGGCCGCGCCACCTGCTTCGCGCTGCTCGCCGCCGCGCGCGGGCGCGGCCTCGACTTCGCCATCGCGGCGGCGGCGTCGAAGCGGGGACCGGCGCTCGACGCGCTGGTCGACGAGCTCCGTGCTGCGGGCGCACAGGCGACCGGGCTCGCCGAGGACCTCGCCGACGTCGGTGCCTGCGGGCGCCTAGCGCAGCAGGCGGTCGCGGCCTGCGGCGGGCTCGACGTGCTGGTGTCGAACGCGGGCGTGTCGCGGTCGGGACCGCTGGCGACGCTGGAGCCCGCCGACTGGGACGCCGTCTTCAACGTCGACGCGCGCGCCACCTGGCTGCTCGCGCGGTCCGCGCACGCGGCGCTCAAGGCGAGCCGCGGCGCGATCGTCGCGATCGGATCGGTTTCGGGCCTCTTTCCCTTTCCCGGACTCGGCGCCTACTCGCCGGCCAAGGCGGCACTGCTGATGCTGTGCCGCCAGCTGGCGCAGGAGTGGGCTGCCGACGGAATTCGGGTCAACACCGTCTCGCCCGGGCTGATCCGCACGCCGCTCACCGAGCCCATCTACCGCGACGAGGAGATCACCCGCCGGCGGATGGACGCGGTGCCGCTCGGCCGCATCGGAACGCCCGACGACGTGGCGCGCGCCGTCGTCCACCTGGCCGGGCCCGACGCCGGCTACGCCACCGGCATCGACCTGCGCGTCGACGGCGGGCTCTGCGACCACCTCCTCTCGACGATTCCCGGCAAGCCGCGCCCGGCGCCGCCGCGCTGACCCTTCACGCCGGACCCACCTGGCCTTGTGCGACCTCCCATGACCCTCATCTCGCTCGATCACCTGACGCTGCTCGAACTCACCCCGCCCGAACTCGTGCGCACCGCCGGGCTCGCCGGATTCACGCACGTCGGCCTGCGGCTCAATCCCGCCGCGCCGGGCGAGCGCCCGCATCCGATGATCGGCGACACGCCGATGCGCCGCGAGACGCTCGCACTGATGCGCGACACCGGCGTCGCGGTGTTCGATTTCGGCGTGCTGCGCCTGAAGAAGGAGACCCACGTCGCCGACTTCGAGCCGGTGCTGGAAGCGGCGGCGGCGCTGGGCGCGACGCACGCCTGCGTCAACGGCGACGAGCCGGACCCGGCGATCCTCGCCGACCTGCTGGGGCGGCTGTGCGAGCTCGGACGCCCGTACCGCCTCACGATGAATCTGGAAGCCACGCCGTGGACCGGGGTGAAGACGCTGGCCGACGCCGTGCGGATCGTGCGCGCGGCCGCCCAGCCCGAGGCGCGCGTGCTCGTCGACACCATCCACGTCGACCGCTCGGGCGGCACGCCCGCCGACATCGCGGCGATTCCGCCCGAGCTGCTCGCCTACGTCCAGGTGTGCGACGCGCACGGGCCGCGGCCGCAGCCCGGCGATTTCGACACGATGATCTACCAGGCCCGCAACGAGCGCGGCTTTCCGGGGAAGGCAACCTCGACCTCGAGGCGATGCTGCGCGCTCTGCCGTCGGGCATTCCGCTGAGCCTCGAGTCGCCGACCAGGACGCTCGCGCAGACGCTGTCGCCGCTGCAGCGCGCGCAGCGCGGCCGGGCCGCGGTCGTCGCGCTGCTCGCCGCGATCGCGCAGCCGTTCCCCACGCACTGAACCGGAGGAAGACCGAGTGAACGAGAACATCGACCGCGAGCGGGGCAAGGTCGCCGTCGTGACCGGCGGCGCCGGCGGACTGGGACTCGCCATCGCCGGGCGGCTGGGCTGCGCCGGCGTGCGCATCGCGCTCTGGGACGTCGACGCCGGGCGGGCCGAAGCCGCGGCGCGCACGCTGCCCGATGCGGGGGCGTATCGCGTCGACGTCACCGACGCTGCCGCGGTCGAGCAGGCCGTCGCCGACGTCGTGCGCGACTTCGGCCGCTTCGACATCCTCGTCACCTCGGCCGGCCACAACGGCCCCAACGTCCCGATCGCCGATTTTCCGCTCGACGGCTGGCGCCGGACGATTGCGCTGAATCTCGACGCGGTCTTCTATTGCTGCCGCGCCGCGACGCGGGAGATGCTGAAGACGGGGCAGGGCCGCATCGTCAACATGAGCTCGATCGCCGGCAAGGAGGGCAATCCCAACGCCGGCGCGTACTCGGCGGCGAAGGCCGGCGTCATCGCCCTCACCAAGTCGCTGGGCAAGGAACTCGCGCACACCGGCATCCGCGTCAACTGCGTGGTCCCGGCCGCGATCGAGACCGACATCCTGAAGCAGCTCTCGCCCCAGTTCCTCGATTACGTGAAGTCGAAGATCCCGATGGGCCGGCTGGGCCGCCCCGACGAGGTCGCAGCGCTCGTCGCGTGGCTGGCGTCCGAGGACTGCTCGTTCTCGACCGGCGCCGTGTTCGACGTCTCCGGCGGCCGCGCGACGTATTGACCGCAACGCGACGCCCGTGCCTGCCGGTGCCCCGCATCCTCCCTCCATGCCGATCGCCCATCCGCTTGCCATCGAGTACCTGACCGTCGCCGGCGCCGATCCGGTGGCCGAGATCGAGGCCGCAGCGGCGGCCGGCCTCGACGCCGTCGGCCTGCGCGTGCTCGCGCCGCTCGGTCTCGCGCTCGCGCATCCGGTCGTCGGCAACGCCGCGCGCATCCGCGACATTCGGCGCGCGACTGAGCGCACCGGCGTCGGCATTCTCGACGTCGAACTCATCACGCTGACCGCCGCGAGCCGTCCGGCCGATTTCGCTCCCGCGATCGAGACCGCTGCCGAGATCGGCTGCCGCTTCGTCCAGGTCGTGAGCGAGGATCCGGTCGAGGCGCGGGCCGCGGCCAATTTTGCCGCAGTGTGCGCAGCGGCGGGAGCCTTCGGGATGCGCGCGGCGCTGGAGTTCATGCGCTGGCGCAGCGTGCGCACGATCGAGGACGCCGCGCGCCTCGTGCGCCGCGCCGGGCACCCCGGCGGCGGCATCGTGCTCGACACGCTGCATCTCAGCCGCTCGGGGGGCACGCCCGCCGCCGTGGCCGCGGTGCCGCCCGAACTCCTCTGCTACCTGCAACTCTGCGACGCGCCGGCGCGGCTTCCGCCCGACGAAGATATCCTCGCCGAGGCCCGCGGCGGCCGGCTCTACCCGGGCGAGGGCGGACTGTGGCTGGACGAGCTTCTCGACGCGCTGCCCGCCGGCATCCCCATCAGCATCGAGGTTCCCGGCGCGATGGCGGCGCAGGCCAGCGCCGCAGAGCGCGCGGCGCGCGCCGCCGCGGCGACGCGGACGTATCTCGCCGGCTACGCGGCAAGGAGGACGCGATGACCGCGCCATCGCCGCCGTGCCGCGGCGATCGGCACGAGCGCGGCACAGTCCCGCCGCCGCCACACTCCGCGAGCCGCGAGGCTTCGGCTCCCCCATCCACCACGTCACCAAAGGAAGCCGCCGCATGAATACCAAGCTCAACCCCGATCCCGCGCAGGAGATGCGCGACTGGTGGCGCACCGGGATCATCGAGATGAAACCCGGCGTGATCCGCTTTCGCGGGTACGCGATCGAGGACCTGATCGGCCGCGTCGGCTTCACGCAGATGATCTGGCTGATGCTGCGCGGCGAACTGCCCGACCCCAGGCAGGCGGCGCTGCTGGAGACCGCGCTGATGTCCGGCGTCGATCACGGTCCGCAGGCGCCCAGCATCGCGATCGCGCGTATGGCCACGACCTGCGGCGTCGGCCTCAACAACGCGATGGCGACCGCGGTCAACGTGCTCGGCGACGTTCACGGCGGCGCCGGCGAGCAGGCGGTCGAGCTGTACGAGGACATCCTGCGGCGGATCGACGCGGGCGCCGACGACGTGGCGGCCACCGAAGCGGGCCTCGCCGAGTTCACGCGCGAGCACGGCAGGATCATCCCCGGCTTCGGCCACCGCTTCCATCCCGTCGATCCGCGCTCGCCGCGCCTGCTCGAGATCGTCGACGAGGCGACCGCCGCGGGCGTCGTGCAGGGCAGGTTCGCGCGCGTGGCACGGCAGATCGAGGCGACGCTCGAGCGGCAGAAGGGGCGCCGCATCCCGATGAACATCGACGGCTCGACCGCGGTGATCTACGCCGAACTGGGGTTTCCCGCGCCGCTCGCCCGCGGGCTGTTCTGCCTGTCGCGCTCGGTCGGCATCCTGGCGCACGCATGGGAGCAGACGCAGCAGGGCGGCCGCAACAAGGGGCCGATTCCCCGCCAGTACATCCCGTCGTACGACGGGCCGGCGCCGCGCCCGGTGCCGGAAGGCGCCGTCGCCCCGCGCTGAGGGGGCGCGGTGAGCAGGCCCACCGTCGACCCGTACATCGCGGTCGACAAGTACCACGCTCCGCAGGCGCAGCGCGCGGGGCGCCGCTTCCACGTGATGGCCAAGCCCGCCGGCTCGGCGTGCAACCTCGACTGCACGTACTGCTTCTACCTCGGCAAGCAGACGCTCCCCGGCGGCCCCGGCGGCGGGCACATGGACGACGAGGTGCTCGAGCGCTTCGTTCGCGACTACATTGCCGGCGTCACCGGCGACGAGGTCGTCTTTTCGTGGCAGGGCGGGGAGCCCACGCTGATGGGGCTCGATTTCTTCCGCAAGGTCGTGGCGCTGCAGAAGAGGCACGCCAGGGCAGGGCAGAGGATCGAGAACGACCTGCAGACCAACGGCACGCTGCTCGACGAGGACTGGGCGCGCTTCCTCGGCGAGCACCGCTTCCTCGTCGGCCTGTCCATCGACGGCCCGCGCGACATCCACGACCGCTGCCGGGTCACCAGGCGCGGCGCGCCGACCTTCGACGCCGTGGTCGCCGCGGCCAGGCTGCTGCGCCGCTTTGGCGTCAGGTTCAACACGCTGACCTGCGTCAACCGCTTCAACGCATCGCGGCCGCTGGACGTCTACCGTTACCTGCGCCGCGAACTCGGGTCGACCTACCTGCAGTTCATCCCCATCGTCGAGATCAGGGGCTTCGAGACGATCGCGCCGCAGACCTGGGATGCCGCGCGCCTGCCGGTGGTCGGCAGTCCCGAGGCGCGGCCCGGCCACCCCGATTCGGTGGTCACCGACTGGTCGGTCGACGCCGACGAATACGGCTACTTCCTGTCGAAGGTGTGGGACGAGTGGCTCGCCCGCGACGTCGGCAAGGTGCTGGTCAACTTCTGCGAGACGCTGGTCGCACAGCACATGGGGCTGCCGTCGCAGATCTGCGTGCACTCCGAAGTCTGCGGCAAGGGCGTGGCGATCGAGCACGACGGCAGCGTCTACGCCTGCGACCACTACGTCTATCCCGAGTATCGGCTGGGCGACATCCGCGAGCGCTCGCTCGGCGACATGGTGTTCTCGCCGGCGCAGGTCAAGTTCGGCTACGCCAAGTCGGAGACGCTGCCCGCGTACTGCCGGCAGTGCGAATTCCTGACCGACTGCTGGGGCGAGTGCCCGAAGAACCGCCTGCTGCGCACGCCCGACGGCGAGCCGGGCCTCAACTACCTGTGCCCGGGACTCAAGCGGTTCTTCGCGCACGCGGTGCCGGCGGCGGAAAAACTGGCGGCGCGATTGCGCGCGGTCTGATGCGTATGATGGCGCGCTGCCGCTGCGCGGCGCCGCCGAAAGCGGGCGTGCAGGTCGGTGGACGAGTCAATCGGGGGATGATCATGCAGTCGAAGCAACCGGCGCTTCACAGCCTGCGCGCCATGGCCGCAGCGCTCGCCTTGCTGGTCGTCGCGCACGGTCTGGCGTTCGCGCAGGGCGATCCGCTGCCCTCGTGGAACGAGGGTGCGGCCAGGAAGGCGATCGTCGAGTTCGTGCGGGCGACGACGACGCCGGGCTCGCCCGGGTTCGTGCCGCCGGCCGAGCGCATCGCCACTTTCGACCAGGACGGCACGCTGTGGGTCGAGCAGCCGATGTACGCGCAGGTGGTGTTCGCGCTCGACCGCGTGAAGGACGTCGTCAAGGCGCAGCCCGCACTGGCCGGCGAAGAGCCGTTCAAGACGGTGCTGAGCGGCGATCGCGCGGCGATG
>CAIWHR010000440.1 GCA_903912485.1 uncultured beta proteobacterium | reverse complement strand
CGGCCAGCCGCGCCAGCAGCGGCGCATGGATGCCCGGCTCGCCGTGGACGACGACGCGCGCGGGCCGCGGCGCTTCGGCTTCGGTCTGCGGCGCCGGCATCGCTGCGTCAGCGCCGTAGGCGTAGAAGCCGCGCCCCGACTTGCGGCCGAGATGGCCGGCGGCCACGAGTTCGCGCTGCCGCGCCGACGGCGCAAAGCGCGGATCGTGGAAGAACGCTTCCCACACGCCGTGCGTCACCGCGTAATTGACGTCGTGGCCGATCAGGTCCATCAACTCGAACGGGCCCATGCGAAAGCCGCCGGCTTCGCGCATCACCGCGTCGATGGTCGCCGGCTCCGCCGCGCGCTCGGCGACGAGGCGCAGCGCCTCGCCGTAGAACGGCCGCGCGCAGCGGTTGACGATGAAACCGGGGGTGGACGCCGCGTGGACCGGCGTCTTGCCCCAGGCCGCGGCGGTGGCGTGAATCGTCGCCGCGACGCCGGGGTCGGTCGCCAGCCCCGACACGACCTCGACCAGCGGCATCAGCGGCACCGGGTTGAAGAAGTGCATGCCGACGACGCGCTCCGGATGCGCGAGTCCCGTCCCCAGCGCGGTGATCGACAGCGACGACGTGTTCGACGCCAGGATGCACGCGGGCGTCACGAAGCTCTCCAGCCGCGCGTAGAGCTCGCGCTTGACGGCGAGATCCTCGACGATCGCCTCGACCACCAGCGTCGCGACGCAGGCGTCGGGCAGCGTGACGACGGTCGCGATCCGCGCCAGCGCCGCGGCGGCGTCGGCGGCGGCAAGCCGCCCCTTGGCGGCGAGCCTGGCGAAAGCGTCGGCGATCCCCGCCCTGGCCGCGTCGGCGGCGCCCAGGCGGGTGTCGTGCAGCTGGACGCGGTGGCCGCGGAGTGCGGCGACCTGCGCGATGCCGGCGCCCATCGTCCCGGCGCCGATGACGGCGACGATCGCGGTCGGGGGCAGCGCGGCGGTCATGGCGGCGGTTGCGCTACCGGCCGGAAAACCGCGGCGGCCGCTTGGCGGCGAAGGCGGCGACGCCTTCGCGGTAGTCGTCGCTGTAGCCCAGTTCGCGCATGAAGTCGCGCTCGAGGTCGAGCTGCGCCCCGAAGCTGTTGGCGGGGCTGCGGTGCAGCGCCTCCTTGCTGCGCGCGAGCCCGCGGGTGGGGGCGGTCGCGAAGTGCGCGAGCAGCCGCTCGGTGACCGCCGGCAGCTCGGCGTCGTCGACGCACTGCCAGATGAGGCCCCACGCCGCCGCCTGCTCGGCCGACAGCTTGTCGCCGAGCAGCGCAAGCCCCATCGCCCGCGCGCTGCCGACCAGCCGCGGCAGGAAATACGTGCCGCCGGTGTCGGGGATGAGGCCCAGCCGGCAGAACGACTCGATGAAGCTCGCCGACCGCGCGGCGACGACGATGTCGCAGGCCAGCGCCAGGTTGGCGCCGGCGCCGGCGGCCACGCCGTTGACCGCGCAGACGACCGGCAGCGGCAGCGCGCGCAGCGCCAGCAGCAGCGGCTTGTAGTTGCGCTCGATCGACGCGCCGAGGTCGACCGGCGCGCCGCCCGGCGCCACCGCGCGGTCGGCGAGATCCTGCCCGGCGCAGAAGCCGCGTCCGGCGCCGGTCAGCAGCAGCACGCGGGTCGAAGCGTCGGCGCTGACCCGGGCCAGCGCGTCGCGCACCTCGGCGTGCATCGCGTCGGTGAAGCTGTTGAGCCGGTCGGGGCGGTTCAGCGTCAGCCGCGCGATCCCGCCGTCGAGGGTGAAGAGGATGCTTTCGTAGGTCATCTTAGACGTGGGCGCGGTGCTGGACGACACGGAAGCGCCCGGCGACGAAGGCCGCGTCGGTCAGCGCGGCGTTGGCCGCCGGATTGGCGCCGGTCCCATGGTAGTCCGAAAACGCCGCCGACTGGTTGACGAACACGCCGCCGGTCAGGTTGATCGACAGCGCGACGCCGGCGTCCTCGGCCACCTCGACCGCGGCCGCGATCACGTCGTCGCGCGACGAATACACGGCCAGCGTCAGCGCGCCCTTCGTCCGCACCGCATCGCTGGCGATGGCGAGGCTCTCGGCGGTGTCGCGGGTGGCGACGACGAACGCGATCGGGCCGAACCACTCCTGCAGGTAGGTGCCGGAATCGGCCGCAGCGAGCCTGACGATCAGCGGCGAGCGCAGGACGGCGTCGGGAAACTGCGGATGCGCGATCCGCTGCGTGTCGAGGACGATGGTCCCCAGCGCGCGCGCGGCGTCCAGGCGCTGCATCACGCCGTCGTTGACCACGGCGCCGAGGATCTCGACCGCGCGCGCCGGCTCGGCGAGAAGGCGCGTCACGCCGTCGGCCAGCGCGGACGCCACGTCGTCGAAGCCGAGGTGACCGTCGGCGGTGTCGATGCCGCCCTGCGGAACGTAGATGTTCTGCGGCGCCGTGCACATCTGCCCGGTGTAGAGCGACAGCGAAAAGGCGACGTTGCGCACCAGCCCCTTGAAGTCCGCCGCCGAGTCGACGACGATCTGGTTGACTCCCGCCTTCTCGGTGTAGACCTGCGCCTGGCGCGCGTGCGCTTCGAGCCAGTCGCCGTTGGCGCTGCTCCCGGTGAAGTCGATCAGCCTGACCTCGGGCCGCAGCGCCAGCGTCTGCGCGGTGTCGTCGCCGGCGGCGTGCGCGAACAGCGTCACGACGTTGGGATCGAAGCCCGCCTCGAGCAGCACCTCGCGCGCGATCCGGACCGAGATCGCCAGCGGCAGGATCGCGGCCGGATGCGGCTTCACCACCACCGCGTTGCCGGTGGCGAGATCGGCGAACAGGCCGGGATAGCCGTTCCAGGTCGGGAAAGTGCAGCAGCCGATGACGAGCCCGGTGCCGCGCGGGACGATGCGGTAGTTCTTCCGCATCCGCAGCGGCTCGCCCTTGCCCTGCGGCTTCTCCCACAGCGCGGTGGCGGGGATGCGGCGCAGTTCGTCCCAGGCGTAGGCGACGGCTTCGAGCCCGCGATCCTGCGCATGCGGCCCCCCCGCCTGGAACGCCATCATGAACGCCTGCCCGGTCGTGTGCATCACCGCATTGGCGACGAGGAAGCTCTGCCGGTTGATCCGGTGCAGGATCTCCAGGCAGACGCCGGCCCACGCTTCGGGTCCGGCACGGCGCCAGCCGGCCGCGGCGGCGCCGACCGCCGCGAACAGCGCGTCCGCGTCGGGCTTCGGATAAGTGATGCCCAGAGCGAAGCCGTAAGGCGAGCGCTCGCAGCCGACGCTGCCGACGCTGCCCGGCTGGTCGAGCGCGAACGGGCGGTCGCGCAGCGCGTCGAAGGCGGCCTTGCCCGCCTCGGCGGCACCTTCGCCATAGGCCTTCGGGCTGGCCGATTCGGGATACGGGCTCCAGTAGCCCCGATCGGCGATGGCGGTGAGCGCGCGCTCGAGCGTGGCGCGATGGCGTTCGAACAGCGGGTGGGCCACGGACGGGACTCCTTGGGGATGAGCGTTGGGGCGACCGGCTCAGCCGGTCTGGTCGTAGTCGACGGTGACGCGGTCGGTCACCGGGTAGCTCTGGCAGGTCAGCACGAAGCCGCGCGCGACTTCGTAGTCCTCCAGCGCGAAATTGACGTCCATGTCGACCTCGCCGGCGACGAGCTTGGCCCGGCAGGTCGAGCACACGCCGCCCTTGCACGAGTACGGCAGCTCGACGCCGCTGCGCAGGCCGGCGTCGATGATGCTCTCCTTCGCCTTGTCGAGCATGAAGGTCCGCGTCGCGCCGTCGATGACGACGGTGACCTCGCACTGCGCGTGGCCGGGTTCGATCGGCTGCGGCCTGTGCTCGTGCTGCGGGATCGACGTCGCAAAGCGCTCGATCCTGATCTTCGCCTCGGGGAAGCCGCGCGCCTTCAGCGCGTCGGCCGCCGCCTGCATCATGCCGTCGGGCCCGCAGACGAACGCCGCGTCGATGTCGTCGAGGGCCACCCAGTGGCGCAGCAGGTCGTCGGCCTTCTGCCGGTCGATGCGCCCATGCAGCAGCTCGATGTCCTGCGGCTCGCGCGACAGCACGTGGACGAGGCTGAAGCGGGCGAGGTGCGTGTCCTTGAGCGCGGCGAGCTCCTCCTTGAACATCACGCTGCCCGACGCGCGGTTGCCGTAGAACAGCGTGAACCGGCTCGCGGGCTCGACCGCCAGCGTCGTCTTGACGATCGACAGCAGGGGCGTGATGCCGCTGCCGGCGGCGAAGCCCAGGTAGTGCCTGCGCGCGGCGGGATCGAGCGCCACGCCGAAGTGGCCGAGCGGCGGCATCGCGTCGAGCGTGTCGCCGGCGCGCAGCCGGTCGTTGGCCCAGTTCGAGAACGCGCCGCCGGGATTGCGCTTGATCGCGATGCGCAGCACGTCGTCCTGCACCGCCGAGCAGATCGAGTACGAGCGGCGCAGCTCGCGGCCGTCGACGACGGCGCGCAGCGTCAGGTGCTGGCCCTGGACGTAGCGGAACACGTCGCGCAGCGCCGGAGGCAGGTCGAAGGTGACGGCGACGGCGTCGCGCGTCTCGCGCTCGACCTTCGCCACGCGCAGCGGGTGGAATCTACTCATGGCTCGCGCTCAATGCGGCTTGAAGTAATCGAAGGGCTCGAGGCAGTCGACGCAGCGGTACAGCGCCTTGCACGCGGTCGAGCCGAACTGCGCGACGAGCTCGGTCCGCGCCGACCCGCAGCGGGGACAGCCGACGACGTCCTTCGCGCGGCGCAGCGGGCTGATCCCCGCCACGTCGACGCGCGACACGCGTGCGCTGGCCGCGCCGCCCGCCGGCGGAGCGATGCCGTACGCGCGCAGCTTCCGCCTCGCCTCGGCCGACATCCAGTCGGTGGTCCAGGGCGGCGCCAGCCGGAACCTGATCTCGACGTCGGCCACACCGAGTGCTGCCAGCGCCTCGCGGATGCCGTCCACGATCAGCTCGGTGGCCGGGCAGCCCGAGTACGTCGGCGTGACGCTCACGATCAGCGTCTGCGGATTCGCCGCCGACCATTCGACGGCGCGCACGATGCCCAGTTCGATCACCGAGATCACCGGGATCTCGGGATCGGGCACCGCGTCGAGCGCGGCCCAGACCGCGCCCAACGCCGGCCGGGGCGCGGTCGCGCCGCCGGTGGCACCGACGATCGCCTGCTGCACGGCGGTCACCATTGCGCGTCCGGATAGGCGCGCTGCAGGAACTGCATCTCGGCGAGCAGGTGACCCAGATGCTCGGTGTGCACGCCCTGCTTGCCGCCGCGGCCGCCGCCGCCCTGCATCCAGCCGTTCTGCGGCACGCTCAGCGTCGCTTCGGCGAGCACGGCGTCGACGTGCCGCCGCCACGGCGCTTCCAGCGCCCGCACGTCGGCGGCGACGCCGGCGTCGATCAGCGCCAGTTCGACGGCGTCGGGAACGAACATCTCGCCGGTGTACATCCACAGACCGTCGATCGCCGCCTGCATCCGGGCGTGCGACTCCGGCGTGCCGTCGCCCAGCCGGACGACCCAGTCGCCGGAGCGTTCGACGTGGTAGGCGACCTCCCTCGCCGCCTTGTCCGCGATCGCGGCCACGCGCGCGTCGCGCGACGGCAGCAGCGCGCGCAGCGCCAGCAGGTGCCAGGTGTCGAACAGGAACTGCCGCGCCATGGTGTCGGCGTAGCTGCCGTTGGGCTGCTCGACCAGCAGCAGGTTGCGGAACTCGCCGCCGTCGCGGGTGAACGCGAGCTCATCCTCGCTGCGCCCCGCCCCGCCCAACCGCGCCTCGACCTCGCCGGCGCAGGTCAGCCACAGCCGCGCCTGGCCGAGGAGGTCGAGCCCGACGTTGGTGAGCGCGATGTCCTCCTCGAGCGCCGGGCCCTTGCCGACCCAGGCGCCGAGCTGCTGCGCGAGGATCAGCGGCGAGTCGCCGAGGCGCAGCAGGTACTGGAACAGGATCGGGTCGTCGTCCACGTCGGTCGTCGCGGGTTGCCGTGCGGTTGCCGCCGCGTCAGATGTGCTTGACTTCGTCGGGCATCGGAAAGAACGTCGGGTGCCGGTACACCTTGCTGCTGGCCGGGTCGAACAGCGCCTCGCGATCGCCGGGGCAGGAGGCGACGATGTCGGACGACTTCACCACCCAGATCGAGACGCCCTCGTTGCGCCGCGTGTAGACGTCGCGCGCGTTCTTCACCGCCATCTCCGCGTCCGGCGCGTGCAGGCTGCCCGCGTGCTTGTGCGCGAGGCCGTGCTGGCTGCGGATGAAGATTTCCCACAACGGCCATTCACTCGTCATCGGATCGACTCCCTCGGGTTCGGTTGCACCGGCCTACGCCGCCGCGGCCGCCGCGCGCGCCGCTCGCCTGTCGGCGTGCGCCATCGCCGCGTCGCGCACCCAGCCGCCATCCTCCCACGCCTTGACGCGGGTGGCGAGCCGGTCGCGGTTGCACGGGCCGTTGCCCCTGACCACCGCGTGGAACTCGGCCCAGTCGATGGCGCCGAAGTCGTAGTGGCCGCGGTCGGCGTTCCACGCGAGGTCGGGGTCGGGCATGGTGATGCCGAGGTGGTCGGCCTGCGGCACCGTCTGGTCGACGTAGCGCTGGCGCAGCTCGTCGTTCGACAGCAGCTTGATCTTCCACGCCGCCGACTGCGCGCTGTGCACGCTTTCGGCATCCGACGGCCCGAACATCATCAGCGACGGCCACCACCAGCGGTCGAGCGCGTCCTGCGCCATCGCCTTCTGCCCGGGCGTGCCGCGAGCGAGCGACAGCATGATGTCGTAGCCCTGCCGCTGGTGGAAGCTCTCCTCCTTGCAGATGCGCACCATCGCCCGCGCGTAGGGGCCGAACGAGCAGCGGCACAGCGGGATCTGGTTCATGATCGCCGCGCCGTCGACCAGCCAGCCGATGGCGCCGATGTCGGCCCAGGTCAGCGTCGGGTAATTGAAGATGCTCGAATACTTGGCCTTGCCCGACAGGAGGTCGGCGGTCATCGCGTCGCGCGACACGCCCAGCGTCTCGGCGGCCGAATAGAGGTAGAGCCCGTGTCCGCCTTCGTCCTGGACCTTGGCCATCAGGATCGCCTTGCGCTTGAGCGTCGGCGCGCGGGTGATCCAGTTGCCCTCGGGCAGCATGCCGACGATCTCCGAGTGCGCGTGCTGCGACATCTGCCGGATCAGCGTCTTGCGGTAGGCCTCGGGCATCCAGTCCTTGGGCTCGATCCTGATGTCGGCGTCGATGCGCGCCTGGAAAGCGCGCTCGTCGCCGCCCATGTCGGCCGCCGTCCGCACCGCGTCGACGCCGGTTTCCACCATTTGCGCGTACATCGCCCCTCCGCTGTCCGGGTCCGGCCTGCCGGTGACCCGATCGCCCGCCGCCCCCGGGGGCTGGCAGCGACCGGCCGAAAACGATACACTTTTCCCATGCGGTACGCAAACTCCGTATCACGTCACGCGCGGCGCCGGGCGCTCGGCGGGGGTGCCCGATCGTGAACGCGACCCGCAGCGCTGGGCCTTGCGCGCCGCGGGCGGACCCGCAGGTCCGGCGCTGGATCGCGCGCCAGGTCGCGGACCTGCCGCCGCAGGCGTCGTCGCTGATCGTCACCGTCTGGGGCGACGCCATCGCCCCGCACGGCGGCGCCGTCGTGCTTCCCGGTCTCATCCGTCTGCTCGCCCCGCTGGGGATCAACGAACGGCTGGTGCGGACCTGCGTCTTCCGGCTCGCCCGGCAGGGGTGGATCCGGGCCAAGCGCGTCGGCCGGCGCAGCGTGTATTCGCTGACCGAGGACGGCGCCCGGCGGTTTGCCGAGGCGCACCGAAGGATCTACGCGGTCCCGGTCGACCGGTGGGATGCGACCTGGGAACTGCTGCTGCCCGACGGCCTGGCACCGGGCGAGCGCCGCGCGCTGGCGGTCGAACTGCAGTGGGCCGGGTTCGGCAGCTTCGGCGCCGGCGCCTACGCGCGTCCGGCGCAGGCCGGCAGCGCCGTCGCCGACATCCTGCGTGCGCTGGGCTGCGCCGACCGGGTGGTGGTGCTGCGCGCCAGCGACGACGCCGCCGGCGGCGGGCAGACGCTGGCATCCTGCGCTTCCCGCGCCTGGGATCTCGACGGCGTGTCGGCTCTCTACCGCGACCTGCTGCATCGCTTCGGCCGGGTGATCGAGCGCTTCCGCGAGTGCGCCGACGCCGACTACGACCCGGAACAGTGCCTGGTCGTGCGCACGCTGCTGATCCACGCCTACCGCCGCGCGCTGCTGCGCGACCCGCAGCTGCCGGCCGCGCTGCTGCCGCTCGACTGGCCGGGTGCCGCGGCGTTCGCGCTGTGCCGCGATTTCTACCGCCTCACGCACCGCGCCGCCGAACGGCACCTGACGGCGACGCTCGCAGCCGAAAGCGGCCCGCTGCCGCCGGCGGGCGCCGGCTTCTACCGGCGCTTCGGCGGGCTCTGACCCTCGCGTCCTACCAGGAGCGGCCGCCCTTCTTGCCGCCGCCGTCGTAGGAGCGCGAAGCGCCGTCGCGCTTGCGCGCGCCGCTGGGCGCGCCGGTGCGCGGCGCGTCGGGCCGGGCGTAGCTGCGCGGCGCCGACCACGAACTTCCCGGCGCGTGCGCCTGCGGTGCCGACGTGCGTGCACGCGCGCCGGAATCGCCGCGGGGCGTCCGATGCGCCGGTGCCGTCGAATGGCTGCGCGCGCGCGGCTCGAGGCCCGGAATCACGTGCGTCGGGATCGCCGAGCCGGTGTAGCGCTCGATCTGGCGCAGCGCGCCGCGATCGCTGTGATTGGCCAGCGACACGGCGATGCCGGTCGCACCCGCGCGGCCGGTGCGGCCGATGCGGTGGACGTAGTCCTCGGCCTGCCGCGGCAGGTCGAAGTTGATGACGTGACTGATGCCGGCGACGTCGAGACCGCGCGCCGCGACGTCGGTGGCGACCAGCGTGCGCACGCCGCCGCGGCGCATGTCCTGCAGCGTGCGCGTGCGCTCGCGCTGGTTCATGTCGCCGTGCAGCGCGGCCGCGGCGTGGCCCTGACCCTGCAGCCGCGTCGCCAGCGCCTCGGCGTCGCGCTTGGTGGCGATGAAGACGATGCTCTGGCCGATCGCCGTGTCGGCGAGCAGGTGGTCGAGCAGGCGGTTCTTGTGCGCGTGATCGTCGGCGAAGTGGACGCGCTGCTCGATCGCCAGCGGACCGGCCTGTTCCGCCTTGATGTCGACGCGCACGGGGTCGCGCAGCAGCCGCGCCGACAGGCGCGCGATCGCGCTTTCGAAGGTCGCCGAGAACAGCACCGTCTGCCGCGTCCTGGGCGTCAGGGCGGCGATGCGGTCGACGTCGTCGATGAAGCCCATGTCGAGCATCCGGTCGGCCTCGTCGATGATCAGCATTTCGATCCCCGACAGGTCGATGCGGCCGCGGTCGATGTGGTCGATCAGCCTGCCCGGTGTGGCGACCAGCACGTCGACGCCGCGCTCGAGCTGGCGGTTCTGCACCGGGTAAGGCGCGCCGCCGAAGATGCAGACGGTCTTCACCCGCAGGAACTGACCGTAGCGCACGACCTGCTCGGCGACCTGCTGCGCGAGCTCGCGCGTCGGGGCGAGCACCAGCACGCGCGGCATGCCCACGCCGCGCCGCGCCGCCTTGGCGTGCTGCGCCGGCGCCGCCAGCAGGGACAGCGCCGGCAGCACGAAGGCCGCCGTCTTGCCGGTCCCCGTCTGCGCGGAGCCGATCAGGTCTTTGCCGGCGAGCAGTTCCGGTATGGTCTGCGCCTGGATCGCCGTCGGTTCTTCGTAGCCGCAGGCGGTGAGCGCCTGCAGCAGCTGCGGCGCCAGATTGAGTTCTTCGAATTTCATGTTCATTCCCGTTCAACGCATTGCGAAAGCCCTCGCCGCCCCAGGGGAGGCGCGAGCCGCGGGCAAAAGACAGGATGCGCCACTCATTTTGAAAATGAGGCGACCTGTGCCCAGGATTCCGGAATGGCGGGAGTGAGTCCCGCGCCGGGTCGCCGGCCGCGACGGCTGCATGCCGTCAGGCAGGACGTTTCCAAGCGCGCGCAAACAGCCGCAACCGGGTCGACAGACTGCAAAGCCATCGTCGCTAACCGGATGCTGCCGCTCAGACTCGGACTGCGGGAGAATGAACCGAGAGATTAGAAACCGATGATCCGGTTGCCTTGGGGGGTGACGCCTGCGGCGGGCAACCGTGAAGTACTTCGCAGATCGCCGCAGCCGGCAAGTGTAACACGTTATTGTGCGCCGCAGCGAAATTGTTCAAAGCGGCTGCGCGCGCGGCCGTTCGGGGGGCTGTTTGACCCGCGTCAATGACGGCACGGCGGCCGGGTCTAGCATGAAGACGACGCCGCGCGGGCAGTGCGTGGCGGTGGTTGCGAGTCACCGGATTCGACCCATGCCCGACCTCGGCAAGCTGTCTCCCTCGCAGTTGGCGCAGCGCTGCGATCCCGCGCAGTTCGCCTTTGCCGACACCGGCGAACTCGAGGATCTCGACGAGAGTTTCGGCCAGCAGCGCGCGAAGACCGCGCTCGAATTCGGCGTCGCCATCCGCCGCGACGGCTACAACCTGTACGTGCTGGGTCCGCCCGGCGCCGGCAAAGAGACGCTGCTGCGGCAGGTCATCGGCCGCCAGGCGGCGGCCGAGGCGCGGCCGGACGACTGGTGCTACGTCAACCATTTCGACCATCCGCATAAGCCGCGGGCGCTGCGCCTGCCGGCCGGGCGCGGGGCCCGGCTGCGCGACGCGATGCGCAAGCTGGTCGAGGAACTGCTGGCGACGATCCCCGCGGTGTTCGACAGCGACGAGTACCGCGCGCGCAGCGAGCAGATCGACGCCGAGTTCAGCGAGCGGCACGACAAGGCGTTCGCCACGCTGGCCGAGCAGGCGTCGGCGCAGGAGATCGCGCTGCTGCGCACGCCGACCGGGTTCACGCTGGCGCCGGTGAAGGGCGGCGAAGTCATCACCCCCGAAGCGTTTGCGGCGCTGTCCGCCGACGAGCAGCACCGGATCGAAAAGACGATCGGGTCGCTGCAGGAACTGCTGGCGCAGCTGCTGCGCGACGGGCAGCGCTGGCGCAAGGAGCGGCGCGAGCGCATCCGGACGCTCAACCGCGAGGTGGCGAGCTACGCGGTGGGGCGCGAGATCGAGGAGCTGCGGCAGGGTTACGTCGACCTGCCGGACGTGCTCGCCTATCTCGGCGCCGTCGAGCACGACCTGGTCGAGAACATCGACGACTTCCGGCGCGGGTCCGAGCCGGCGCCGGCGCCGATGCCGCTGGCCGACGCGCAGGCGCCGAACTTCCGCCGCTACGAGGTCAACCTGCTGCTCGACCGCAGCGAGCCCGACGGCGTGCCGGTCGTCTACGAGGACCTGCCGACGCACCCCAACCTGCTCGGCCGCGTCGAACACATCGCGCAGCTGGGTGCGCTGATCACCGACTTCACGCTGATCAAGGCCGGCGCGCTGCACCGCGCCAACGGCGGCTACCTGCTGCTCGACGTGCGCAAGCTGCTGGCGCAGCCTTTCGCCTGGGAGGGTCTGAAGCGCGCTCTGACCACGCGGCGGATCCGCATCGAGTCGCTGGGGCAGATGTACAGCTTCGTCAGCACCATCTCGCTCGAGCCCGAGCCGATCCCGCTGGACGTCAAGGTCGTCCTGTTCGGCGAGCGCTCGTGGTATTACCTGCTGTTCGCGCTCGACCCCGATTTCGCCGAGCTGTTCAAGGTGGCTGCCGATTTCGACGACGAGATCGAGCGCACGGCGTCGAACGAGGGCCTGCTCGCGCGCCTGATCGCCACGCTCGCCCGGCGCCACGCGCTGCTGCCCTTCGATCGCGGCGCGGTCGCGCGGCTGATCGAGACCCGCGCGCGCGACGTCGAGGACAGCGAGCGGCTGTCGACGCACGTGCAGAGCCTGATCGACCTGATGACCGAAGCCGATTTCGGCGCCCGCCGCGCCGCGTCGGCGCAGGTCGGCGCCGCCAACGTCGACGCCGCGATCGACGCCGGCCTCGACCGCGTCGGACGCATCCGGCAGCAGATGCGCGAGCAGATCCTCCGCGGCTCGGTGCTGATCGACACCGACGGCGAAGCGGTCGGCCGGGTCAACGGCCTGTCGGTGTTCGCGCTGGGCGGGCAGATGTTCGCCAAGCCGACGCGGATCAGCGCCACGACGCGCCTCGGCGACGGCG
>CAIWHR010000439.1 GCA_903912485.1 uncultured beta proteobacterium | reverse complement strand
GGCGCCTTCGCAGCCGGTCTCCTCGCCGGCGGTGATCACCAGCACCAGCCCGGGGCCGCAAGCGAGCTGCGGCGCGAGCTCGATCGCGGCGGCGACGAAGGCGGCGACGCCGCTCTTCATGTCGCTCGCCCCGCGGCCGTAGAGCCTGCCGTCGACGATGTCGGCGCCGAAAGGGTCGCGCGACCAGGGCGCGGCGCCGAGCGGCACCACGTCGACGTGGCCGGTGAAGCACAGCGGCGCCCTGGCGTCGTCGCCGCCGATCCGGGCGACGAGGCTCGCGCGCCGCGGCGCGAACTCGTAGGTCGCGCAGCGAAAGCCCGCGCTTTCGAGCAGCGCGCCGAGATACGCGGTGCACTGGTCCTCGTGGCCTGGCGGGTTGATGGTGTTCATGCGCACCAGCGCCTGCGTGAGCGCGATCGCGTCGGGGGTCGCGGCCATGTCGCTACGCCAGCACGTCGTCGGCGCTGCGGCCGACGATCTGCCTGTAGATCGCGGCGTCGGTGTCGCCCTCGCTGCCCAGCAGCAGCACGCGCGAGGCGCCGTCGAGCGCCAGCGCCGACCGGATCGCGGGGTCGTCGTGCGCCGCGAGCAGCGCGGCGAGTCCCGCGGCGCCGGTCTCCCCGGACACGATCGCCGGGTCGCCGGCGTCGGGGGTCGCGAACGCGCGCACGGCCGCCAGCGCGTAGCCGTCGGGCACGGCGACCGCGGCGTCGGTCCCGGTGCCGAGAATCTCCCACGCGAGCTCGGAGACTTCGCCGCAGGCGAGCCCGGCCATGACGGTGTCGAGTTCGCCCGCGACGGCAACCGGGTGCCCGGCGACCAGGCTCCTGGCGACGCAATCGGCGGCGGTCGGCTCGACGACGACGAAGCGGGGACGCCGCGCGCCCCAGCGAATCCAGAAATCGGCGCACACCGCAGCGGCCAGCGCGCCGACGCCGGCCTGCACCAGCACGTGCGTCGGCGGCGCGTCGACCTGGCTGCCGATTTCGGCGGCCATCGCGCCGTAGCCGTGCATCACGTCGACGGGAATGTCGCGGTAGCCGGGATACGACGTGTCCGAGACGACGGTCCAGCCGCTGGCGGCGGCGGTCGCCGCCGCGTGGCGCACCGCGTCGTCGTAGTTGCCCTTGACCTCGACCACGTCGGCGCCGTAGCGGGCGATCGCGTCGCGCCGCCCCTGGCTCACCTTCTCGTGGACGAAGATCACGCAGCGGCAGCCGAAGAGCTGCGCGCCCCAGGCCACCGAGCGGCCGTGGTTGCCGTCGGTCGCGCAGGTGACGGTGATGCCGGCGGCGATGTCGGCGAAGGCGCCGCCGACGAGGTCGAGCGACGTCGCGTCGCCCCGGCCCGCGGCGCGGATCGCGCGCTTGACCACGTTGGCGACGGCGTAAGCCCCGCCCAGCGCCTTGAAGCTCTTGAGGCCGAAGCGCGTGCGCTCGTCCTTGTAGCGGACCTCGCCCAGCCCGAGGCGGCGGGCGAGCCCCGGCAGCGTCCACAGCGGCGTCGGCGCGTAGCCGGGCCAGGTGACGATCTCGGCCGCCGCGGCGGCGAAGCCCCCGGCCGAGAGCACCGCCGAGCGCGCGGAGCCATAGGCCTCGGCCGCCGGCGCGGCGCGCGGATTGACGACGGCATACGCATTCATTGACGACCCCCGCGCTTGCGGCTGACGCCGCGGCGCTGCCCCCGGAGGTGGCGGAATTCGCGCTTGGGACGGCCCGGCGCGCTCATGGTCATGGCTATCCTCGGAGGTGGCAGGCGACGAGATGGTCGGGCGCGACCGAGCGCAGCAGCGGCTCCTCGCTGCGGCAGCGATTCTCGGCGTACGGGCAGCGGGTGTGGAAGCGGCATCCGGACGGCGGGTCGACCGGGCTGGGGACGTCGCCGCCGAGCACGCGGCGCTGCTTCTTCACCGTCGGGTCGGGCACCGGCACCGACTCCAGCAGCGCGTCGGTGTAGGGGTGCAGCGGCTGCCCGAAGATCGCGCGCGTCGGCGCGATCTCGACGATCTTGCCGAGGTACATCACCGCGACGCGGTGGCTGATGTGTTCGACCACCGCCAGGTCGTGCGCGATGAACAGGTACGACAGGTGGAACTCGGCCTGCAGGTCCATCAAGAGGTTGATCACCTGCGCCTGCACCGAAACGTCGAGCGCGGAGACCGGCTCGTCGCAGACGATGAGCTGCGGCCGCACCGACAGCGCGCGCGCGATCCCCAGGCGCTGCCGCTGCCCGCCCGAGAACTCGTGCGGGTACTTGATCAGCTGGTCGGGGCGCAGGCCGACGCGCGCGAACAGTTCGGCCGCGCGCTCGCGCAGCGCTGCGCCCGACAGCGACTCGAAATTGCGCACCGGCTCGACGACGATGTCGGCGGCGCGCATCCGCGGGTTCAGCGACGAGTACGGGTCCTGGAACACCGCCTGCAGCTCGCGCCGGATCGGGCGCATCGCCGCCTGGTTGAGACCGTCGATGCGCGTGCCGCGCCAGTGGATCTCGCCGGAGGTCGGCGGCTGCAGGCGCAGGATCAGCTTGCCGGTCGTCGACTTGCCGCAGCCCGACTCGCCGACGAGGCCCAGCGTCTCGCCGGCGCGGATCCAGAAGCTCACGTCGTCGAGCGCGTGGACGACGGGCGGGATGTAGAGCCGGCTGATCTTATCGTCGTTGTTCGTGAAGAGGAGCGTGAGCGTTGTATCGCCGAGCAGCGCGGGATCGATCGTTCCCTCATGCGCCGGAATGACGAGCG
>CAIWHR010000438.1 GCA_903912485.1 uncultured beta proteobacterium | reverse complement strand
GGTGTGTCGTACCGGCGGTGCCGTAGCCCGGCGTTGCGCGCCCGGGAACGGTCGCTGCGGGCCTCCCGCGCGTCCGCGCGCAACCCGGGTGGTTGCGGCTATGGGCACGGGGGACGGCTGCCCCGGGCTTCGCGGGTGGACGGTGGTGCTCGCGGTCGGGGTTCGTGGCCGCGAAGCCCGGGCTACGGAGGCTGGCTCGGGCAGAGCATACGGCGGGGGATGCCCGGCGCTGCGCCTCGGCCGCGGGCAGATCAACGCGCGCGGCCGCGCCACTCCTTGACGAACGTCGTCACCGCGGGCAGCAGCGAGACCGCGACGATTCCCAGCACGATCAGCGTCAGGTGGTCCTTGACCCAGGGAATGTTCCCGAACAGGTAGCCCGCGTAGACCAGCGACAGGATCCACGCGATGGCGCCGACGACGTTGAAGGACAGGAACCTGCGGTACGTCATCCCGGCCACGCCGGCGAGGAACGGCGCGAAGGTGCGCACGATCGGCACGAAGCGGCCGATGATGATGGTGACGCCGCCGTACTTGTCGTAGAACTCCTGCGTGCGGCGCAGGTGCGCCTGCCGGAACCAGCGCGAGTCGGGCCGATCGAAGACCTTGGGCCCGATGAAGTGGCCGACCGAGTAGTTGACGGTGTCGCCGAGTATCGCGGCCACCGTCAGCACCAGCACCAGCACGTGCACGTTGAGCCCCGCCGTCGCTGCGACGGTGCCGGCGATGAACAGGATCGAATCGCCCGGCAGGAACGGGAACACGACGACCCCCGTCTCGGCGAAGATCACGACGAACAGCAGCGCGTACAGCCACGGCCCGTACTGCGCGGCGACCATCGCCAGCGTCTGGTCGAGCGCGAGCAGCGAGTAGAAGAGCGTCGTCAGCATGCGGGTTGCGGGCCGGGTGACGGCCTACGGCAGGATCTTCTCGCCGCCGCCGTCGTGCTTCTTCTCGGGCTTGACGAGGTCCTCGCGCGACACGCCCATCCACATCACCAGCGGCGCCATCACCAGCACCGACGAGTAGATGCCGAAGCAGATGCCGATGGTCAGCGCCAGCGCGAAGTAGTGCAGCGTCTCGCCGCCGAAGAACAGGATCGACAGCACCATCAGCAGCGTCATGCCGTGGGTGATCATCGTCCGCGAAATCGTGCTGGTGATCGCGTTGTCGATGACGTGCGTGACGGTGGCCTTGCGCATCTTGCGGAAGTTCTCGCGGATCCGGTCGGCGATGACGACCGACTCGTTGACCGAATAGCCCAGCACCGCCAGCACCGCCGCCAGCACCGGCAGCGAGAACTCCCACTGGAACAGCGCGAAAAAGCCCAGGATGATGATCACGTCGTGCAGGTTGGCGATGATCGCCGACACCGCGAACCGCCACTCGAAGCGCATCGCGAGGTAGGCGACGATGCCCAGCGAGACGAGCAGCAGCGCCAGCGCGCCGTTCTCGAACAGCTCCTTGCCGACCTGCGGTCCGACGAACTCGACGCGCTGCTGGCGCGCCGAATCGTCGTCGCCCCTGAGCGCCGTCATCACCCGGTCGGAAAGCTGAGCGCTCGAGACGCCTTCCTTGAGCGGCAGCCGGATCAGCGCGTTGTTGGAACTGCCGAAACTCTGCGCCGAGTATTCGCCGAGAGCGAGCTTGTCGAGCGCGCCGCGCAGGCGGTTGAAGTCGACCGCGTGGCCGTAGGTGACCTCGATCACCGTGCCGCCGCGGAAGTCGACGCCCAGGTTGAGGCCGCGCGCGGCGAGGAAGACGATGGCCAGAATGAACGTGATCGCCGAGATCACGTTGAAAACCAGCGCGTACCGCATGAACGGGATGTCGCGCGAGATCCTGAAGAATTCCATGGCGTTATCTTTTCCCTGCGATCATTCCCGCGCCCGCGGGCAGCCGCGGGCCGGGGTTGGCGAATGCATCATTGGACAACGGCGGCCGCGGCGGGCGCCGTCACTTGGCCGGCGCCGGCGAGACCGAGGGCTTCCACACCTGGCCGATCGAAATCGCGTCGAGCTTCTTCCGGCTGCCGTAGATCAGGTTGACGATGCCGCGCGACAGGAACACGCCCGAGAACATCGACGTCATGATCCCGAGGCAGTGGACCACCGCGAAGCCGCGCACCGGGCCGCTGCCGAAGATCAGCAGCGCGATGCCGGCGATCAGCGTCGTGACGTTGGAGTCGAGAATCGTCCCCCACGCCCGCTCGTAGCCGGCCTGCAGCGCCGCGTGCGGCGTCGCGCCCCAGCGCAGTTCCTCGCGGATGCGTTCGTTGATCAGCACGTTGGAGTCGATCGCCATGCCCAGCGTCAGCGCGATGGCCGCGATGCCCGGCAGCGTCAGCGTCGCCTGCAGCATCGACAGGATCGCGACCAGCAGCAGCAGGTTGACCGTCAGCGCGATGGTCGAGATCACGCCCATCAGCAGGTAGTAGGCGCACATGAACAGCGACAGCACGCCGAAGCCGTACGCGACCGAGTTGAAGCCCTTGTCGATGTTTTCCTTGCCCAGCGACGGGCCGACGGTGCGCTCCTCGACGATCTCCATCGGCGCCGCCAGCGCGCCGGCGCGCATCAGGAGCGCGATGTCGTTGGCTTCGCGCGTGTTCATCCGGCCGCTGATCTGGACGCGGCCGCCGCCGATTTCCTCGCGGATCACCGGCGCGGTGACGACCTCGGCCTTGCCCTTCTCGACCAGCACGATCGCCATGCGCTTGCCGACGTTCTCGCGCGTGAGCTCCTTGAACAGGCGGGCGCCGGTGCCGTCGAGGTTGACGTGGACGGCGGGCTCGTTGTTGCGCTGGTCGAAGCCGGGCTGCGCGTCGTTGATGCGGTCGCCGGTCAGGACCACCTGGCGCTTGACCAGGATCTGCGCGCCGCCGCGTTCGACGAACAGGTCGCTGCCGAACGCGACCTGCCCCGCGAGCGCGGCTTCGAACGCGCCCGGGTCCTCGTTGACCATCCGGATCTCGAGCGACGCGGTGCGGCCGAGGATGTCCTTGGCGCGCGCGGTGTCCTGCACGCCGGGGAGCTGCACGACGACGCGATCGGCACCCTGCTGCTGGATGATCGGCTCGGCCACGCCGAGCTCGTTCACCCGGTTGCGGAGAATCTGGATGTTCTGCTGGACCGCGCCGTCCTGGATCTTCTTCTGCGCTTCGGGCTTGAGCGACGCGGTGAGGCGAAACTCGCCGGGCGTGCCCTCGGTCTCGCGCAGCAGGAGGTCGGGGAAGACGTTGCCGATCTCGCTGCGCGCCTTGGTGCGCTCGGTGGCGTCGCGGAAGCGCGCGACGACGTTCGTCCCTTCGCGCGCGACGCCCGCGTACTGCACCTTCTTCTCGCGCATCAGCGACCGGATGTCGCTGGTGTAGCGGTCGGCCGCCTTGTCGAGCGCCGCCTTCATGTCGACCTGCAGCAGGAAGTGCACGCCGCCGCGCAGGTCGAGGCCGAGGTACATCGGCAGCGCGCCGATCGACGTCAGCCACTGCGGCGACGCCGACAGCAGGTTCAGCGCGACGATGTAGTTGTCGCCCAGCTTCGCCTGCAGCACGTCCTTCGCCTTCAGCTGCGTGTCGGGGTCGGCGAAGCGCACCTTGATGCCGGTCGGGTCGAGCGCGTCGCCGCGGAAAGCGACCCCGGCTTCCTTGAGCGCGGCTTCGATCTGCTGCAGCAGCGCGCTGTCGATCTTGTACGCGGCCTTGCTCGACGACACCTGCACCGCCGGCACTTCGGGAAACAGGTTCGGCAGCGTGTAGACGAAGCCGATCACCAGCGCGGCGACGATGACAACGTATTTCCAGAGGGGGTAGCGGTTCATCGGTTTTCCGGAAGGTCAGGCGTCCTGCGTCCGGCGTCGGGAGTCTGGCGGCGACGCGCGCCCGGGGCGGGCACGCATCGACGCAATGCGCCGGAGGCCGGACCGGGGGTCAGAGGCCCTTGATCGTGCCCTTGGGCAGCAGCTGGGCGACGGCCTGGCGCTGGACGATGATTTCGGTGTTGGCCGCCACCTCGATGGTGGCGTACTGGTCGCTCAGCTTGGCGATGCGGCCGAGCAGTCCGCCGGCGGTGACCACTTCGTCGCCCTTCTGCAGCGCTTCGAGCATCGCCTTCGCCTCCTTCGCCTTCTTCTGCTGCGGGCGGATCAGCAGGAAGTAGAAGACGACGAAGATCGCGATCATCGGCAGGAAGGTCATCAGATCGCTGCCGCCCGGGAGCGTCATGGCCTGCGCGTGGGCGGGGGTGATGAGGTCGAACGACATACTTGATCCTCCTTGGCGGGCTCGCCGCAGTTGGGTCGCCGCAATTGGGTCGCACTTCGCCGGCCGTCCTCGGGGGCGGTCGGCAGCGGGCGGCATCGACCGCCCGGCAATCCCCCGGCTGCCGCAGACGGTCCGGGGTGAAAAAGCCCGTTATTCTAACATGCGCGCCCGGCCGGCCTCGAACTCGCCGGCGTAAGCGGGCAGGCGGTCGGCGGCGATGGCCGCGCGCAGTTCGGACGCGAGCGTCAGGTAGTAGTGCAGGTTGTGGATGGTGTTGAGGCGCGCGCCCAGGATTTCGTTGACGCGCTGCAGGTGGTGGAGGTAGCCGCGGGTGAAATTCCGGCAGGTGTAGCAGCCGCAGGTCGGGTCGAGCGCGCCGGTGTCGGTCCGGTAGCGGGCGTTGCGGATCTTGACGTCGCCGTGGCGCGTGAACAGCCAGCCGTTGCGCGCGTTGCGCGTCGGCAGCACGCAGTCGAACATGTCGATCCCGGCCGTGACGCCGGCGACGATGTCCTCCGGCGTGCCGACGCCCATCAGGTAGCGGGGCCGGTTCGCCGGCAGCCGCGGCGCGACGGCGCCGAGCACGCGCAGCATCTCCTCCTTGGGCTCGCCCACCGACAGCCCGCCGATCGCGTAGCCGTCGAAGCCGGTGGCGACGAGTCCGGCGAGCGACTCCTCGCGCAGGTCGATGTGCATGCCGCCCTGCACGATGCCGAACAGCGCGTTGCGGTTGCCGCCGGCGTCGAACTCGGCGCGCGACCGCGCCGCCCAGCGCAGCGACAGCGCCATCGACCGCGCCGTCTCGTCGCGCGTGGCCGGGTGCGCCGTGCACTCGTCGAACACCATCACGATGTCCGAATCGAGCGTGCGCTGGATCTGCATCGAGATCTCGGGCGTCAGCAGCATCCGGTCGCCGTTGACCGGCGAAGCGAAGGTCACGCCGTTCTCGGCCACCTTGCGCAGCGCGCCCAGGCTGAACACCTGGAAGCCGCCCGAATCGGTGAGGATAGGCCGCTGCCAGCCCATGAAACGGTGCAGGCCGCCGTGGGCGGCGACGACCTCCATCCCGGGCCGCAGCCACAGGTGGAAGGTGTTGCCGAGGACGACCTCGGCGCCGATCTCCTCGAGCTCGTTGGGCGCCATCGCCTTGACGGTGCCGTAGGTGCCGACCGGCATGAACACGGGGGTCTCGACGCTGCCGTGGACGAGCTCGAGCCGGCCGCGCCGGGCCTGGCCCGAGGTGGCGAGGACGTTGAATTGCATGGAGGGGGAGGGGTGAGTTTCGGAGCCCGCTATCGTAACCCGGGTGGCGCGCCGGCGCGCTCGAGCAGCATCGCGTCGCCGTAGCTGAAGAAGCGGTACTTGCGCGCGATCGCGTGCGCGTAGGCGCCGCGGATGCGATCGAAGCCGGCGAACGCCGACACCAGCACCAGCAGCGTCGACTTCGGCAGGTGGAAGTTGGTCAGCAGCCGGTCGACGACGCGGAAAGCGAATCCCGGCGTGACGAACAGCGCGGTCTCGGCCTCGCCGGGTGCCAGCTTCCCCTGCTCGTCCGCCGCCGATTCGAGCGCGCGCAGCGTGGTGGTGCCGACCGCCACGACGCGCCCGCCGCGCTCGCGGGCGGCGGCGACCGCGGCGGCGGTCTCGGGCGGGATCCGGTAGCGCTCGCTGTGCATGCGGTGCGCCGCCAGGTCGTCGCCCTGCATCGGCGCGAAGGTGCCGGCGCCCACGTGCAGCGTCACCCAGGCGAAATCGATTCCCGCTGCGCGCAGCGCCGCCAGCATCGCGTCGTCGAAGTGGAGGCCTGCGGTCGGCGCGGCCACCGCGCCGGCGTGGCGCGCGTAGACGGTCTGGTAGCGCGTCTCGTCGGCGGCGTCGGGGCGGCGCGTGATGTACGGCGGCAGCGGGACCTCGCCGTGGCGGTCGAGGTAGTCCGGCAGCGACTGCGGTCCGTCGATCGAGAGGCGGAAGAACCGGTCGTCGCGCCCGATCACCGTCGCCCGCACGCCGCCCGGCAGGTCGATGCTGCCGCCGGCGCGCGGCGGATGGCTGGCGCGCAGCTGGAACAGGCCCTCCTGCGGCCCCAGCACGCGCTCCAGCAGCAGTTCGACCGCGCCGCCGGTCGGCTTGGCCGCGTGCAGCCGCGACTTGATCACCCGCGTGTCGTTGAACACGACGAGGTCTCCGGCGGCCAGCAGCGGCGGCAGGTCGGTGAACGCGAGATCGGCGAGCGCGCCGCCGTCGACGTGCAGCAGGCGGCTGGCGCCGCGCTCGGGCGAAGGCGTCTGCGCGACGAGTTCCGGCGGCAGCGCGAAGTCGAAGTCCGAAGGGCGGTAGGCGGGCATGGCGGCAGGACGGCGGTCAGCCGGGGCGTCGATGCTGTAATCTTGGCGCTGCGGCGGTCGCGCCGCGGCGCGGAGAACCGCCGGACCCCGGCGCCGTGCCGCCGTGCCGCGACCCGCGGACCAGAGGAGAACCGGGAATGGATTTTGACAAGGAACTGGACGCCAAGGGATTGTCGTGCCCGCTGCCGATCCTGAAGACGAAGAAAGCGCTGAACGACCTCGCCTCGGGCCAGGTGCTGAAGATTCTGGCGACCGATCCCGGCTCGGTCAAGGACATGGAGGCGTTTGCCCGCCAGACCGGCCACGCGCTGCTGTCGTCGACCGAGGACAGCGGCACCTGCGTCTTCTTCATGCGCAAGAAATAGCGGCCGCGGCGCCGTCCGGCGCCGCTCCGGCCGTCGCCGGCGGCTTGCCGCGCGGCGGGCCCCGCGGCCGAAGGCGCCGCCTCGATCGTCATGCGCGCGGCGTCAGGTGCATGTGACCGTGGTGGTGGTGGGCGTCGGAAAGCGCGTGCTGGTCGCCGCCCTCCACGGTGATCAGGTTGATCTGGCCGTAGCGCACACCGCGTTCGGCGCGGATGCGGTCGGCGAAGGCGCGCACCGCGGCCGTCGACCCCTTGAGGAAGACGTTCTCCAGGCAGTTTTCGTGGTCGAGGTGCAGGTGCGTCGTCGCGACCACGAGGTCGTGCTGCGCGTGCTGCGCCTCGGTGAGCCTTTCGGCGAGATCGCGGACGTGGTGGTTGTACACGTACGACAGGCTGGCCACGCACGGCGCCCGCGGCTGGTACCGGACGCGGTTGGCTTCGACCTCGCGCCGCAGCAGGTCGCGCATCGCCTCGGAGCGGCTGGTGTAGCCGCGCGCCGCGATCAGCTCGTCGAACGCCGTCGCGAGCTCGGCGTCGATCGACATCGTGATGCGTTCCATCGGGTCTCCTTCGTCAGTCTTGGGTTCGTCCGCACCGCGGACAGGCCTGCAGCGCCAGCGGGCGCTCCAGCCGGCACTGCGCCAGCAGCGCGGCGTCGGCGAAGATGTCGCGCGTTGGCCCGTCGGCCTTCACCGCGCCGGCGAACAGAACGATGGTGCGCGGGCACAGGTCCAGCACCATGTCGAGGTCGTGGCTGGTGAAGATCCGGGTGTGGCCGAAGTCCGCCAGCAGGCCGATGAGCTGGCGCCGCGCGTGCGGATCGAGACCGCTGGTGGGCTCGTCCATCACCAGGATGTCCGGCGCCATCGCCAGCACGCCGGCGATGGCGACGCGCTTCTTCTCGCCGCCGGACAGGCGGTAGGGCGGCTTGGCGCGCACGCTCCAGACGCCGACGCGCTCCAGCGCCTCCTGCACCCGCCGGCCGACTTCTTCTTCCGCCAGGCCCTGGTTGCGCGGGCCGAAGGCGACGTCGTCGTAGACCGTCGGCATGAACAGCTGGTCGTCGGGATCCTGGAACACCAGGCCGACGCTGCGGCGGATCGATGGCAGCGTCTGTCGGGTCAGCGGCGTCTGCCCGATGCGCACGTCGCCCCGGGTCGGCGTCAGGTGGCCGTTGAGGTGGAGCAGCAGCGTGGACTTCCCCGCGCCGTTGGCGCCGATGATCGCCACCGATTCGCCCGCGGCGATCCGGAACGACACGTCCTGCAGCGCGACGGTGCCGTCGTCGTAGACGTGCGTCAGCCCGCGCGCCTCGACCACGGGCGGGTTCACTGGAAAAGCCGCAGCAACGCCGCGCCCAGCCGGTGCGTCGGGTCCTGCGTGCGCAGCAGCAGGAAGAGCCCGCACCAGCCGGCGACGTAGATGATTTCCCGCCGCCCGAAGCGCGACCGCTCGCCGCTGCGGAAGTCGCCGACGAAGCCGCGTGCGCACATCGCGAGATGGATGCGCCCGGCCCGGTCCCAGGTCCGCAGCAGCAGGCGCCCGACCAGCGTTGCGTACAGGCGCAGCGACAGCGGGCGACCGCCTCCGCGCAGCTCGCGCGCCGTCGTCATCCGCAGCGCTTCCTCGCCGAGCACGGCGAGATAGCGGTACAGGAACAGCAGCTGGACGGCGAGCTGCCTGGGCATGCCCAACCGTTCGAGCGCGCCGCAGATCGCCGGGAACCCGGTCACCGCGACCAGCGTGAGCGCGGCGGCGGCGGCGAGCAGCGCCCGCAGCAGGATCGAAACCAGCGAGATCCAGCCGCCGGCGATGCCGACGCCGCCGACGCGCAGCAGGACCTCGCGGTCGAACAACGGGTTGGGCAGCGCGATCAGCAGCGCGAAGGGGAGCAGCAGCGCGACCTGGCGCGATAGCCGCGCCGCCGGCAGCCGGGCCGCCGCGGCGACGGCGATCGGAAACACGAAGTAAGGCAGCAGCGGCGCCACTGCGTAGCGCCCGAAGGACGTGACGCAGACGACGAATGCCAGCGCGACGACCAGCTTGGCCCGCGCGTCGAGGCGATGCAGCGCCGAATCCTCCGCCGCCAGCAGGTCGAGGCGGCGAAAGTCGAGAAGTCCGGCGAGGACCGCAGGCGCGGACACGGGATCGGTGCCGGGACGGGCGCGGGCTGCGAGGGGGTCGAAGCTGCGGGCGGCGGCGGAGGCGCGGTCAGGCCCGGCGCGCCTGGCGCCGCAGCACCAGCCCGACGAGCAGCGCCAGCAGCAGCGTGATCGCGCCGCCGACGACGCCCGCGACGGACGTGCCGAGGCGATCCCCGCTCGCGCCGTCGCCCGGCGCGCCCTGGCCTTCCGGCGTCGGCGCCGCGGCGCCGTCCGGTCGGCGAAACCCGTAGTCGGGCAGCAGGGCGGCCTGTTGCTGGAAGCGGCCGAGCGCGGCGTGGACGGCGGTCTGCGGCGCATCGGGACCGGTCGCGCCGGTGATTCTGGCGATCGACCACTCGAGGCCGTCCGGATCCTTCGACGCGCCCCAGGCGCCGACGCCGCCCAAGGCAAGGGCAGCGGCGAGGAACGCCAGCGCGACTCCGGTCACCGGGCCACCGGAGGGCGCGACGGATGGCAGCATCCCCGGACGCGCGGCGCGGACGAAGGACACGACGGCAGCGGTGACCACCCCCTCGACGACACCGATCGCGAGATGGATCGGCAGCATGAACAGGACGAACGTGCCGAAGGGGAGCGCCGAGATTCCGGACGCCACCGTCTCCAGCACCACCGCCAGCGCCCCGAGCTGCAGCGACAGCAGCGCGGCGACGACCACCGCGATGCCCGAACGCGCCGCGCCCGGCGCGCTGCCGGCGAGGCGGCGGTAGAGCGGATAGCCGACGAACGCAGGGAAGAAGCCGAGATTGACGATGTTGCAGCCCAGCGCCAGCAGTCCGCCGTCGGCGAAGAACAGCGCCTGCACGATCAGCACCGACGCCATCACCAGCAACGCCGCGTGCGGTCCGAGCAGGATGGCGAGCAGCAGGCCCCCGCCGAGGTGGCCGCTCGAGCCGGTGCCCGGGATGGCGAAGTTGATCATCTGCGCGGCGAACAGGAACGCGCCGAGCACGCCCATCAACGGCACGCGGCGCTCGTCGTCTTCGCTGCGGATGCGGCGCGAGCAGTGCCCCACGGCGACCGCCGCGGCGGCCCACATCGTCGCACCCACCGCGGGGGACAGCAGGGCATCGGCCATGTGCATCGGGCGTTCTCCGGCAGGATGGAGCGACGGTCGGCGGCCGCCGCGTCGCGCCGCTCGCGCGCCGACCCGGCCGGCGGCCCACGCCGCGTAGGATGAAATTATCTCATGTTCTTACCCGGCCGGCGCGGCTCGATCGCGAACCCGGCGCCCCGGCTGGCCCGGATCCCCGCACCCGCTATACTTGAACCATTTCCCAAACGGGGGGGCGATGAAAGCGACGTTTCGAAAGATGTGGGTGATCGCGGCGGGCACGCTGCTGGTGGCGGCCTGCGCGGCGCCGACCCCGCAGGGCAACAACGAGCCGCCGGAGGATCTGGTCTACCGCACCGGAAGCCACATCCCGGTGCGGGACTCGGCGGCCGCCGCCAAGACCAGCGACCGGCAGGTGATGGACGACATGCGCCGCAACAGCGGCCTGGCGAACGGCGTGCAGGGCGCGAGCGGCCGTTAGCCGACTGCGCGCCACCACCCACCGAGCGAGGCACCCATGACCAGCGGCGGACCCGGCAGCAACCTGCAGCGCGACCTGACGCGCACCGTGCTCGCGGTGCTGCTGATGGTGATCCTCATCGGCGCCTCGTTCTGGGTCCTGCGCCCGTTCCTGCTCGCGATCGTCTGGGCGACGATGATCGCGGTGGCGACGTGGCCGATGATGCTCAAGCTCCAGCAGCGGCTGCGCAGCCGCGCGCTGGCGGTGGCGATCATGTCGACCGCGATGGTTCTGGTGTTCGTCGTGCCGCTGGTGCTGGCGATCCAGGCGCTGGCCGACAACATGGATACGATCATGCGCTGGCTGCGCACGCTGGTCACCGCGCCGATTCCCCCGCCCCCCGAGTGGCTTTCCCGCATCCCGCTGGTCGGAGCGAGGATTGCCGGCGACTGGACCACCATCGCGGCGGCCGGCAAGGAGGACTTCGTCGCGCGCATTGCGCCGCACGCCGCCGGCGCCGCGCAGTGGGCGGCCGCCGCGCTGGGCGGCGCCGGCATGCTGGGCCTGCACTTCTTCCTGACGGTGATCATCACCGTGGTCACGTACACGCAGGGCGAAGCGGCGCGAGCCGGCCTGATCCGCTTCGGCCGCCGGCTCGCGGGCGATCGCGGCGAAGGCGTGGTGGTGCTTGCCGGTCAGGCGATCCGGGCTGTCGCGCTCGGCGT
>CAIWHR010000437.1 GCA_903912485.1 uncultured beta proteobacterium | reverse complement strand
GTCGAGCTCTGGGTGCACGAGGCCGACCGCGCGCTGTATCGCGCCAAGGACGCCGGGCGCGATCGTTTCGTCGGCGCAATCCCGCAGCCAGGCGCGGGCGACCCGCCGCAACCGGCTTCGCCGTCGGCGACGCCGGACTAGACTTCGCCGCGACCGCCCGACCCAGCGGAAGGCCGACCCGCTGCCGGCGCGCCGGCGGTCAACGCGAGCATGCGCAGCGCCGCGTGCGCGGCGCCGAACCCGTTGTCGATGTTGACGACGACGAGGCCCGACGCGCAGCTCGCCAGCGCCGCGTGCAGCGCGGTGCGGCCGCCGCCGCCGACGCCGTAGCCCACCGACCGCGGCACCGCCAGCACGGGACAGTGCACGAGCCCGGCGAGCACGCTGAACAGCGCGCCCTCCATCCCGGCCACCGCGATCACCACGCGGTGCCGCCGGATCTCGTCGATGCGATCCATCAGCCGCCACAGCCCGGCGACGCCGACGTCGACGACCAGCGTGGCGCCTTCGCCCTCGAACGCCAGCGTCCTGGCCGCCTCGACCGCCACCGGTGCGTCGGAGGTGCCGCCGCAGACGATCGCCACCCGCGCCTCGCTCCGCGGCGGCGGCAGAGCGCCGAGGATCGCGGTGCGGGACTGGGCGTCGTAGTCGAGGCCATCGCGCACGACGGCACCCAGCCGGGCGAACTTGCGCTCGGACAGCCGCGTCAGGAGCAGCCGCCGGCCCGCGGCCTGCGCGTGGTCGACGATGGCGTCGATCTGCGCCGCAGTCTTGGGCTCGCACAGCACCGCTTCGCTGGCGCCGGTGCGCGCCGCGCGCGCCCAGTCCAGCTGGAACTCAACCATCGGCCGCGACGTGCAGGAACGCCGCGCCGCGGCGGTACGCGCGCACGCCGGCGAAGCCGCGGCCTTCGGCGCGGCAGGCTTCGGCGCCGACGGCGCGGGCGACGTCGGCGGCGGCGGCGCCGGAGTCGCCCAGCTCGATCACGACGCCGCCGTGCGTGACCCGGCAGCGCACGACCGCCTCCGGACCGAGCCTCGCTGCCAGCCGGCCCTCGACCGCGTCGACGAACGCGAGATCGCCCGGCGCGATGGCGATGCCGGTCTCGACGCGGCTCGCGAGGCAGGGCTGCGCCGGCAGCCGTTCGAGGTCGGACAGGCCGAGCCGGCGCGCCAGCGCGTAGACGTCGGCCTTGGCCAGCGCGGCGTCGACGTAGGGATGCACGACGCCGCGCTCTGCCGCGGCGCGCAGGCCCGGCCGGTAGTCGCCGAGGTCGTCGCAGTTGGTACCCGAAGCGATGGTGTCGGGGGTCAGGCCGCGAATGCGCGCGTAGAGATTCGACTTGCAGTAGTAGCAGCGGTCGACCGGGTTGGCGCGATAGGACGGGTCGGCGAGCTCGCCGGCGTCGACGACGACCAGCGACCAGCCGTGGCGCAGGGCGTGCGCCTCGACGCGGTCGCGCGCGGCCGCCGGCACCGCCGGCCCCGCGGCGTGATACATCGTCGTCGCGGCCCGCGCGTGGCGGTGCGCGACGTGCGCCAGCGTCATCGAATCCACGCCCCCGCTGACCGCGATCGCGAGCCGGTCGTGGCGGTCGAGTTCGGCCACGAGGCTTGCGACGGCGGCGTCGACGGCGATCGCCGTTTCGCTCATTCGTCGTCCCCACGCAGCGCGTGCAGTTCGGCCGCGGCGCGCGAACGCCGGCGCGCGGCAAGCCCGGGCGCGGCGACGACGTCGTCGTGTTCGGTCTTGGCCGTGCGGCTGCCGTCGGGACGCTGCGCGACCTTGACCCGCAGCGTCGCTGCGTCGACCTCGGTGGCGAACTCCGTCCGCGCCAGCAGCT
>CAIWHR010000436.1 GCA_903912485.1 uncultured beta proteobacterium | reverse complement strand
TGGAGCTGCGACAGCGGCGTTCCCGTCAGCTCCCAGACCTCGAGCGCGCGCTGGATTCGCTGCGAGTCGGCGCTCGCCAGCCGCGCCGCGGTGACCGGGTCGACGCGTGCGAGTTCCGCGTGCAGCGCCGGCCAGCCCGCGGCGGCCGCCCGCGCGTCGAGCCGCGCGCGAATCGCGGGATCGGCCTGCGGCAGCGCCGAGAGGCCTTCGGCGAGGCCCTTGAAGTAGAGCATCGTGCCGCCGACGAGCAGCGGCACGCGGCCGCGGGCGCGGATCGCGGATATCGCTTGCTGCGCATCGGCGCGAAAGCGCGCCGCGGAATAGGCTTCGGTCGGATCGATGACGTCGACGAGGTGGTGGGCGACGCGCGCGCGCGTCGCCGCGTCGGGCTTGGCCGTGCCGATGTCCATGCCGCGATAGACCTGCGCCGAATCGACGCTGACGATCTCGGCGGCGAAGCGCTCGGCCAGCGCCAGCGCCAGCGCGCTCTTGCCCGACGCGGTCGGCCCCATCAGGAGGACGGCGGGAATCACGGTCGTGCCGGGCCCTTCGCGCTCATCGCCCGCGCAGGAACAGGCGGTCGAGGTCGGCGAGCGACAGCTGGTACCACGTCGGGCGGCCGTGGTTGCACTGGCCCGCGCGCTCGGTCGCCTCCATCTCGCGCAGCAGCGCGTTCATCTCCGGTGCCGTCAGGCTGCGGTTGGCGCGCACCGAACCGTGGCAGGCCATCGTCGACAGCAGTTCGTCGCGATGCGCGGTCAGCACCTCGCTGCCGCCGAACTCGGCAAGTTCGCCGAGCACCGCGTGCGCGAGCGCCGCCGCGTCGGCGTCGGCCAGCGCCGCGGGAATGCCGCGCACGGCCAGCGTCGCCGGCCCCAGCACGGTGATCGAGAAGCCGAGGCGCAGGAGCGTCGCGGCGTGCTCTTCGGCCGCCGCGGCTTCCAGCGGCGACGCCGCGAACGTCGTCGGAATCAGGAGCGGCTGGACCGGCACCCGCGTCGCGAGGGCGGACTTCAGCCGCTCGTAGACGACGCGCTCGTGCGCCGCGTGCATGTCGACCAGCACCAGCCCGGCGCGATTCTGCGCGAGCACGTAGATGCCGTGCAGCTGCGCCAGCGCGAAGCCCAGCGGATGGTCGTCGCCGGTGGCCGGCAGGTCGGGGCCTTCGGCGAATTCGGCCTCGCGCGGCCCGAACAGGCGCGCGTAGAACGCCGCGGGTTCGGTCGCGCCCAGCGCCATCGGCCGCTGCTGCGTGAAGGGTGCCGCCGGCCACGCGCGCTGCTCGCCGGTCGACCCGTCCTGCGCTGCGAGCGGCGGCGTCCTGGCCGCGGCGAGGCCCAGCTTCGCCGCCGCCGACACCGCCGGCTGTTCGGCGCCGGTCGCGGCGAGCGAGCGCTCGACCGCGTGCCGGATCGCCTGGTGCACGGCGCCGGAGTCGCGGAAGCGGACCTCGGTCTTCTGCGGATGGACGTTGACGTCGACCAGCCGCGGATCGAGCTCGAGCCACAGCGCGTACGCCGGCTGCCGGTCGTGGTGCAGCACGTCGCGGTAGGCCTCGCGCACCGCGTGCGAGATCACGCGGTCGCGCACGAAGCGGCCGTTGACGAAAGCGTACTGCGCGCCGGCCTGCGCGGCGTACGCCGGCCGCACGGCGAAGCCGGAGACCGACAGCGGTCCGGCCAGCGCGTCGACCGCCGCGGCGCCGGCGGCGAACGACTCGCGCAGCAGCGCGTCGACGCGCGCGCGCCGGCCCTCGCGCAGCAGCCGGAACACGACGCGGCCGTTGTGCTGCAGCGTGAAGCCGACGTCGGGATGCGCGAGCGCGATGCGGCGAAACGCCTCCTCGCAATGGCCCCACTCGGTGGCTTCGGCGCGCAGGAACTTCCGCCGCGCCGGCGTGTTGTAGTAGAGCTCCTGCACCGTCACCGTGGTGCCGGCGGCCAGCGCGGCGGGCGCGGTGGCGCCGACCTCGCCGCCGTCGACCTCGATCCGCCACGCGTGCGGCCGGCCGGCGGCACGCGAGGTGAGCGCCAGCCGCGACACCGCGGCGATCGACGCCAGCGCCTCGCCGCGAAAGCCCAGCGTGGCGATGGCGGCGAGGTCGTCGACGGTGGCGAGCTTGGACGTCGCGTGGCGGGCGATGGCGAGCGGCAGCTCGTCGCGCTCGATGCCCCTGCCGTTGTCGGCGACGCGGATGCGCAGCCTGCCGCCGCCGGCGAGGTCGACGTCGATCTGCGTCGCGCCCGAATCGAGCGCGTTCTCCAGCAGTTCCTTCAGCGCCGCCGCCGGGCGTTCGACGACCTCGCCGGCGGCGATCTGGTTGATGAGGTGGTCGGGCAGCGCGCGGATCGGCGGCATCGCGTCCTTCATCTCATGGCCTCAGCCCGCGGGCCCAGCGCGCGTAGACGTCGCCGGCGACGGCGTTGAGCGCGGCGACGCGGCGCCCCAGCCCGGCGCGGATGTCGGCGGCGCTCTGCCGCGCCGGCGTCGATGCCGCCGGCAGCTCGGTCGCGCCGGACGCCAGCCACGACTCGACCAGGTCGCTCGTCATCTCGATGTGGCACTGCAGGCCGAGGTGGCGATCGTCGACCACGTACGCCTGGTTGGCGTTGAAGCCGTTGGACAGCACGCGGACCGCAGCGGCCGGCAGCGCGAACGCGTCGTAGTGCCACTGGAAGGTCTCGAAGCGGCGGCGGCCACCGAACCAGTCCGGCCCGGCCGGGCTGGCGTCGACGTCGACGTCGACGTCGATCCAGCCGATCTCCGGCGTGGGCGCGCGGCTCACACCCGCGCCCAGCGCCAGCGCCAGCAGCTGGCCGCCGAGGCAGTGTCCGACCACCGGAACGCCCGCCGCGACCGCGTCGCGCAGCAGCGAAACGACGGGGTCCATCCACGGCAGCGCGTCGTTGACGCTCATCGGGCCGCCCATCAGCGCGATGCCGGCGAACGCGCGCGCGTCGGCGGGCACGGCCGCGCCTTCGTCGAGCGGGACGAGCCGCCGGGGGACGCCGCGCGCGTCGAGCCAGTCGGCGAAGTACGCCGGGCCTTCGGTCGGGGAAAAGCGCAGGATGGCGACGTCACGCATCGAACGGCCGGGCGCGCCTCCCCGGGTCGCCGCGACGGCGGGTCAAAGTCCGCGGGCGATCCGCGCGTACGCGGAGTGGTTGTGGATGGACTCGAAATTCTCCGCTTCCACCACGAAACCGTCGACCCGCGGGTCGGTCTGCAGCCGCGCCGCGATGCCGCGCACCAGGTCTTCGACGAACTTCGGGTTGTCGTAAGCGCGCTCGGTCACGTACTTTTCGTCGGCGCGCTTCAGCAGGCCATAGAGCTCGCACGAAGCTTCCTCTTCGGCAACGCGGATGATCTCGGTGAGGTAGAGCGGCGAACCGGGGGCGACGGTGACGGTCACCAGCGAGCGCTGGTTGTGCGCGCCGTACTCGGAGATCTCCTTCGAGCACGGGCACAGCGACGTGACCGGCACCGCGACCGAGACCACCTGCCGATAGCGGCCGTCCTCGATCGCGCCGGTGATCCGCACCGCGTAGTCGAGCCGGCTCGCGACGCCCGAAACGGGCGCGGTCTTCCGGACGAAAAACGGAAAAGCCATCTCGATCCGCCCGCCCGGCGCCTCGAGCAGCACAAGCAGCGCGTCGAGCAGTCCGCGGAAGCCCGCCAGCGTCAGCGGCGGCGCACCCGGTTCGCTGCGCGACTCGAGCAGCGCGACCAGGCGCGACATGTGCGTGCCCTTGCGCTCGGCGGGCAGCGCCACGTAGACGTTGCAGTCGGCGATCGTCGGCTGCGCCACGCCGTCGCTGTCGGCGAACTGCAGCGGGTAGCGCAGGCCCTTGATGCCGACCTGGTCGATGGCGAGCTCGCGCTCGTCGCTGCCGGACTGGACGTCGGCGATCGGGAACACGGTCTGCGGGGTGTCGGGGCGGTTCACGGTGGCAATTCTAACCGAGATCGGCGGCGGTTCGGCGCGGGGGGGCGCACGTCGCCAGCCGCCCCGCCCGGGCTCAGGCGGCGGGCTTGGCCAGCGCTTCCGGGCGGCGCTGCCCGAAACGCGCGAGAATCGACGCCGCGATGCCGCGCGCGTCGAGCCCGCAGTCGGCCAGCAGCTGCGCCGTGTCGCCGTGGTCGACGAAGCGATCGGGCAGGCCGAGGTGCAGCAGCGCAATCACGACGCCTTCTGCCGCCAGCGCCTCGCCGACGCCGCTGCCCGCACCTCCGGCGACGACGTTCTCTTCCACCGTCACCAGCGCGTCGTGCTCGCGCGCGAGCCGCAGGATGAGCTCGACGTCCAGCGGCTTGACGAAGCGCATGTCGGCGACGGTGGCGTCGATCTCGTCGGCGGCCTCGATCGCCGCCTGCAGCACGCCGCCGAACGCGAGGATCGCGACGCGGTTCGTCCGGCGCCTGGCTTCGCGGCGGATCTCGCCCCTGCCGATCGGCAGCGCGGTCATCTCGGCGCGGGGCGCGACGCCGGGTCCGGTGCCGCGGGGGTAGCGCACCGCGGCCGGGCCGTCGAGCGTCAGCGCGGTGTAGAGCATCTGCCGGCACTGGTTCTCGTCCGACGGCGCCATCACCGTCGTGTTCGGCAGGCAGCGCAGGTACGACAGGTCGAACGCGCCCGCGTGCGTCGCGCCGTCGGCGCCGACGATGCCCGCGCGGTCGATCGCGAACACCACCGGCAGGTTCTGCAGCGCGACGTCGTGGATCAGCTGGTCGTACGCGCGCTGGAGGAAGGTCGAGTAGATCGCGACCACCGGCTTCATGCCTTCGCAGGCCATGCCGGCGGCGAAGGTCACCGCGTGCTGCTCGGCGATGCCGACGTCGAAATAGCGGTCGGGGAACTCCTGCGAAAAGCGGACCAGCCCCGAGCCCTCGCGCATCGCCGGCGTGATGCCGACCACGCGCTCGTCGCGCGCCGCGATGTCGCACAGCCAGTCGCCGAACACCTGCGTGTACGCGGGCGCGGACGCGGGCTTGACGACCACGCCGACCGCCGGGTCGAACTTCGGCACGCCGTGGTAGAGGATGGGGTCGTCCTCGGCGCGCGCGTAGCCGTAACCCTTGCGCGTGATGACGTGGAGGAACTGCGGCCCCTTCAGCTGGCGGACGTTGTCGAGCGTCCTGACCAGCGTTTCGAGGTCGTGGCCGTTGATCGGCCCGATGTAGTTGAAGCCGAATTCCTCGAACAGCGTGCCGGGAAGGACCATGCCCTTCATGTGCTCTTCCCAGCGCTTGGCGAGCTCCTTCACCGGCGGCAGCCGCGACAGCATTTCCTTGCCGCCGTGCCGGACGTAGTTGTAGGCGCGGCTGGACAGCAGGCGCGCGAGGTAGTTGTTGAACGCGCCGACCGGCTCCGAGATCGACATTTCGTTGTCGTTGAGGATCACCAGCAGGTCGGCGCTCGCGGCGCCGGCGTTGTTGAGCGCCTCGAACGCCATCCCGGCGCTCATCGCGCCGTCGCCGATCACGGCGACGACCGAGCGCTCTTCGCCCTTGCGCTGCGCGGCGGTCGCCATCCCGATCGCCGCCGAGATCGACGTCGACGAGTGCGCGGTGCCGAAGGTGTCGTAGGGGCTTTCCGCCCGCCGCGGGAAGCCCGACGGCCCGCCCGCCATCCGCAGCCGGTTCATCAGCCGCCGGCGGCCGGTGAGGATCTTGTGCGCGTAGGTCTGGTGGCCGACGTCCCAGACGATGCGGTCGTGCGGCGTGTCGAACACGTAGTGCAGCGCAATCGTCAGCTCGACGGTGCCGAGGTTCGACGACAGGTGCCCGCCGGTCTGCCCGACCGACGCCAGCATGAACGCCCGCAGCTCGCGCGCCAGCTGCGGCAGCGACGTCCGGTCCAGCTGGCGCAGCGCCAGCGGATCGTCGACCAGTTCGAGGAGCGGGTAATTCATCGCTGCCGCAGCACGATCCAGTCGGCGAGTTCGGCCAGCCGCCGGGAGGCGCTGCCGAAGGGGGCGAGCGCGGCCTGCGCTTCGCGCCGCAGTTCCTCCGCGCGCAGCTTGGCGGCGGCCAGTCCCAGCAGCGACACGAAGGTCGGCTTGCCTTCCTTCGCGTCCTTGCCGGCGGTCTTGCCCAGCGACGCCGCGGAACCCTCGACGTCGAGCACGTCGTCGACGACCTGGAAGGCGAGCCCCGCGGCGCGCGCATAGACGTCGAGCGCCGCCGCCCGCGCCGCCGGCAGCGGCGCGCCGCAGGCGGCACCGAGGCGCACCGCGGCCAGGATCAGCGCGCCGGTCTTCATCCGGTGCATGGTCTCGAGTTCGTCGATGGCCAGCGACTTGCCGACGGCGTCGAGGTCGATCGCCTGCCCGCCCGCCATCCCGCGCACGCCGGCGGCTTCGGCCAGCAGCGTGCAGGCGCCGCCAGGATCCGGCGCGCCGCTGGCGGCGAGCGCGTCGAACGCCAGCGCCTGCAGCGCGTCGCCCGCGAGCAGCGCCATCGCCTCGCCGAAAGCGACGTGGCAGGTCGGCTTGCCGCGCCGCAGCGTGTCGTCGTCCATGCAGGGCAGGTCGTCGTGGACCAGCGAATAGGCGTGGATCAGTTCGACCGCGGCGGCGGCGGCGTCGGCGTCGCCCGGCAGCGCGCCGGCAAGCTCGCCGGCGGCGTACGCCAGCAGCGGCCGGATGCGCTTGCCGCCGCCCAGCACCGCGTAGCGCATCGCGCGATGCAGCGGCGGCGCGGCGCCGTCCCCGGGCGGCAACAGGCGATCGAGGACCTGCTCGATCCGGTCCCGGCGCTGCTCCGACCAGGCCTGCCAGCCGGAATCAGGATTCATCGCCGTCGGGGCCGACTTCGCCGCCCGCCGTCTCGAAAGCCTTGAGGACGCCCTTTTCCAGCACGTCGACCTGCATCTCGGCGTCCTTCAGCGCCGCCTGGCAGTACTGGAGCAGCGCCGCGCCGCGCTGGTAGGCGGCAAGCGACTCCTTGAGCGGCAGCTGCCCGCCCTCCATCCTGGCGACGATCTCCTCGAGCTCGGCGAGCGCGGCTTCGAACGTGGCAGGGGCGTCGTTGGGCTGAGGCATCGGCGGGAAAGGAAAGTGGAGCGGCGGGCGCGGAAAACCGGGCCGCCGGCAGGTTCATTCGGTTCGTTCGCGTGCGCCTAAACCCGCGAACTTCTGGCAACAGCGTCGAAAATGCATGTTGTCCGGAAGGTTGACCCGGAACGAAGGGGTCTTATATACTAACACGTTTTCTTGATCCGGCCTCGGCGAACCTTTCGCGCGGCCGACTTGGCAGAGCGGTCCGGGGCGGCCTGGAGTGGGATTCGAGAGCCGTAATCGTCCCGGGTTGTTGGGTTGGGTTGGTTGGGTTTACCCCTCAATACGCGACGAAACGGAGGCTTCTTGTCCAATCTCGCCACTGCGGAGCAGTTGCGGCGTGCCACGTCGCAGCTCCCGGTCTCGTGGTACTGCGATCCCCAGGTCTTCGCCGCCGAGCAGCGGCTGCTGTTCGCGAACGCGCCCGGGTACGTCGGCCACGAACTGATGGTGCCCAACGCCGGCGACTACTACGCCCTCGACTGGCGCGACAACGCGCAGGCGCTGGTGCGCAACGGCGATCGCGTCGAACTGCTGTCGAACATCTGCCGGCACCGGCAGGCGATCATGCTGAAGGGCCGCGGCAACGCGCAGAACATCGTCTGCCCGATCCACCGCTGGACCTACGATCTGCAGGGCGAGCTGCTCGGCGCGCCGCATTTCGCCGACAAGCCCTGCCTCAACCTCCGCCAGACGCCGATGCAGAACTGGAACGGCCTGCTGTTCGACGGGCCGCGCGACGTCGCAAGCGACCTCGCCAACGTGGCGCTGCTCGGCGACGTCGACTTCTCGGGTCACGTGCTCGACCGCGTCGAGATCCACGAGTGCAACTACAACTGGAAGAGCTTCATCGAGGTCTATCTCGAGGACTACCACGTCGTCCCGTTCCATCCCGGCCTCGGTCATTTCGTCACCTGCGACGACCTCGCCTGGCAGTTCGGCGACTGGCACTCGGTGCAGTCGGTCGGCATCAACAACCGGCTCGCCAAGCCGGGCAGCAAGACCTACGAGCGCTGGCACAAGGCGGTGCTCGAGTACTACCGCGGCGAGATGCCGCCCTTCGGCGCGATCTGGATGGTCTACTACCCGAACATCATGGTCGAGTGGTATCCGCACGTGCTGGTGATCAGCACGCTGATCCCGCGCGCGCAGGACCGCACGACCAACGTCGTCGAGTTCTATTACCCCGAGGACATCGCGCTGTTCGAGCGCGAGTTCGTCGACGCCGAGCAGGCCGCGTACATGGAGACCGCGATCGAGGACGACGAGATCGCCGAGCGCATGGACGCCGGCCGCAACGCGCTCCACCGCGCCGGCCGCAGCGAGGAGGGGCCCTACCAGTCGCCGATGGAAGACGGCCTGCAGCACTTCCACGAGTTCCTGCGGCGCGAGCTCGACCCGCACGTCGCGCCGCGCTGACCCGGCGGCTTCCGGCGATGGCCGAAGCGCGGCGACCCGGCGCCCGGCCGCGCTTGCAGTCGCTGTGGATGCTCGTCGCCGGCCTGTCGTTCGCGACGATGGGCATCTTCGTCAAGCACGCGGCGGCGCAGTTCTCGGTCGCCGAACTCGTGTTCTACCGCTCCGCGATCCAGCTCGTCATCGTCTGGGCGGTGCTCGCGCGCGCCGGGGTCTCGGTGCGCACGACGCGATTCGGCATGCACGCGCACCGCGGCGTCGCCGGCTTCGTCTCGCTGTTCACCTTCTTCTACGCGCTCACGACGCTGCCGGTCGCGACGGCGATGACGCTCAACTACACGTCGCCGCTGTTCCTCGCGCTGCTGCTCACGGTGCTCGCGCGCGAGCGGCCGGGACGCGGGCTCGTCGCCACCATTGCGCTCGGCTTCGCCGGCGTCGTGCTGCTGCTGCGGCCGGCGCTGCACGGCGACTTGCTCTGGCCCGGCATCGTCGGACTCGCCTCCGGTGCGATCTCGTCGATCGCCTACTGGAACGTGCGCGCGCTGGTGCGCGCCAGGGAACCCGAGGCGCGCGTCGTGTTCTACTTCGCGCTGTTCGCCGCGCTGGGCTCGCTGGTGTGGATGGCGCCTCAGGCCTGGCACCCGGTCCGGCTCGACAACGCCTGGCTGCTGGCCGGGGTCGGTGCCTGCGGCGCCGCCGGCCAGCTGGCGATGACCCGCGCCTACGGGCAGGGCAGCACGCTCGTCGCCGCCGCGCTTTCCTACAGCGGCATCGTGTTTTCGAGCGTGCTGGGCATCGTCGTGTTCGACGACGCGCTGCCGCTGGTCGCGTGGTCGGGCATGGCGCTGATCGTCGCCGCGGGTATCATCGCGGTGCAGCTGCAGCCGGGCCCCCGCCGCGAGCCCGCTTCGCAGATCACCAACGACTGACCGCGCGGCGGCCGCGCCGCCCGCCCCGCGGGCAGCCGGCGCGGCGTCCCGCCTCCGGAGCCGAATCCCCATGCACGACAAGCTCATCTCCACCGCCGAACTCGCCGCCCGCCTCGGCGACGCTTCGCTGGTCGTGGTCGACGTCCGCCACGACCTCGGACAGCCCGAGACCTGGGGCGAGACGGCGTACCGGGCCGGGCACGTTCCCGGCGCGCAGTTCGCGCACCTCGACCGCGACCTCGCCGCCCCCAGGACCGGGACCAACGGCCGCCACCCGCTCCCGTCGCCCGCGGCCTGCGCGGCGCTGTTCGGGCGCCTCGGCATCGACGCCACCCGGCAGGTCGTCGCCTACGACCAGGGCAGCGGCGCGTACGCGTCGCGCCTGTGGTGGATGCTGCGCTGGCTTGGGCACGACGCGGCCGCGGTGCTCGACGGCGGCTTCGACCGCTGGACGCGCGAAGGCCGCCCGATCGCCACCGACGCGCCGGCGCCGCGTCCCGCCGCGTTCGCGCCGCGGCAGGCCGCGTCGACGGTCGACGCCGCCACCGTGCAGGCGAACCTCGGCAGCGAATCGCTGCTGGTGGTCGACGCCCGCGGCGCTGAGCGCTATCGCGGCGACGTCGAGCCGCTCGACCCGGTCGCGGGTCACATCCCCGGCGCAGTCAACCGTCCCTTCACCCAGAACCTGGGGCCGGAGGGGACGTTCAAGCCGGCGGCCGCGCTGCGCGCCGAGTTCGACGCGCTGCTCCGCGGCGCGCCGCCGGAGGGCGTCGTGCACCAGTGCGGATCCGGCGTGACGGCCTGCCACAACGCGCTGGCGATGGAGATCGCCGGGCTTCCGGGCGCACGGCTGTATCCCGGCTCGTGGAGCGAGTGGTGCTCCGATCCGTCGCGGCCGGTGGCGCGCGGCGGCTGATTCCGTCGCGGCCGCCGCAACCGGCGGCCGGCCGCAGGCCCTGCGCCGGCGCGGCCTTGCCGCGGGCGGCCAAAGCCATTAACCTTGCGGCGCAGGACGACGGCACGCCGCCGCGTTTCGGGTCACCTCCTGGGAGCGAACCGATGAAAAACAAAGCGTTGTTGTCCGCGCTCGTCGCCGGCGCGGTGCTGCAGGGCTGCGCTTCGCCGCGCCCCCCCGGCGCGCCGATGATCGACGCCAGGGACTACCAGCTCGAGTGCAACGGCAGGAACGAGTGCACGGTGAAGGTCGAAGTCGATCGCAGCTGCGCGGTGTTCAGCAACTGCCTGAAAGCTGCGCACGACTTCGTCGTCATCACCGGCGGCGCCAGGCCGACGATCACCTGGGCCCTGTCCGGCGCCGACGCCGACGATTTCGAGTTCAACGGCGCGTCGGGCATCACCTTCCTGATCGATCCGAAGGATTTCTCCTGCGGCAGCAAGGGCGGCAAGGCCTACCAGTGCACGTTCGTCGGCGCGCCCGGCGGCTTCAAGGTGTACAAGTACGTGATCGACTCGGTCGCCGTCAAAGGTTTTCACTTCCCCGTCAACCCGCTCGATCCCTGGGTGGTCAGACCTTAGCGATCATCGCTCGCCCGGCAACGGGCGCTCGCCGCAGGCCGTCGCACACTTCGCCGGAGAGAGCACATGCAGAAGTCCCTGGTCATCGGTTCCGTTGTCACGCTCGCGGCGCTTGCGCTGCCGGGCGGCGCGCTGGTCGGGACGGCAAGCGCGCAGACGGGGCTGTGTTCGCAGCCCAACCAGCACTGCGTCGCGGTCACCGTCGGCAAGGACGCCGCCGGCGCGCTGCAGGTCGAAGTCGACGTCCAGGAGCTGACCGTCAAGGGCGCCAACCACGTGATCTTCTGGCGCCTCAACAACACCGGGACGCAGAAGTACGCGTTCGCCGCCGACGGCATCGCCTTCAAGTCGGTCGAGGGAAAGGGTGAGTTCAAGTGCTCCCCGCAGGGCAACGGCGGCATCCTGTTCAAGTGCACCGATCCGAACAGGATCCAGGGCAAGTTCGAATACGCGATTTCGCTGAAGGGGTCGCCGCCGGTGCCGGTTCTCGACCCCTGGGTCGTCAACCGATAGGCTGACTGCGGTTCGGCAGCCGCCTCAGGCAGCGTCGGTGAGCCAGCGGCGCGACAGCGCCATCGCCTCCTCGTAGGTCTGCGCACGGCCCGCGGCTTCGGCCGCGCCGAACGCGCTCGCGCCCAGCGCGTCGCGCGCTTGCGCCACCAGCGGCGTGAGGAAGGCCTCGTCGGCCGGATCGCGGTGCAGCCCCGTGTTCCCCGTCTGCGCCTCGGCCGCGCCGAAGAAGCCCGCGGCGCGCTCCCATTCGGCGCGCGACGCGGCAAGCCCCGCGCAGACTTCCAGCACACTCTGGCCGGCGGGGCGCCAGCCGACCTCTTCGGCGATCGCCTGGACTTCGAGCAGCATCGCGCCCGCGCCCTCGCCGCCCCGGCGCCCGATCGACACCATCGCGAGATTGAGCAGGCCGATGGCGGTGATCTCGCGATCGTGCAACTCGCGCGCGATGGCCAGCGCGCTTCGGTACAGCGGCTCGGCGGCGTCGAGTTCGCCCTCCATCCGGTGGACCTGCGCCAGCGCGTTGAGCACCGCGGCCACCTCCCGGCGGTCGCCGCGCTTCTCCTCCGCCGCCAGCGCCTGCTCGAGGTACCCGCGCGCCGCCTGGGTGTCGCCCAGCCCGAGCGCCGCCAGCGCCAGCGGCTGCAGCGCGCCGGCGGCGGCCGACTCGTCGCCCGCCTCGCGCGCGATGGCGAGGCTCTCCCGCAGGTAGCCCTGCGCCTCGGCGTAGCGCCCCATCCACGAGTCGAGGTGGCCCGCGTCGAACAGCGCCAGGCACCGCGCCAGGCTGCGCTCCTGCGCACCGGCCCGGTCGAGCGCCTCGACCGTCACCCGCAGTCCAAGCCCGAGCAGGCCGCGACCGATCCAGTAGCGGCGCAGCGACGACACCAGCCGCAGCCCCAGCGCGCCGCCGCCGGCCGCGTCGTCGCACCACGCGTGCGCCGCCATCAGGTTCTCGCGCTCGACGTCGAGCCGGGCAAACCACGCCGCCTGATCGGGGCCGATCAGCTCCGGCCGCGCCTTTTCGGCGAGCGCCAGGTAACAGTCGAAGTGCCGCCGGCGCGCAGCGTCGCTTTCGCCCGCCTCGGCGAGGCGCTCCTGCGCGTATTGGCGCACGGTGTCGAGCAGCCGGTAGCGGCCACCCTCGGCCTCCAGCACCACCAGCGATTTCTCGACCAGCCGGGTGACGAGGTCCAGCACCATCGCCTCGGCGATCTCGCCGCCGGCGCCCGCCGCTTCGGCGGCTTCCAGCGTCCAGCCGCCCGCGAACACCGCGAGCCGCCGCAGCACGGCGCGCTCGTCCGGCGACAGCAGGTCGTAGCTCCAGTCGATCAGCGCGCGCAGCGTCTGCTGGCGCGGCAACGCGGTCCGGGCGCCGCCCGTCAGCAGCCGGAAGCGGTCGGAGAGGCGCTCGGCGATCTTCTCGACCGACAGCCCGCGCACGCGCGCCGCCGCGAGTTCGAGCGCCAGCGGGATGCCGTCGAGACGGCGGCAGATGTCGGCCACCGCCGGCGCGTTCTGCCGCGTGACGGCAAACGCCGGCAGCGCCGCGGCTGCGCGCTCGACGAACAGCCGCACCGCCGCGAACTGCGCCAATACGTCGGGAGTGAGCGCTTGCTTCGAGTCGGGGACCGCCAGCGACGACAGGTGATAGCTGGACTCGCCGGGCACGTGCAGCGGTTCGCGGCTGGACGCGAGCATCTTGAGCTGCGGCCCCGCCTGCAGCAGTTCCGCGGCGAGCTCGGCGCAGGCCCCGATCAGGTGTTCGCAGTTGTCGAGGATCAGCAGCAGCCTGCGTTCCCGGCCGTGGTCCACCAGCGCCTCCAGCAGCGGCCTCCCGGCTTCCTCCTTGACCCCCAGCACCGAGGCCACCGCCTGCGGCAGCAGCTGCGGGTCGGCGAGCGGCGCCAGCTCGACGAACCAGACGCCGTCGGGAAAATCGTCCATGGCGTCGACCGCCAGCTGCAGCGACAGGCGGGTCTTGCCCAGGCCGCCGACGCCGAGCAGCGTCAGCAGGCGCGACCTGGCCAGCAGCGCCCTGACCTCGCCCAGCTCGCGCTCGCGGCCGATGAACGACGTCACCTGCTGCGGCAGGTTGTTCGGCGTCGATTCCAGCGAGCGCAGCGCCGGAAAATCGCAGCGCAGTTGCGGGTGCAGCAGCTGATAGACGCGCTCGGGGCTCGAGAGATCGCGCAGGCGTACCGCTCCCAGGTCGCGCAGCGCGACGCCCTCGGGCAGGCGATCGGCGACCAGATCGGCCACCGCCTGCGACAGCAGCACCTGACCGCCGTGCGCCGCCGCCATGATGCGCGCGGTCCGGTTCACCGGCGTGCCGAAGTAGTCGTTGTCGCGCCGCTCGACGGCGCCCAGATGCAGCCCGCAGCGCACGCGCAGCACGACGCCGTCGGTGGCGGCCGGGTCGACCAGCGCCTGCTGCAGCTGCAGCGTCGCCGCGACCCCGTCGAGCGGGTCGTCGAACACCGCGTGGATGCCGTCGCCGGTCGTCTTCACGACGCGGCCGCGGTGCGATTCCACCGCCAGGCGCGCGATCGCGTCGTGGCGCGCCAGCGCCGGCCGCATCCGTTCGGGCTGCCGCTCCCACAGCCGGGTGCTGCCTTCGATGTCGGTGAACAGGAAGGTCGTGATTGCGGACGGTTCGTGCAAGCAGGCGCTCCTCGCTGCGGCGGTCGCCGCCGGATGGCAACTCTACGACAACGAAGCTGCGCCGGCCAGCGGCCACGACGACAGCCGGCGGTAGCGCGGGCCGTCGGGCAGCGTCTGCGACGCCATCAGGTCGATCGCGTCGACGCGCCAGGCGACGGGCGCGGGTCGCCCGCCCGGCAGCGCGCGGACGCAGCGCCGCGCGAGCGTCACGTGCGCGGCAAACGCGCGGCGCTCGGTGGAGAACCCGGCGGCGCGCAGCAGCGAGCGCAGCCGTTCGAACATCCGCTGCAGCTCGGCCGGCACCGCTTCCGTCCCCGCCCAGGCGATGCCCGCGGCACGGAAGGCGCCGACCGCGTCGAGCGTGAGCACG
>CAIWHR010000435.1 GCA_903912485.1 uncultured beta proteobacterium | reverse complement strand
GCTGCCGCCCGGCAAGGGCGCGAGCACGGCGGGAGCTGCCCCGGCCGGCAGCGCGCAGCGCGACGCGGCGGCCGAACTCGACGCGGAAGCCGCCGCGCTGCGGCAGCGCGTCCTCGAACTCACCGCACTGGTCGACCGCATGCAGGACGAGATGCGCGCCGCCGACGCGCGGCAGGCGGCGCAGGCCGCACGGCTCGCGGCGGAAAACGCGGCGAAGACGAACCCGCAGGCGACGCTTGGCCGCTGGTGGAACGAGAACTGGCCGCTGCTCGCCGGCATCGTCGCACTCGCCGCGCTGATCGCGGCGGCGCTTGCGTACCGCCGGCACCGGGCCGCCCACCGCTGGCAGATCGATGCCGCCCCGCAGGGCGCGACCGAAGCGCCGCCGCAGGACACGCCTGCCGCGCCGCCCAGCGGCACGGTCGAAGCGCCCGCGCCGCGGCCGGCGCGAGTCGCCGTCGCGGCGCCGAAGCGGGCCGAGACGGCAGCGACCGCGGCGACGACGGTGGACGTCACCGAACTCGCGCACGTGACCGAAGAGGCAGGCGTCTACCTTGCGTTCAACCGCCCCGACCGCGCGATCGAGGTCCTGGATCAGCACATCCACGGCAATCCCCGCTCGCTGCCGGCGGCGTGGCTGATGCTGCTCGACCTGTATCACACGCACGGGCGCGAGCAGGAATTCCAGGACCTCGCGCAGGAATTCCATTCGAAGTTCAACGCCGAAACGCCGGCATGGGACGGCTACCGGCGGCCGGCGCGCAACGACCGCGGCCTCGAAGCGTTTCCGCACCTCGTCCAGCAGCTGTCGGGGGCATGGGGCAAACCCGCCTGCCGCGAAATCCTCGACGCGCTGCTGCACGAGAATCGCGACGGCCGCAGACAGGGGTTTTCGCTCTCCGCGTACGAAGACATCCTTTTCCTGCGCCAGATCGCAGAGGCGATCAGCGTCGACGCAGCGGCAGCGGCCAGGCCGCAGCCCGTGCCCACCGCCGCGGCGCGCGCGCCGAGCGCCGCCTCGCTGGTGGCGAAGGCTGCGCGCCCGCCCACGCTCGACCTCGAACTCGCGCTCGACGAGGACATGCTCGACGGCGGCGCTTCCCCGCCTCCCGGCGCCCCGACGACGCCCCGGGACACCCCGCCGAGACGCTGACGACGGTCGGCGCGCGCGGACGCGGTCAGTCCGCCAGCACGCCCTTTTCGAGGTGCGCCACGCGCTGCGCCTTTTCCGCGGCCTTCGGGTCGTGCGTCACCATGACGATCGTCTTGCCGAGTTCGCGGTTGAGGCGATCGAGCAGGCCCAGGATCTCCTCGGCGGTCGTGCGGTCGAGATCGCCCGTCGGCTCGTCGGCGACGATGATCGTCGGATCCGAGATCACCGCGCGGGCGATGGCCACCCGCTGCTGCTGCCCGCCCGAGAGCTCGTTGGGAAAGTGGTCCTTGCGGTCGGTGAGCCCGACCAGCGCCAGCGTCGTCTCGACGCGCTCGCGCCGCTCGCGCCGCGACAGCGACGTCAGCAGCAGCGGCAGCTCCACGTTGTCGAACGCCGACAGCACCGGCATCAGGTTGTAGAACTGGAAGATGAAGCCGACGTGCGCCGCGCGCCACGCCGCGAGTTCCGACTCGCGCAGCTGCGCGATGTCGATGCCGGCGACGCGTATTTCGCCGGAGCTCGGCTTGTCGATGCCGGCGATCAGGTTGAGCAGCGTCGACTTCCCCGAGCCCGACGGCCCCATGAGCGCGATGTATTCGCCGGCCGCGATGTCGAGGTGGATGTCGACCAGCACCGGGATGATCTGCTCGCCGCGGATGTAGAACTTCGACAGCCGGCGGACCTCGACCAGCGGCGGCGCGCCGCCGGGCGCGGCGGCAGGACGGCCGGCGGACGACGCAGCCGTGGCGGAGCCGCCGGTCATTGCTGCGCGCGAGACCGGCGCGGCGAGCGGGTCACTTCGGCGCCACCTTGACCGACGCACCGCCGGCCAGGTCGGGAGCGGGCTTCAGCACCGCCTTGTCGCCGGCGCCGGCCGCGCCGACAATCGCGGTCAGGTCGCCGACCCGCATCCCCGGCGTCACCGGCACCTCGATCGCCTTCCCGTCGCGGACCACGAACACGACCGTCTTCCCGGCGCGGGTCGCGAGCGCGTCGGGGCTGACCGCGGTCAGCGGCTTCTCCTCGTCGGGCGTCACCTCCTGCGACAGGAACGACACCTTCGCGCTCATCTCCGGCAGCACGCGCGGATCGATGCGCTCGAACTGCACCTTGGTCATCACCGTGGCCTTGGCGCGGTCGACGGTGGGCACGATGCGGCTGATGCGGCCGCGAAAACGCGCGTCGGGCAGCGCATCGAGGACGATCTCGCACGGCTGCCCGACCTTGATCCGGGACAGGCTCGACTCCGACACGTCGGCCTCGACCTCGAGCGTGCTCATGTCGGCCATGTTGACCACCGCGCCCTTGGAGTCGACCGCCGACGAGAACGGCGTCACCAGGTCGCCGACATTGGCGCTCTTCGACACGATGACCCCGTCGAAGGGCGCGCGGATCAGCGTGAAATCGACGGCGATCTGCGCGTTGCGGGCGTTGGCCTCGGCCACCGCGATCGCGGCACCGGCATTGGCGACTCCCGCGCTCGCGCGATCGGTGCGCCACCTGGCGGTGTCGGCGGTGGCCTGCGAGACGAAACCCCTGGCGACCAGGTCGTCGTTGCGCTTCTGCTGCATGACGGCGTCGCGCAGCTCGACCTCGGCCTGATCGCGCAGCGCGCGGGCCGAGCGCACGGCGGCCTGCGCGCTCGCTTCCTGCGCGACGACGTCGCGATTGTCGATGCGGGCGATGATCTCGCCCGCCTTGACGCGCGAACCCTCGGCCACGCCCAGCCATTCGAGGCGCCCGGTCGCCTTCGACGCGATCGCCGCCTTGCGCTGCGCGACGACGTAGCCGGTCGCGTTGAGCACCACGTATTGCTGCGCCGGATACGTGGTGACGACCGGCGTCGTCTGCACCGCGACCGGGTGCGGCTGCTGCGCGTACCAGGCCGCCGCTGCCGCGCCGAGGACGGCGACGGCGGCGAGCCAGATCCAGCGGCGCCGGCGACGGCCGTGGATCGGCGCCAGCGCGCGATCGATGCTGAGCCGGGTGAGGTCGGGCGGTGGAGCTTGCGTCATCGGAGGGTCTCTTGCCGGGGTGCCGACGCGAAGATCGGCACGGCCATTCTACCGGTTAGCCGCCCTCGATCAGCGGCGCTTCGGCGGCGACGGACCGGTCGCCGCGGTTCGCCCGCCACGCCCGCAGCGAAATGATCGCCAGGCCCGCGCCCAGGCAGGCGATGCCGCTCCACTCCAGCGCCGTCAGCCGCTCGCCGAAAACCGCCATCGACGACAGCAGCGCGATGACCGGAATCGCGAGCATGTTGAGCGACGCGGCGCCGGCGGGCAGGATGCGCAGAACGGCAATCCAGAGCACGAACCCCATCGCCGTCGAGATCGCCCCGGTGAAGAACAGCAGCGCCGCGTATTCGACGCCCCAGTCGGTCGAGGTGACCGGGTAGGCGAGCGGAACCAACAGCAGCGGCAGCAGGCCCAGCACCATCTGCCACGCCATGAAGTTCAGCATGTCGAAACTGCGCTCGCGCTGGAAATACTTGATGGCGATGGTTCCCGCCGCCCAGCCGAAGCCCGACAGCACGGCCCACAGCTTGGGCGCCAGCGCGCCCTGCCAGTTCCACGGCTCGACGACCAGCGTCAACCCGGCGAAGGCGAGACCGACCGCCAGCCACTGCGAGCCGCGCAGGCGCTCGTGCAGCACCGGCCACGCGAGGAGAATGGTCCAGAACGGCATCGTGAACACCAGCACCGACGTGCGCCCCGCACCGCCCTCGGCCAGCGCCATCGTCGTCGCGCCCAGGTTGATCGTCGTCTGGAAGAAGCCGGTGACGAGCACCGCCAGCCACGACTCCGGCAGCAGCCTGCGCCGCTGCCCCAGCAGCAGCGCGAACAGCACGGCGATCGCGACGCCGGTCCGGTGGATGTTGTAGCTGACGGGATCGGCGTGGGCGAGCGCGAGCTTCATCACCAGCCAGTTGTTGCCCCAGATCAGCGTGAGCACGACGACCGCCACGTAGGCGCTGCGGCGGGAATGGATGGCGAAACGTTGCACCGTTGAATCCTTGCGGGTGTGGCGCCGCCTCGCGCGCGGGACGGGGGGGAAAGGCGGGCAGGCGCGTCAGTCGCGGGCGCCTGCCGCCTCGAGGAAGGGTTCGATCACCGCCGCCACCGCAGCCGGCTGGTCGTGGTGCAGCATGTGGCCCGCGTCGCCGATCGTCGCGAGCTGCCCGCCGGGCACGCGCGCCAGCCGGCGCCCGACGCTGGCGAGGACGTCGTTGTCGCCGTCGGCGTGCGCGTCGAGCCGGCGCGACGTGTCCGAGTCCAGCGCGGCGACCCACAGCACCGGCGCCACGATCCCGGCCCAGATCGCGTAGACCTCGTCCATCCGGTAGACGGTGGGAAACGGGAGCTTGTGCCGCGGGTCCGACGTCAGGCGCGCGCTGCCGTCGGGAAGCTCCTCGGCCCAGTGCGCGGCGAGAAAGAGCGCGCGGTCGCGCGCGAGCCGCGGATTGTTCTTCTGCAGCCGGTCGGCGACGGCGTCGAGGCCGGCGTAGATCCTGGGCTCCGCGGCGGCGGCCAGCGCATCGAGCCAGCGCCGGTATTTCTTCGGCGCCTTTTCCGGCGCTTCCGCCGGAATCCCGAAGCCGTCGAGCGACACCACCGCGCGCACGCGCTCCGGCCGGATGCCGGCGTAGTGCATGACGACGTTGCCGCCCAGGCTGTGGCCCACGAGGTTGGCGCGCTCGCCCGGCGCGAACACGCCGAGCAGCGCCTCGAGATCGGCGATGTAATCGGGATACCAGTAGCCCTGCGGCTGCCAGTCGCTGCGGCCGTAGCCGCGCAGGTCGGGCGCGATCGCGTACCAGTCGTGCGCCAGCGCGTCGACCAGGAACTGGAACGACGCGCCGACGTCCATCCAGCCGTGGAGCAGGAACAGCTTCGGCGCCGCCGGATCCCCCCACGTCGACACGTGGTGACCCAGCCCGCGCAGCATCACGCGCTGCGAACGGCAGGGCTTCATGGTGGCGCGGTCCCCGGCGGGGCCGGCGTGCCGCGCGGCGGCGCTATCGCTTCGCGCAAATCGCCCGTCCGTCCTGCCATCCGGTGCGGTAGTTGCCGTCGGCCGCAAACCGCGCCGCGTCCTTCCGCTCGCCGCCGCCGGCGCTGGCGCAGCCGTCGGCGTAGCCCTGGCGGTACGGCAGCGGGAAACCCGAAAGGTTGACGCCGGGCGCCGGCGGCTCGACGTCCGCCGCGGGCGCCGGCGTGGCCGCTCCCGAAGGCGGCGTCGCGCAGCCCGCCTGCGCGAGCAGCAATGCCGCGACCAGCGCCGCCGCGACGGCGAAGCGGCAACGATGCAAAACCGACGGCGGCACGGCGTTCACGGCGCAGTTCACGACCCGAAGTCAACCTGGCGAAAAGGGTAAAATTCTAACACCCTGCTTCGCCATCCCATGACCGAACCCGCCTTCGTCCACCTGCGCCTGCACAGCGAGTACTCGATCGCCGACGGCACCGTGCGCATCGACGACGCGGTGGCGGCTGCCGTATTCGACGCGATGCCCGCGCTGGCGCTGACCGATCTCGGCAACGCTTTCGGCCTGGTCAAGTTCTACAAAGCCGCCCGCCGCCAGGGCGTGAAGCCGATCTTCGGCTGCGACGTGCGGCTGACGCACGAAGCCGAGCGCGACCAGCCGTTTCGCATGCTGCTGCTGGCGCAGTCGCGCGCGGGCTACCTCAGGCTCGCCGACTGGCTGTCGCGCGGCTACCGCAGCAACCAGCATCGCGGGCACGCCGAACTCAAGCGCGAGTGGTTCGCCGAAGGCACCGACGGGCTGATCGCGCTGTCCGGAGCGCGCGACGGCGAGGTCGGCAGCGCGCTGGCGCAGGGCAACGCCGCCGGAGCGTTGAAGACGGCGCTGGAGTGGGCGCGCCTGTTCCCCGATCGCTACTACCTCGAGGTCCAGCGCGCCGGCCAGGCCGACGACGACGCGCTGGTCGCCGCCACCGTCCGGCTTGCCGGCGACGCCGGGCTGCCGGTGGTCGCCACGCACCCGGTGCAGTTTCTGAAGCGCGAGGACTTCCGCGCGCACGAGGCGCGCGTGTGCATCGCCGAAGGCTTCGTGCTGGCCGACCCGCGCCGGCCGCGGCGCTTCACCCCCGAGCAGTACTTCAAGTCGCAGGCGGAGATGGCCGCGGCGTTCGCCGACCTGCCCGAGGCGCTCGCCAATTCGGTCGCCATCGCGCAGCGCTGCAGCCTCGCCATCCCGCTGGGCAAGAACTACCTGCCCGACTATCCGACGCCCGAGGGCGTCAGCATCGACGCGCACCTGCGCGCCGAGACGGCCGCCGGCCTCGAGCGGCGCCTGGCGCTGCTCTATCCCGATCAGGCCGTGCGCGACGCCAAGCGGCCGGAATACACGGCGCGGCTCGAGTTCGAGACCGCGACCATCGTGCAGATGGGCTTTGCCGGCTACTTCCTGATCGTCGCCGACTTCATCAACTGGGCGAAGGGCAACGGCGTCCCCGTCGGCCCCGGCCGCGGCTCGGGCGCGGGCTCGCTGGTCGCCTATGCGCTCGGCATCACCGATCTCGACCCGCTGCGCTACACGCTGCTGTTCGAGCGCTTCCTCAATCCCGAGCGCGTGTCGATGCCCGACTTCGACATCGACTTCTGCCAGGACGGGCGCGACCGCGTCATCGACTACGTGAAGAAGAAGTACGGCGCCGATTCGGTGTCGCAGATCGCGACCTTCGGCACGCTGGCCGCGAAGGCCGCGGTGCGCGACGTCGGCCGCGTGCTCGACCTGCCTTACCTGTTCTGCGACGGCATCGCCAAGCTGATCCCGTTCCAGCCGGGCAAGACGGTGACGCTGAAGCGCCCCCCCGCGCAGCGCGAGTCCGGCACCATCTACGCGCGCGAGGCCGAGCCGCTACTCGAGCAGCGCGCGACCGAGGAGGAGGAAGTCCGCGAACTGCTGTCGTTGGCCGAGGAGCTCGAAGGCCTGCCGCGCAACGTCGGCATGCACGCCGGCGGCGTGCTGATCGCGCCGGGGAAACTCACCGACTTCTGCCCGCTCTACACGCAGCCCGGATCCGACGCGATCCTCTCGCAGTTCGACAAGGACGACGTCGAGGCCGTCGGCCTGGTCAAGTTCGACTTCCTGGGCCTCACGACGCTGACGATCCTCGACTGGACGCTGCGCTACGTGAAGCGGCTCGACCCCGGCAGCACGCTGGCGCTGGAGACGCTGCCGCTCGACGACAAGGGCGCGTACGACATCCTGCGCACCGGCAACACCGCGGCGGTGTTCCAGTTCGAATCGCGCGGCATGCGCGAGCTGCTGAAGCAGGCGCCGCCGACGCGGTTCGAGGACGTCATCGCGCTGGTCGCGCTGTATCGCCCGGGGCCGATGGAACTGATCCCCGACTACACCGCGCGCAAGACCGGGCGCGAGCGCGTCGACTACCTCGACCCGCGCCTCGAGCCGATCCTGGGGCCGACCTACGGCGTGATGGTGTACCAGGAACAGGTGATGCAGATCGCGCAGGTGATCGGCGGCTACACGCTGGGCGGCGCCGACCTCCTGCGCCGCGCGATGGGCAAGAAGAAGGTCGAGGAGATGGCCCTGCAGCGCGACGTCTTCACCGCCGGCGCGCAGAAAAACGGCCTCACCGCGGCGAAGGCGACGCTGCTGTTCGACCTGATGGAGAAGTTCGCCGGCTACGGCTTCAACAAGTCGCACGCCGCCGCGTACGCGCTGATCGCGTTCCAGACCGCGTACTTCAAGGCGCATCACCCGGCGGCGTTCATGGCGGCGAACCTGTCGCTGGTCATGGACGACACCGACAAGCTCCGCCTGCTGCGCGACGACGCGCTGGCGCTGGGACTCGCGATCCTGCCTCCCGACGTCAACGCGTCGAACTACCGGTTCGAGCCGATCGACGCCAGGCGCATCCGCTACGGGCTGGGCGGGATCAAGGGCACCGGCGCGAACGCGATCGACGCGATCGTCGCCGCGCGCGAACAGGGCGGAGCGTTCCGCGACCTGTTCGACTTCTGCCGCCGCGTCGACAAGCGGACGGTCAACCGCCGCGCCGTCGAGGCGCTGATCCGCGCCGGTGCGTTCGACGCGATCGACGCCCGGCGCGCCGCGCTGTTCGCGTCGGTCGGCATCGCGCTGGGCGAAGCGGAGCGCGCCGCGGCGTCGATCGCGCAGGTGTCGCTGTTCGGCGAGGAGCAGCAGGCGGCGGGGCTGGCGCTGGTCGCGACGCGCGAATGGACCGAGGCCGAGCGCCTCGCTCACGAGAAGGCGGCGCTCGGCTACTATCTGTCGGGACACCCTTACACCAGCCACGCCGCGGAGCTCGCGCAGATCGTCCGCCAGCCGCTGTCGGGGCTGCAGCCGAAACGCGAGGTCACGCTGATCGCCGGCATCGTCACCGCGCTGCGCGTTCAGGCGGGCAAGCGCGGCAAGACCGCGTTCGTGACGCTCGACGACGGCGGCGGATCGGCGGAGATGCTCGTCTACAGCGAAGCCTTCGACGCCGCGCGCACGCTGCTGCGCGAGGACGCGCTGGTCATAGCCGAGGTCAAGGTGCAGCAGCGGATGTCCGACGACGGGCAGCTGCAGGGATTGCGGATCATCGCCGAGAACGTCTACGGGCTCGCGGCGATCCGCAAGCGCCTCGCCAAGGGGCTGCGGCTGACCTGCAACGGCAGCGCCGACGCCGGCCGCCTGACCGACCTGCTCACGCCGTTCCGCAACGGCAGCTGCCCGATCGTCGTCGAGTACAGCAACCACGGCGTCGCCGGCCAGATCGATCTGCCCGACGACTGGCGCGTGACGCTCGACGAATCGCTGCTCTCGAGCCTGGCCGAGTGGCTGGCGCAGGACAACGTGCGCGTGGTCTATTGAACCCCCCGGGTTCCGCCGATGCGCGGCGGAGGCTGGCTTGAACCGTCCGTGCCCGCGGAACCCGGGCCACACACCGCCGACCGACACCACCGGAGAAACCGCATGACGCTTCCCGCCACGATGCGCTACATTGCCGCGCGCGAGCCGGGCCCGCCCGACGTGCTCGCACTCGCCGAAGGGCCGCTGCCGGCGCCGCAGTCCGGCGAGGTGCTGATCGCGGTCGGCCACGCCGGCGTCAACCGGCCCGATTGCCTGCAGCGCGCGGGAGCGTATCCGCCGCCGGCCGACGCGTCGCCGGTCATCGGCCTCGAGGTGGCCGGAACGATCGCGGCCTGCGGCGACGGCGTGACGGCGTGGAAGGTCGGCGACCGCGTCTGCGCGCTGACGCCGGGCGGCGGCTACGCCGAGTACTGCACGACGCCGGCGGCCTTCTGCCTGCCGATTCCCGAGCCGCTGTCCGAGCTCGAAGCCGCGAGCCTGCCCGAGAACCATTTCACCGTCTGGAACAACGTGTTCGACCGCGGCGGCCTCAAGGCCGGCGAAACGCTGCTGGTCCACGGCGGCTCGAGCGGGATCGGCCTCACCGCGATCCAGCTCGCCAGGCGCTTCGGCGCCACCGTCATCACCACCGTGGGCAGCGACGACAAGGCCGCCTTCTGCCGCGGCATCGGCGCCGACGCCGCGATCAACTATCGCACGCAGGACTTCGTCGCCGAGGTCGCGCGGATCACCGCCAGGCGCGGCGTCGATCTCGTGCTCGACATGGTCGGCGGCGACTACATCGCGAAGAACCTCAAGTGCCTCGCCAACGACGGGCGGATGGTGTTCATCGGCTTCATGCAGGGCGGCCGCGCCGAAGTCGACTGGCGCCACATCATGGTCAAGCGCCTGACGATCACCGGCTCGACGCTGCGCGCGAGCCCGTTCGCGCGCAAGGCCGAGATCGCGCTGTCGCTGCGCGAAAAAGTGTGGCCGCTGTTCGCGCGCGGCGAGATCCGCCCCGTCGTCCACCGCGTGTTCCCGCTGGCCGAGGCCGCCGCCGCGCACGCGTTGATGGAGTCGGGCGCGCACATCGGCAAGATCATGCTCGCCGTGCGCCCGTAACGCGGACCGCGGCGCCGGCCGCCATCGGCCGCGCCGCGACCGTCAATACGTCGCGCGCCCGCCCGAGAGGTCGAACACCGCGCCGGTCGAGAACGAGCAGTCCTCGCTCGCGAGCCAGCACACCATCGCAGCGATCTCGTCGACGCCGCCGAAGCGCCCCATCGGGATCTTCGACAGCATGAAGTCGATATGCTGCTGCGAGATCTGGTCGAAGATCGCGGTGCGCACCGCGGCCGGCGTGACGCAATTGACGCGGATGCCGGTCTTCGCCAGTTCCTTGCCCAGCGACTTGGTCAGCGCCATCACGGCGGCCTTCGACGCGCTGTACGCCGAAGCGGTCGGATTGCCTTCCTTGCCGGCGATCGACGCGATGTTGACGATGCGTCCGTAGTCGTTCTTCTGCATCAGCGGCACGATCGCCCGGTTGCAGTAGAAGAGCCCGTTGAGGTTGACGTCGATCACCTGCCGCCACGCGTCGAGCGGGTATTCCCAGGTCATGTGGTTGGGTCCGGCGATCCCGGCGGAACAGATGAGGACGTCGACGCGGGACAGCGCCGCTGCGGCGGCGGCGGCGGCGGCGGCCACCGCGTCGGCGTCGCTGACGTCGAGCGCGTGGACCACGGTGCCTGCGGGAAGCGCCGCCTGCGCGCGCGCCAGCGCGGCGGCGTCGCGGTCCCACAGCGCAATCCTCGCGCCGCTGGCGGCGAGCCGTTGCGCGATGGCGAAGCCGATGCCTGCTGCGCCGCCGGTGACCACTGCGGTGCGGTTGCTGAAGTCGAGCTGATTCATCGATGTCCTCTGTTGTGGCGCGGAGTTGCGGATCGGAGCGCCTGCGGGCTGCCCGGGCGCGCGGTCTGGCGGTCGCCGGCGGCCTGAGCGTTGCCGAAGGCGCTTCCCCGCGTCGTCGTGACGACGGATCGAGTCGATCCGGGCCAACCAAGGATACGGCAGGAAACCACCGGCGCCAACCGTCGCGGCACGCGCACCCCCGGCGGCGAACTCGACGCCGGCACGCCTATAATCGACCGGACCCGATCCACGCTGACCCCCGTCGACGACACCGCGATGTCCATCACGCTGCGCACGCTCACCGCCGCCGATACGGATCCTCTGGAGCAGGTCCGCCAGTTCTTCCGGAACTACGCGGCGTGGCTGGGCGTGGATCTCTCGTTCCAGAATTTCGAGCAGGAAATGGCCACGCTGCCGGGCGCGTACGTCGCCCCGCAAGGGCGCCTGTTCTACGCCGAGCACGACGGCTCGCCTGCCGGCTGCGTCGGCATCCGCGCGCTGTCCGAAGGCGTCTGCGAACTCAAGCGGCTCTACGTCTCGCCGTCGCATCGCGGTCTCGGCGTCGGCCGTGATCTGGTGCTGGCGGCCATCCGCGCCGCCCGTCACGCCGGCTACCGGAAGATGCTGCTCGATACGCTGCCGAACATGCGCATCGCCGTGAAACTCTATCGCGAACTGGGTTTCCACGAGGCGCCCGCCTACTACCCGACGCCGATCGAAGGCACGCAGTTCCTGGCGCTCGACCTCGAGAACTGGTCCGAAGCCGCCGCCGGCAACGAGGACCTGCTGCACCTCTTCGACTTCAACGTCGCCTGGGCCCGCCAGATGAGCGAGGTGGACCCCGGCTATTTCGAGCGGCTGTCGCATCTGCAGTCGCCGGCGTACCTGTGGATCGGCTGCTCCGACTCGCGCGTGCCCGCCAACCAGATCGTCGGCCTGCTGCCGGGCGAGGTCTTCGTCCATCGCAACATCGCCAACGTCGTCGTCCACACCGACCTCAACTGCCTGTCGGTGATCCAGTTCGCCATCGACGTGCTCAAGGTCCGGCACATCATGGTCGTCGGGCACTACGGCTGCGGCGGCGTCGCCGCCGCGCTGCATCAGGAGCGCGTCGGTCTCGCCGACCTGTGGCTGCGGCACGTCCAGGACGTGCACGGCAAGCACCTCGGCTGCATCGACGCGCTGCCCGCGGAGCGGCGCCACGACCGCCTGTGCGAATTGAACGTCCTCGAGCAGGCGGTCAACGTCTGCCGGACGATCGTCGTGCAGGACGCGTGGCAACGCGGCCAGAAGCTGACGGTTCACGGCTGGATCTACGGGCTCCGGGACGGCCGGCTGCGCGACCTCGGGCTCACGGTCGGACGCCCGCAGGACGTTCAGGTCCGGTACGAAGCTGCGCTGGCGAGACTTGCGCATCCACCGGGGTCTCCCCCGACATCAATCTTCCCATGACTTGACGGAGGTCAACGCCCTTCCGAAGCAGCGTGCTGGAATGGACTTGTGTGGTGATGGTGAAAGGCGCTAGACCATGCAAGGCATTTCGCCGCTTCGGGTGCTTCTGACCGCAGCCGCCACCGCGATGACGCTCGCGGGTGCCGCGCTCGGCGGGCCGCTGGCCGACGCGGAGGCCGGCTACGAACGCGGCGACTACGCCAGCGCGCTGCGGCTGTTTCGAACGCTGGCCAACAGCGGGAACAGCGGTGCGCAGTACAACCTCGGCGTCATGTACGAGAACGGCCAGGGCGTGCCACAGGACGACGCCGAGGCGGCGAAGTGGTATCGCAGGGCCGCCGAGCAGGGCCAGTCGCACGCCCAGAACAACCTCGCCTTCCTGTATCACGCGGGCAGGGGTGTGCCGCAGGACGACGCCGAGGCCGTCAGGTGGTATCGCCGGTCCGCCGCCCAGGGCGACGCCGACGCCCAGTACAACCTCGGCGTCATGTACGCCGACGGGCTGGGCACGGCGCAGGACTACCTCGAAGCCCGGAAGTGGTATCGGAAGGCCGCCGACCGCGGGGATCCGCTGGCACAGTACAACCTCGGCGTCATGGCGGCGAGCGGACAGGGTGCGGCGCCGGACAACGTCGAGGCACACCTCTGGTTCGATCTCGCAGCGTCACACACCCCGGCACCGGACGCGGTCGCACGTGCCAAGGCGCTCGCCGGACGCGACGCCGTTTCTGCCAGGATGACGCCCGCACAGATCGCCGAGGCACAGAAGCTCGCCCGGGACTGGAAGCCGGCAAAATAGCCTCGCCAGCCGAGTTCAGGCAATTCCGTAGTGTGCATGGCAGTACGCCTTAAGCACACTTCTGGAAAGTCATTTGCCGTTACATACAATTTCCCATAACAATGGCGTACACTTCCCGACGGGGCGCCCTGCTGCAGTCACACAGCGATCCCTCGTCGCTGTACACGTGGCTTCGGTGGGGCGGCCCGCCGCGACCGGAAATCCGCGCGGACCGGGGTCAGGCAGCTTGCCCAGCCGAGCTTCCGCTCGCTGATCCTGCCGGCGTTGCAGCGCCGCATTGACGAAGCTCGGACCTTCAGGCGGCCGCGACGCATCCGATCCCGGTCCCGCCCGTCGCCCAGCGCCGCCGAGGCCGCGAACAACCCGCGGCGCGGCCGCAGGACGATGGCGGAACGCCGAGCGCGGTCTCGTTCAGTGATGGTCCGTTGATCAAGATCGGTGAGGGTCGCCGGCAGCGTTTGGGGCGAGTCGGATGCGGCGATGCTGCAACCGCCGCAAAGCGGGGTGCTGAAGACGCCAGGTGAAACCGTCCGCTATCGGCGGTGGCCGATCGCAAGCGGTCGTGGCGTTGAGGCTGCGAACGCCGATGTTCATGCGGCCACTCGCGATGGAGGTGGGGCGCGGATCGAGACCCGGCGCGCGATG
>CAIWHR010000434.1 GCA_903912485.1 uncultured beta proteobacterium | reverse complement strand
CGCTTTTCTCGTCCACCGGCAGCGTGCTCGCTGTCGCCGGCGTCGGCGGCGCAATGGCGCCGCCGGAGGCGCCGCCCGCGCAGGCGCTTCGCCGCGCGCGGCTGCAGCAGGCGTACTCGGCGATCGAGCCCTCGCCCGAAGGCGGGCTGGTCCTGCGCGTGGTCACGCCGGTGAACACCGACGACCGGCTCGAGCCGCTGAAGCTGCTGCAGGTCGTCGAGCCCGTCCCTAAGGCGCTGGCGGCGGACGCCGAGAAGGTGCAGGCCGGCTGGCGCGACTACCAGGAAATATCCTTCTCGCGGCAGGCGCTGAAGCGGATCTACGCGCTGACGCTGACGCTGACGCTGCTGCTGGCGCTGACCACGGCGCTGGGCCTCGCGGTCGTGCTGTCCGAGCGCTTCGCCGCGCCGCTGGGCCTGCTCGCCGAGGGGACGCGCGCCGTCGCGCAGGGGGATTTCACGCGGCGGCAGCCCGTCACCTCGCGCGACGAGCTCGGCGTGCTCACCGAGTCGTTCAACCAGATGACGGCGCAGCTCGCCGAGGCGCAGCAGCGCGCCGAGGAGAGCCGGCTCGCGACCGAGACCACGCGCGCGTATCTCGAAAGCATTCTCGGCAACCTCTCGGCCGGCGTGCTCGCGTTCGACGACGGCTACCGGCTGCGCACGGCCAACGCGAGCGCGGCGGTGATCCTTCAGCAGCCGCTCGCCGAGCTCACCGGCGTTGCGCTGGGCGACTGGGGACAACGCGTTCCCGCGCTGGCGCCGGCCGCGGCGCTGATCAGGGAGGGCTTCGGTTCCAGCCACGACGGCCACTGGCAGAAGCAGGCCGAGCTCGCGGTGGCCAACCTCACCCGCGTGCTGCTGCTGCGCGGTTCGCGGCTGCCCGTCACTCCGGTCGCCGGCTACGTGGTAGTCTTCGACGATGTCACCGACCTCGCGCAGGCTCAGCGCCACGCCGCGTGGGGCGAAGTCGCCCGACGGCTCGCCCACGAGATCAAGAACCCGTTGACGCCGATCCAGCTCTCCGCCGAGCGGCTGGAGCACAAGCTGACCTCCAAGCTCTCGGGTGCCGACCAGGAGACGCTGAAGCGCGGCGCCCAGACGATCATCGCGCAGGTTGCCGCAATGAAGCACATGGTCGACGACTTTGCGATCTACGCGCGGCAGCCACGCCCCGGCACGATGCAGCCGGTCGATCTGGCCGCGCTGTTGCAGGACGTGCTCGCCTTGTACGACAATCTGCGTCCGAATCTCACGCTGACTGTGCCGGCGGCGCCGGTCATCGTCCAGGGCGAACCGACGCGCCTGCGCCAGGTGTTCCACAACCTTCTCCAGAACGCCGTCGACGCGCAGGCGGATGTCGCGGAACCCCGCTACGAGATCACGCTCGAGGCCGCGGCCGATACGGTGACGCTCGCCATCGGCGACGCCGGCAGCGGTTTCGCCGACGACGTCATGCACCGGGCGTTCGATCCGTACGTGACGACCAAGGCGAAAGGGACCGGGCTCGGACTCGCGATCGTGAAGAAGATCATCGACGAACACCGCGGACGGGTCGAGCTTGCCAACCGGACGCCGCGCGGCGCGCGCGTCGCGCTGGTCTTTCCGCGCGCCGGCGGCCGGGCGGGCAACAACATGGAAGGTTGATGATTCAAGCCAAGGAAATTCTGATCGTCGACGACGAAGTCGGCATTCGGGAGCTGCTCTCGGAGATCCTGCAGGACGAAGGCTATCGCGTCAGCCTCGCCGAGAACGCCACCGCCGCGCGCGCGTACCGGATGCGGCAGCAGCCGGCGCTGGTGCTGCTCGACATCTGGATGCCCGATACCGACGGCGTCACGCTGCTGCGCGAGTGGGCTGCCGCGGGACAGCTGACGATGCCCGTGGTCATGATGTCGGGCCACGGCACCATCGAAACCGCGGTCGAGGCGACCAAGATCGGCGCCGTCGATTTCCTCGAAAAGCCCGTCGGGCTGCAGAAGCTCCTCGGGGCGGTGTCGCGCGCACTCAAGGCCGCGTCGGCGCGCGAGCCGCAGCGCGTCTCGCTCGCAGCGCTGGGCTCGGGGGCCGCGGTGCGCGAGATCGAGCGCCAGCTGGAGCAGTTGCTCGCCGTCCGCAAGCCGGTCCTGATCCTGGGCGAGCCCGGCACCGGCCACGAGGCGGCCGCGCGCGCGCTGCACGTGCCGACGACGCCGTGGGTCGCGCTCGCGAACGGCCAGCGCCTCGTCGCCAATCCGCTGGCGCTGCTCGAGGAGGCGCGCGAGGGGATGCTGTACTGCGCCGAGATCGGCCACTATTCGAAGGCCGAGCAGAAGGGCCTCGCGTTCCTGCTGCCGAAGCTCGAGCGCGCGGGGGTCGGCCTCGTCAGCATGAGCGCCGAGCCGCTCGGCAACCTCGCCGCCGAGGGCAAGTTCGACGCCGCGCTGCTGTCGGCGCTCGCGGTCGGAGCGGTGCTGCTGCCGCCGCTGCGCGCCCGGCGCGACGACATCCCGGCGCTGATCGACCGGTTCTGGTGCGCGGCCACCGGCGAGTCCCGGCTCACCGTGCAGACGTCCGCCGCGCCGCTCGAGCCCGCTTCGATCAACGCGCTGGCGGCAGCGTACTGGCCGGGCAACCTCGACCACCTGCAGGGGGTGATCACCAACCTCGCCCTCAACGCCGGGGGCATCACGCCGGAGCACGTGAAGCGCCTGCTCGGCGAGGCCGCCGGGCCGGCGGGCGCGATCGCCCCGGAGATCACGGCGCGGTTCTTCGAGCTGCCGCTGCGCGAGGCGCGCGAAGCCTTCGAGAGGATCTATTTCGAGCAGCTGCTGGGCCGCGAGCAGAGCAACATGAGCAAGGTCGCCGAGCAGGCCGGGCTCGAGCGCACGCACCTCTACCGCAAGCTGAAGCAGCTCAACATCCGTTTCTCCCGCCGCGGCGATGACAGCGCCCCCTGACCCGAACGCGCCCGCGGCGGCGTCGCACGGCCCGGACGAAGGCGCGCGCAAGCGCCTCGCACCGCTGGTGATCGGCGCGATCGGCGTCGTCTACGGCGACATCGGCACCTCGCCGCTCTACACGCTGCGCCAGTGCTTCAGCGGCACGCACTCGCTGCCGCTGACCCCCGGCAACGTGCTCGGCATCCTGTCGATCATCTTCTGGGCGCTGACGGTCATCGTGACGCTCAAGTACATCACGCTGATCATGCGCGCCGACAACCGCGGCGAGGGCGGCATCCTGGCGCTGACGGCGCTGGTCGCGCGCGGAACCGAAAGCCACCCGCGTCGCCGCTGGTGGCTGGTCGGGTTCGGCATCTTCGGCGCCGCGATGTTCTACGGCGACGGGATGATCACGCCGGCGATCTCGGTGCTGGGCGCCGTCGAGGGTCTCGAGATCATCACGCCGCAGCTGCATCCGTTCATCGTGCCGGTGACGCTGGTGATCATCGTGTTCCTGTTCACGATCCAGAAGCGCGGGACCGCGAGCGTGGGCAACCTGTTCGGCCCGGTGATGTGCGTATGGTTCACCGTGCTGGCGTTGCTCGGGCTGCTCCACGTCATCAGGAACCCGTCGGTGCTGACCGCCGTCAATCCCGCGCACGCGATCGCGTTCGTCGTCGCCAATCCGCAGCTCGCGTTCCTGGCGCTCGGCGCCGTCGTGCTGGCGCTCACCGGGGCCGAGGCGCTCTACGCCGACATGGGCCACTTCGGCGCCACGCCGATCCGGCGCGCCTGGATGTTCTTCGTCGGTCCGGCGCTGGTTCTCAACTACTTCGGGCAGGGCGCGCTGCTCCTCGCCGACCCCGCCGCCATCAAGAATCCGTTCTACCTGCTCGCGCCGCAGTGGGCGCTGCTGCCGCTGGTGATCCTCGCGACCTGCGCGGCGATCATCGCGTCGCAGGCGGTGATCTCGGGAGCCTTTTCGCTGACGCGTGCCGCGATCCAGATGGGGTACTGCCCGCGCCTGAAGCTTCTGCACACGTCGGCGCGCGAGATCGGCCAGATCTACGTCCCCTTCATCAACTGGACGCTGCTGGTCGCGGTCATGCTGCTGGTCGTCGGCTTCCACAGCTCGGACAACCTGGGCGGCGCGTACGGGATCGCCGTCACGCTGGCGATGCTCATCGATTCGGTGCTGATCTTCTTCGTGATGCGCCGGATCTGGCGCTGGCGCCTCCCGGTCGCGCTGGCGATCGTCGTGCCGCTCTGCGTCATCGACTTCGCGTTCCTGGCGTCGAACTCGCTCAAGATCCCCGACGGCGGCTGGTTCCCGCTGCTGATCGGCGCCGTCGTGTTCACGCTGCTGACGACGTGGAAGAAGGGCCGCGCGCTGCTGCTGACGCGCCTGGCCGAGGACACGATGCCGCTCGACCTCTTCATCGACAGCATCGGCGCGAGCCCCCCGATCCGGGTGCCCGGCACGGCGGTGTTCCTGACGTCGACGGTCAACCGGGTGCCGCACGCGCTGCTGCACAACCTCAAGCACAACAAGGTGCTGCACGAGCGCGTCGTGTTCCTCACCATCGTCAGCCGCGACATCCCCCGCGTGTCGGCGGCGGAGCGCGTGACCATCGAGCACCTGGGCCACAACTTCTGGCAGATTCAGGCCGACTTCGGGTTCACCGAGAATCCGGAGGTCCCGGCGCTGCTCGAAGCCTGCGGCCGCCGCGAGTTCGAGTTCGACATGATGGACACGTCGTTCTTCGTCTCGCGCGAAACGCTGATCGCGACGCGCACGCCGGGGATGGCGCTGTGGCGCGAGCGGCTGTTCGTGTCGATGTCGCGCAACGCGGTCAAGGCGACCGATTTCTTCCGCATCCCGACCAACCGCGTCGTCGAACTCGGGACGCAGGTCGAACTGTAGCGGGGTCAGGCGGCGATCTGGCCGCGCATCGACTTCAGCGCCTTGCTCTCGATCTGGCGGATCCGTTCCGCCGACACGCCGTACTCGTCGGCGAGATCCTGCAGCGTCGCGCCGTCGTCCTCGCGCAGCCACCGCGCCTCGATGATGCGGCGGCTGCGCGGGTCGAGTCCGGCCAGCGCGTGGTGCAGCCCCTCGGCGCGATGGCGTCCGGTCTCGACGCGCTCGAATATCTTCGCCGGGTCGTCGTCGGCGTCGGTGAGGTACGCGATCGGCGTGACGGTGTCGCCATCGTCGCCGGGCTGCGGATCCATCGCGACGTCGTGGCCGGAAAGGCGCGTTTCCATCTCGACGACCTCTTCCGGCTTGACGCCGAGCTCCTTGGCGATCGCCCTGACCTCGGCCGGCGTCAGCGCGTGGGTGCCGGGCTTCATGCTGCGCAGGTTGAAGAAGAGCTTGCGCTGCGCCTTGGTCGTCGCGATCTTGACCAGGCGCCAGTTGCGCAGGATGAACTCGTGGATTTCCGCGCGGATCCAGTGCAGCGCGAAGCTGACCAGCCGCACGCCCCGCTCCGGGTCGAAGCGGCGCACGGCCTTCATCAGGCCGATGTTGCCTTCCTGGATGAGGTCGGCCTGCGGCAATCCGTAGCCCACGTACTTGCGGCTGACGGCGACGACCAGCCGCAGGTGCGACAGCACCAGCTGGCGCGCCGCGTCGATGTCGTCGTGCTGCTGCAGCCGGCGGCCGAGCGCGATCTCCTGCTCTGCGGTGAGCAGCGGAAAGCGGTTCACCGCCTGGATGTAGTGATCCAGACTTCCCAGCGAGGCCGGGGTGGGAAACGCCAATGCAGCTCCAGTCATGATGCCTCCTCGTTTGGGCGGCCGACGCAACCACACACCGGCCAACGACCCTTCAGCTGAGATAATTTTAGCACTCCACCGATGAGAGTGCTAAGGGCTGGAAAAGTTCCCGACCTAAAGAGTCGGGTAAGGTTCGCCCGATCTCGCCGCGATCCACGAGAGCAATCGCTCACTTACAATCACCGCTCACCCGACCAGCGCCTCGACGAACTCGGCCGCGACGAAGGGCCGCAGGTCGTCGACCCCCTCGCCGACGCCGATGTACTTGAGCGGGATCGGATGCTGCTTGGCGATGGCGGCGACGACGCCGCCCTTGGCGGTGCCGTCGAGCTTGGTGAGGATGAGTCCGGTCAGCTGTAGCGCCGCATCGAACGCCTGCACCTGCGCCAGCGCGTTCTGGCCCGTGTTGGCGTCGAGCACCAGCAGCGTCTCGTGCGGGGCGGTCGGGTCGGCCTTCTGGATCACCCGCCGCACCTTCCGGATCTCGTCCATCAGGTTGAGCTGCGTGGGCAGGCGCCCCGCGGTGTCGGCGAGGACGACGTCGATGCCGCGCGCCCGCGCTGCCGCGATGGCGTCGAACATCACCGCCGCCGGGTCGCCGCCTTCCTGCGCGATGACCGCGACGCCGTTGCGGTCGCCCCAGACGGTCAGTTGCTCGCGGGCGGCGGCGCGGAAGGTGTCGCCGGCGGCGAGCAGCACCGACAGGCCCTGCGCCTGGAAGTGCTTGGCGAGCTTGCCGATCGACGTGGTCTTTCCGGCGCCGTTGACCCCGGCCAGCATGATGACGAACGGACGCGCGCCGGTGACGACCAGAGGCGCCTCCAGCGGCGCGAGCAGTTCGGTGAGCGCGGCTCGCAGCACCGCCTTGGGATCGGCGTCGCCGCCCGAGCGCTTCCACCGCGCGGACAGGTCGTCGAGCAGGTGGCGGGTCGCCGGCATGCCGACGTCCGCGGTCACCAGCGCCGTCTCGAGGGCTTCGAGCGTCTCGGCGTCGAGCGTGCGGCGCGACAGCGCTCCGGCGAGCTTCTCGCGCGAACGCGACAGGCCCTCCTTGAGCCGCTCGGTCCACGGCTTTTTCTCCGCCGCTTCGGCGGGGGGCTTGCGCTTGAACAGGTCGAACATGGGGTGCCGGGAAGTGGGTGCGGGCAGGGGATGCGCGGCTCCGGCGACGGGCACTCTCCGGACGAAGCTATAATTTTACCTTTTCCTGGCCGGCTCGCTGCGGCGGAACCCCCAAATTCACCGGTCCTCGCCCCGTGCCCAGTCCCTCCGCGAATCGTGTGCGCATCATCGCCGGCGCCTGGCGCCGCCGCGTCGTCCGTTTCCCGGCGGTCGACGGCCTGCGGCCGACGCCCGACCGCGTCCGCGAAACGCTGTTCAACTGGCTGGGGCAGGAACTGACCGGGCTGCGCTGCCTCGACCTCTATGCCGGGACCGGGGTGCTGGCACTCGAAGCGCTCTCCCGCGGCGCGGCGACGGCGGTCGCCGTCGAGCGCAACCGGGTGCTGGTCGACGCGCTGCGCGCGACGGCGCAGGCTTTCGGCGCGCAGGCGCTGGAAACGCACTGCCTCGACGCCAAGGCGTATCTCGGCGGCGAGCGGCGCGATTTCGACGTGATCTTCCTCGACCCGCCTTTTCGCGACGACCCCTGGGGCTGGCTGCTGCCCGCGTGCGCCGCGCATCTCGCGCCCGGCGGATTCCTCTACGCGGAAGCGCCTCACCGCCTCGACCCGCCGCCGCCGCTGCTGCACTGGCGCAGCGACAAGGCCGGGCAGGTGCATTATCATCTTTTCCGGCGCGCGACCCCGGGCGCCGAGCCGTGACGCGGCGCGGACTTCGCCGCCGCGGTTCGGCGACCTGACCCGGGCCTTCCTGCGGAACCGACACCGACATGCTCACCGTCGTCTATCCCGGCACCTTCGACCCGTTCACGCGCGGCCACGAGGATCTCGTCCGCCGCGCCGCGCGCCTGTTCGCCCGCGTCATCGTCGGCGTCGCCGACAGCGAGTCGAAGCGGCCGTTCTTCTCGGCGGCCGAGCGCGTGGCGATGGCGCGCGAGGTCGTCGCCCCGTTCGGCAACGTCGAGGTCGTGCCGTTTTCGTCGCTGCTGATGGATTTCGTCCACGCCCAGGGCGCGCGCGTCATCCTGCGCGGTCTGCGCGCGGTCTCGGACTTCGAGTACGAGTTCCAGATGGCCGGGATGAACCGCAACCTCCATCCCGAGGTCGAGACGCTGTTCCTGACGCCGTCCGAGCAGTACATGTTCGTGTCGGCGACGATCGTGCGCGAGATCGCCAAGTTCGGCGGCGACGTTTCGCAGTTCGTGCACCCGTTCGTGATGGCGAAGCTCAAGGCGAAAGCCTCGGAGTTCCGCGCGACGCGGCAGAGCTGATCGCCGATGCCGGGCAACCGGCGGGCTCCCCGCCCGCCAACCACCGAGGACCTGGCGCCATGGCGCTGATGATCACCGACGAATGCATCAACTGCGACGTCTGCGAGCCCGAGTGCCCGAACGGCGCCATCTCGCAGGGGCCCGAGATCTACGTGATCGATCCCGCGAAATGCACCGAATGCGTCGGCCACTTCGATGCGCCGCAGTGCGTCGAGGTGTGCCCGGTCTCGTGCATCCCGGTCGACCCCGCCCGCGTGGAGACGCAGGATCAGCTGCGGCGCAAGTACGAAGCGCTGATGGCGGCGAAGGCCGCCGCCGGCTGAACCGTTCAGCCGTTGGCCGCCAGCGGCAGCAGCTCGGGCTGCCTGATCACCGACTCGATCGCCGCCAGCGCCGAATCCAGCGCGTCGAACTGCGAGCTCAGCGCGGCGTCGGCCCGTTCGAGCTCGGCGACCCGCAGCTCGAGCTCGCCGCTGGTGCCGCGGATGCGCTTGATGCTGTCGAGGCGGCGGCGCAGCAGCAGGTGCCGCTCCCTGACCTGCGACTCGAGCGGCGCCATCAGCGCGCGCAGCCACGACTCGACGTCGCGGTTGGCGATGTCGTAGACGTGCCTGACGCGCGTTGCGATCGTCTCGAAAAAGCGCTGCATCAGCGCGTACTTCGCCCGGCTGACCATGTTCCACAGCGTGTTGAACTGCGCGTTGTACGCGCGTTCGAGGCGGCCGATCTCCCTCTGGTACTTGAGCATCGAGAACGGCGGCGGAACGAACCGCGCCAGCGCGTGCTCGGCGGCGAAGTCCGCGTACATCGCCTGCATCATCTCCTGGATTTCCGCCGACTGCGCCCCCGCGCGCGCGAAGTCGCCGCGGATCGTCGCGAAGAAGTCGTTCATCGCGCCGCGGATGCCCCTGGTGAACGGGCTCGCCTCGATCTCCTGGCGCGTCCGCCCGGCGGTCCGGCGCAGCGCATCGAGCCCGATGCAGTCGTACAGGCGCGTGGACTGGTCGGTGAGCACGGTGCGCAGCGCGGTGTAGCGCTGCAGGCCGCGCTCGAAGGCCGCCTTTTCCTCGCGCACCCGCGCCAGCATGTGGTCGACGACGTCCTGGTTCTTGCCGTAAAGGCCGCGCAGCTCGGCGATCTGCTCGCGCGTGCCCGCGTGCCGCAGCGTCAGCGTCGCGCGGACGTCCGCCGCAATCCCGCGCACCTCCGCCTCGATGGCGCCGCCGACGATCTCGCGCTTGGCCGGCAACAGCGAATCCGACAGCGCGCTCTCGAGCGCCGGCAGGCGGCTTCTCGCCAGCAGCGCGTCGTCGCCGTTGATCTTGGCAAGCAGCGCCTTCTGCGCCGAAACGGCGAACACCTGCTCCCGGGGCACGCACAGCACCGCGGCGGAAGCCTCGACCTGCCGGCGAATCTCGGCATCGACGGCGGCCGCGCTCTTCAGATCGTCCCAGAGGCCGTCGATCTTGTTGAGGACGACGATGCGCCCCGCCGCTGCGGTGCCGTCGTCGCCGGCCAGATGCTGCGTCCACACGTCGAGGTCGGTCCTGGTGACGCCCGCGTCGGCGGCGACGATGAACAGCACCGCGTGCGCCTCGGGCAGGAGATCGAGCGTCAGGTCGGGCTCGATGCCGATGGCGTTGAGGCCGGGCGTGTCGAGAACGACCAGACCCTGCTGCAGCAGCGGATGCGGAAAATTGACGATCGCGTGGCGCCAGCGCGGAATCTCCAGCATGCCGTCGTCGCCGACCGCCGCCGCGCCTTCGTCGTGGATGCCGTAGCGCGCCGCCTGCGCGGCGGGCACGCGCTTAACCTCCGACACGCGGCGCAACGCTTCGCCCATCTGGTCCGCCGCCGAGAGGTCGAGCGGCACGCTGACCCATTCCTCGGCGTAGCCCCGTAACTCGGCGACCCCGGCACCCTGCAGCCGCGTCTCGATCGGAAGCAGCCGGATCGACGGCGGCAGCGCGGCGTCGAAGAGGAGTTCGGTCGGACACATCGTCGTGCGCCCCGCCGCAGAAGGCAGGATCCGCTGGCCGAAATCGGCGAAGAAGATCGCGTTGATCAATTCCGACTTGCCGCGCGAGAATTCGGCGACGAACGCGACGATCAGCTTGTCCTGGCGCAGGCGCTCCTGCACGTGCCGGAGCTTCTGCTCGACCCTGGCATCGGAGAGGTCCTGCATGGCGAGCCAGTCGGCGAGCGCGGCGACGCAGGACGCCAGCCGGCGCCGCCAATCGCCGTAGGCCTCGAATCGGGCGGCGAGCTCGCGCGTGTCCATCCCCGGGTTCTCTCCCTGCGTTGCCGCGCCTGCCCGGCACGGGCCGGCGTCGGGCGGGCCCCGACGGCCGGAAATGGCGGCCTGCCTGCCGGCCGCGGATCATGATCTTGGCATGGACGGCGCTGCGCTGCCAAGCGCCCGGGCGTCAGGTCTGGCAGCGCGGGCAGTGCGGTGTCGCGCGGCCGCCCATCCGGCGCGCCCGGATCGCCGTGCCGCAGACCCGGCAGGGCTCGCCCTCGCGCCCGTAGACGAAGTGGTCGAGCTGGAAATAGCCGGGCAGCCCGGCGCTGTCGACGTAGTCGCGCAGCGTCGATCCGCCCTTGGCGATCGCATCGGCCAGCGTTGCCCGCAGCTCGGCGACCAGCCGCGCGAGGCGCGGGCGCGAGATGCGATTGGCCGGCGTCGTCGGACGGATCCCCGCGCGGAACAGCGATTCGTTGGCGTAGATGTTCCCGACGCCGACGACGAGGTGGCTGTCCATCAGCGCGAGCTTGATCGCCGCGCTGCGCCGCCGCGTCGCAGTCCACAGGTAGTCCGCGTCGAAGGCCGCGTCGAAGGGCTCGGGACCGAGCCTCGCCAGCAGCGGATGCGCGGCGCCCGAGTCCGGCAGCCACAGCATCGCGCCGAAGCGCCGCGGATCGTGGTAGCGCAGCGTCGACCCGTCGTCGAGGACGATGTCCACGTGGTCGTGCGCGCGCCGCGGCGGCGCGCGGGTGAATACGCGCAGGCTGCCGGTCATGCCCAGATGCACGAGCAGCGTCTGCCCTCCCAGGCGGAAAAGGAGGTACTTGCTGCGGCGATCGACTGCGTCGACGGTGCGGCCCGCGAGCCGGACCGCGAGGTCGTCGGGAACCGGCCAGCGCAACCGCGGGTCATACACGTTCGTGGCCGCAATGCTGCGGCCGACGACGCGCGGAACGAGACCGCGGCGCGTGGTTTCGACTTCGGGGAGTTCCGGCATCCGGGCGATCGAGGTTCACGTGCCGGGGTGGCCGCGGCGCGGCAGGCGTCGGCACGCGTTTGTTGCGCCGCCGAATATACCCTAACATTCAACGCCGGACGCTCCGCGCCGCGTCCGGCATCGAATCCGGCGTCCCCGGTTCCCGCGACCCAATCAGGATTTCCACGATGCCCGATGTTCGCAGCACTTTCCGTCAGCGCCCGGTTGCGGCGGCCGCCATGGCGCTGGCGCTGCTGGTCGCCGGCGCGCCCCGTTTCGCCGCCGCCCAGGCCGATCCGCCGGCGGGAGCGGCCAGGGTCGACGACGGCGCCGCGGCGCAGGCCAAGCCGGCGTCGGCGCTGACCGCCGATCTGATGTATCGGCTGCTGGTCGGCGACATCGCGCTCCAGCGCGGCGAGCCGGCGCTGGCGGCGCGCGCCTATTTCGAAGCCGCGCGCGAGGCCAGGGATGCCGGGCTGGCGCGACGCGCCACCGAGATCGCGCTGGCCGCGCGCCAGCGCGGTCTCGCCATCGAAGCGGCCAGGCTGTGGAGCGACATCGATCCGGCCGCCGAGCGCCCGAAGCAGGTGATCGCCGCGGCAGCCCGCGCCGGCGCCGGCAAGGAGCCCGACGTCGCCGACGGCGAGCTCAAGGCGCAGATCGAAAAGGCGCTCGCGCAGGCGGCGGTCACGCCCGCGGCGCTGGCCGATGCCTTCCTGCAGCTCAACGCGCTGCTGGCGCAGGAGCCGGACCACGTCGCCACGTACAGGCTCATCGCTGCGCTGGCGGTGCCCTACCCGAACGTGCCCGAGGCGCAGTTTGCGGTGGCGCTGGCCGCACTGAACGCCGGCCTCACCGACATCGGCACGCGCGCCGCCGCCGCGCACGCCGTCGACCGCGCGCTGCTGCTCAAGCCGGGCTGGGAGCGCGCCGTGATGCTGAAGTCGGAGATCCTCGGCAAGGACTCTCCCGGGGCCGCGATCGAGTACCTCGAAGCCGTGGTGAAGGCGGATCCCGCCGCGCGGGCGCCGGCGGGGGCGCTGGCGCAGCTCTACGTCGAGCAGAAGCGTTACGCCGATGCGCGCGCCGTCTTCCAGCGGCTCTGGGATCGCGACCGGTCCGCGCGCGAATACGAGTTCGGCATCGCCGCGCTGTCGGTGCAGATGAAGGACTGGGCGACCGCCGAAGCGCTGCTGCAGGACCTGAAGAGCGTCAACTACGGTGAGAACGGCATCGTCGAGTTCTATCTCGCGCAGGTCGCCGAGGAATCGGGTCGCCTCGACCTCGCGATCGAGCGCTATCGCGCGCTGCCGGAGGGCGAGCGCGCGTGGCAGGGCCAGCTGCGCGTCGCGGCGCTGATGGGCAAGCAGAAGCGGGTGGACGAGGCGCGCACGTACCTGCGCGAGCTGCCGGTCGTGACGCTGGAGCAGCAGGTCCAGGTCCGCCAGGCCGAGGCGCAGCTGCTGCGCGACGCCGGCG
>CAIWHR010000433.1 GCA_903912485.1 uncultured beta proteobacterium | reverse complement strand
TCTGAGCTGCCTACGCGGCAGTGAACGCTGCTCGTCAACTACCACCTGGGCACGACGATTTCTGAGCTGCCTACGCGGCAGTGAACATCCATGTCGATGCGCAGCCCGGCCTTGAGCATTTTCTGAGCTGCCTACGCGGCAGTGAACTTGAGTCGGATACAGCAGGAGAACGGACTTGTCTTTCTGAGCTGCCTACGCGGCAGTGAACGCTGACGCACTCCTGCCGTCGGAGAAGTTCTCTTTCTACGCTGCCTACGCGGCAGTGAACGACGCATCCGCAGGTTTGGAACGCGCCCATGTTTTCTGGGTCTTCAGGAAGTCGTGTGGGTCGTTTGAGGCGGTGAATCGGCCCGGAAGCGGCGTGGATGCTGGCTCTCGGGCATGTTCAGGAGCGGTGGAAACTGCGACCATGTTTCCATGGCTACCTCGTCGAAGCGAAAGCGGCGGCTGTGGGACGCGTATGCGTTCCCCCTGTTTCGTCCGCAACCAACGGTGCGCGGCGTCTTCGGTGATCCGAAGGCCCGGGTCATCACCCTTGAACGGCGCTCAAAAAAACGATCTGCGGCTGCTGTGGTCGGGCGCAGTCGGGCTGGTACGACCGGCGGACGCGTCGGGTTCGCGATCTGTCCTGCGGCGATCTGCGCGTCTACCTCGAGATCGAGGTCCGGCGTGTGGAGTGCCGACGTTGCGGCAAGGTGAAGCGCGAGCGGCTGGAGTTCTTGGCCGACAACCCGTTCTATACCAAGCGCTTTGCGCATTATGTGGGCCGGCGCTGCCGTTCGACCACGATCAAGGAGCTGGCCAAGGAGCTCCATCTCGACTGGGACACGGTCAAGACCCTCGAGATGCAATACATGCGCGCGCAGCTGGCCAAGGCGGGCACGCCGGGGCCCAAGGCGATCGGCATCGACGAGATCTCGATCCGCAAAGGCCATACCTATCGAATCGTGGTGAGCGATTTGCTGCGCCGGCGCCCGATCTGGTTCGGTGGCGAAGACCGCTCCGAGAAGAGCATGGCCATGTTCTACCAGCAACTCGGGGAGAAGAAGAGCCGCGGCATTCGCCTGGCGATGATGGACATGTGGAAGCCGTTTCGCAACATGACGAACGAGCATGCCCCGCAGGCGGCGATCCTGTTCGACAAGTTCCACATCATGCGGCACCTGGGCGAGGCGCTCGACAAGGTACGCAAGGCCGAGTACGCGCGACTCAGCGGCCGCGACCGCAGTTTCATCAAGGGCCAGAAGTACACGCTGCTGTCGCACCGGGAGAACCTCACCTCGGCCGGCCGCCAGAACCTCAAGAAGCTCTTGGCGGCCAACAAGCGCCTGAACACGGCCTACCTGCTCAAGGAATCGTTCGGTCAGCTCTGGGACTACGAGCGCGAGGGCTGGGCGCGACGCTTCTTCGACAACTGGCGCGCGAGCCTCAAATGGCAGCGGCTCGCGCCCTACGAGAAGTTCGCCGAGATGATCGAGCGGCATTGGGATGGAATCGCTGCCTACTGCAAGCCCGAGAACAAGGTCTCGCTCGGATTCGTCGAGGGGCTCAACAACAAGATTCGCGTCATCCAGCGACGTGCGTACGGCCTACGCGACGAGGAATACTTGCGCCTCAAGATCCTCACTTGCATGCTCCCCGAACTCTAAATTGCCCAAGAATCACCCACACGACTTCCTGAAGACCCTTATCGAAGCTACAGGTGGCCAGAGGCGGGAACCGCTTCTTCGCCTCGCTCACCATGGCGACCGCCACTTGGTCATCGGTCTGCTGTTCCATGACTTGATGATGCAAGACAAATTGGTACT
>CAIWHR010000432.1 GCA_903912485.1 uncultured beta proteobacterium | reverse complement strand
CTCGGTCGAGAAGATGCAGGTGTTCTGGCCCTGGTCCTCCTTCAGGATGTCGGCCTGCACCGTCCCGCGGACCGTCGACAGCGCCCAGGCGCGGATCTTGTCGGCCTCGTCGTCGGTCGGCTCGCGGCCGTTGTCGGCGCGGAACTTGTCGATCTGCTGGTCGACCGCGGCGTTGAGGAACATCGCCAGGATCGTCGGCGCCGGGCCGTTGATCGTCATCGACACCGAGTTGTTCGGCGCGCAGAGGTCGAAGCCGGAGTACAGCACCTTCAGGTCGTCGAGCGTCGCGATCGACACGCCCGAATTGCCGACCTTGCCGTAGATGTCGGGGCGCAGGTCGGGGTCGTTGCCGTACAGCGTGACCGAGTCGAACGCGGTGGAAAGCCGCTTCGCCGGCATGCGGTCGGCGAGCAGGTGGAAGCGGCGGTTGGTGCGGAACGGGTCGCCTTCGCCGGCGAACATCCGCGTCGGGTCCTCGTTCTCGCGCTTGAAGGCGAACACGCCGGCGGTGAACGGGAAGCTGCCGGGGACGTTCTCGGCGAGCTGCCAGCGCAGGATCTCGCCGTCGTCCTCGAAGTTCGGCAGCGCGACCTTGCGGATCCGCGTGCCCGACAGCGAGGTCGTGGTCAGCGCGGTGCGCAGCTCCTTGTCGCGGATCCTGACGACGTACTCGTCGCCGGCGTACGCGGCCCGGGTCGCCGGCCACATGTCGAGCAGCTTCTTCGCCCGCGCGTCGAGCTTCGCGTCGCGGTCGGCGGCAAGCACGTCGAGCTCGGTCACGTCCTTGCCGCACTCGGCGGCGAGCATCGACTTCGCCGCCCGCAGCTGCTGGCGCTCGCGCGCGATGCGGCTCTGCTCCTGCGCCCAGCGGTGGTAGGCGCGCACCGTCTCGGCGATGTCGGCGAGGTAGCGCACGCGCGCCGACGGCACGATCACGTTCTGGCCGGTCGACGCCCGCGTGGCGGCCGCCGGCAGCCGGCCGGGCGCGAGGCCGAGGCCGCGCGCGGCGAGCGCTGCGGCGAGCGCCTGGTAGAGCGCAGTCACGCCGTCGTCGTTGAAGCGCGCGGCGATCGTCCCGTACACCGGCATCTCGTCGGCCGGCGTCGTGAACAGCTCGCGGTTGCGCTGGTACTGCTTCCTCACGTCGCGCAGCGCGTCGGCGGCGCCCTTGCGGTCGAACTTGTTGATGGCGACGAAGTCGGCGAAGTCCAGCATGTCGATCTTCTCGAGCTGCGACGCGGCGCCGAACTCCGGCGTCATCACGTACAGAGAGACGTCGACGAGCGGCACGATCGCCGCGTCGCCCTGGCCGATGCCCGAGGTCTCGACGACGACGAGGTCGAAGCCCGCGACCTTGCACGCGGCGATGACGTCGGGCAGCGCCTTGCTGATCTCGCTTCCGGCCTCGCGCGTCGCGAGCGAGCGCATGTAGATGTTCGGATGCTCGATTGCGTTCATCCGGATGCGGTCGCCGAGCAGCGCGCCGCCGGACTTGCGCCTCGAGGGGTCGATCGACACGATCGCGAGCTTCAGCCCGTCGGCCTGGTCGAGGCGGAAGCGGCGGACGAGCTCGTCGGTCAGCGAGCTCTTGCCCGCGCCGCCGGTGCCGGTGACGCCGAGCGCGGGCGCACGCGCCTTCGCCGCGGCGGCGAGCAGCGCTTCGCGCGTCGCCGCCGGGACGGTGCCCGCCTCGAGCCCGGTGATCAGGCGGGCCAGCGCGCGCACGCGGGCGTAGTGCCCGCCGGTGGTCAGCGCCGAGAGATCGGCCGGCAGCTCGCGGGCGAGGTCGACGTCGCAGGCGGCGACGATCTCGTTGATCATCCCCTGCAGGCCGAGCTTCTGGCCGTCCTCCGGCGTGAAGATCCTCGTCACCCCGTAGGCGTGCAGCTCCTCGATCTCGACCGGAACGATCACGCCGCCGCCGCCGCCGAAGACCTTGATGTTGGGCGCGCCGCGCTCGCGCAGGAGGTCGAGCATGTACTTGAAGAACTCGACGTGGCCGCCCTGGTACGACGAGATGGCGATGCCGTGCGCGTCTTCCTGCAGCGCGCAGTTGACGATCTCCTCGACCGAGCGGTTGTGGCCGAGGTGGATCACCTCGCAGCCCGACGCCTGCAGGATGCGGCGCATGATGTTGATCGACGCGTCGTGGCCGTCGAACAGGCTGGCCGCGGTGACGAAGCGGACCTTGTTGACCGGCTTGTAGACGAGCGGTGATCGGCTGCTGTCGTTCATGGCAAGCTCCCGCGGACGGACTCGGGCGGCGTCGCCCCTCGGACGGCCACCGCGACAAAGCACCAAGGTTACTCCTCGCTCCGCGGCGCCGGGAAAGCGCCCCGCAGGCAGGCAACGGAAACGCGATCCGCCACCATATATGACGTTTACGTAAACGTCAATTGACGCGCCGGGCAAGTCCGGCGCCGCGCCCGCTTGCGCCCCCTTCCCAAGCCCCCATATTCGGATTAACTTGTCATGGAGACGAGCAAGACGATGGACGTTCGCCGACCCGCCGTGGCCGGGAGCTTCTACCCGGCCGAACCCGCCGCGCTGCGCGGCGAAATCGACCGCCTGCTGGCGGCGGTCGAGGCGCGCTCCGGAGCCGCACCGGCTGCGCCCAAGGCGCTGATCGTTCCGCATGCCGGCTACATCTACTCCGGACCCATCGCGGCCGCCGCGTACGCGCGCCTGCGCCCGGTCGCCGACGCCATTCGGCGCGTGATCCTGCTGGGCCCCGCGCACCGGGTCCTGGTCCGCGGACTGGCGCTTCCGGGCGCGCGGCAGTTCGCCACGCCGCTGGGCGTCGTCGACGTCGACGCCGATGCGGTCGCCATCGCGCGCGCGCTGCCGCAGGTCCGCGAGAGCGCGGCTGCGCACGCCGCCGAGCATTCGCTGGAGGTCCAGCTGCCTTTCCTGCAGCGCGTGCTGCGCGCGTTCAGCGTCGTGCCGCTGGTCGTCGGCGAGGCGACCGGCGCGATGGTCGCCGACGTCCTCGACGCGCTGTGGGGCGGGCCGGAAACGCTGATCGTCGTCAGCTCGGACCTGTCGCACTATCACCGGTACGCCGACGCGCAGGCGATCGACGGCGTGACCGCCGGGCGCATTCTCGCGCTGACCTCGGGCCTCGACCCCGAGCAGGCCTGCGGCGCCACGCCGATCGACGGGCTGCTGCAGGCGGCCCGCCGGCGCGGCCTGCGGGCCGAGCTCCTCGACCTGCGCAATTCCGGCGACACGGCCGGCGATCGCGGCCGCGTCGTCGGCTACGCCGCGTTCGCTTTCCGCGAAGGAGGTGCCGATGCCGACCACTGAATTCGGCGACGCGCTGCTGCAGACCGCGCGGCACGCGCTCGCCCGCGCATTCGGCCGCGCGTCCGCCGCTCCCCGCCCGCACGCGGCGCTGGACGAGCACGGCGCCAGCTTCGTCACGCTGACGCAGCGCGGCGAACTGCGCGGCTGCATCGGGACGCTGGAAGCGCACCGGCCGCTGCGGCGCGACGTCGAGGAGAACGCGCTGGCCGCCGCGTTCCGCGATCCGCGCTTCGCGCCGCTCGCGCCCGCGGAGTTCGAGATCACGCGGATCGAGGTGTCGCTGCTGTCGGCGCCCACGGCGCTGGCCGTCGCCGGCGAAGACGACCTGCTGCAGCGGCTGCGCCCCGGCGAGGACGGCGTCGTGCTGGCGTGGCGCGGGCGGCGCGCGACGTTCCTGCCGCAGGTCTGGGAATCGCTCGCCGAGCCGCGCGACTTCATCGCCGCGCTGAAGCAGAAGGCGGGACTGTCCGCCGGCTTCTGGGCCGACGACGTCCGCATCTCGCGGTACACGGTCGACAAGTTCAAGGAACCGGAGCCGCAGCGCACGGAAGGCGCGTCGTGAGCGAGTACCGCGGCCGGTACTGGCACCTGCTCGACGACGGGCGGATGCAGTGCGACCTGTGTCCGCGCGACTGCCGGCTGCACGAGGGCCAGCGCGGCGCCTGCTTCGTCCGCCAGCGCATCGGCGACGAGATGCTGCTGACGACCTACGGCCGCTCGTCCGGCTTCTGCATCGACCCGATCGAAAAGAAGCCGCTGAACCACTTCTATCCCGGGTCGAGCGTGCTGTCTTTCGGCACCGCCGGCTGCAACCTCGCGTGCAAGTTCTGCCAGAACTGGGACATCAGCAAGTCACGCGAGATGGACACGCTGATGGACGCGGCGACGCCCGAGGCGATCGCGCGGCTGGCGAAGGCGCAGGGCGCCAGGAGCGTCGCCTACACCTACAACGACCCGGTGATCTTCGCCGAGTACGCGATGGACGCGGCCGACGCCTGCCGCGCGCTGGGCATCAAGTCGGTCGCGGTCACCGCCGGCTACATGCACGACGCGCCGCGGCGCGAGTTCTACGCGAAGATGGACGCCGCCAACGTCGACCTCAAGGCGTTCACCGACGCGTTCTACGTCAAACAGACGGGCGCCCGCCTGCAACCGGTGCTCGACACGCTCGTCTTCCTGAAGCACGGCACCGACGTGTGGTTCGAGATCACCACGCTGCTGATCCCGGGACTCAACGATTCCGACGCCGAGATCGAGGCGATGTCGAAGTGGATCGTGCGCGAACTCGGATGCGACGTGCCGCTGCACTTCACCGCCTTCCATCCCGACTACAAGCTGACCGACCTGCCGCCGACGCCGCCGGCGACGCTGACGCGCGCCTGCGCGATCGCGCGCGGCCAAGGCGTCACCTACGTCTACACCGGCAACGTCCACGATACCGAAGGCGGCAGCACGCGCTGCCCCGGCTGCGGGGCGGCGGTGATCGTCCGCGACTGGCACGAGATCCTCGCCTACCGGCTGACGCCGGAGGGCCGCTGCGACGCCTGCGGCACGGCGATCGCCGGGCGCTTCGAGGCGTTCAGCGGCCAGTTCGGGCGCCGACGGATTCCGCTGCGGGCGTCGCCTTCGCCACTGTCGTAGCCCGGATTGCGCGCACCGAGAATCCGATCGTAGCCCGGGTTGCGCGCACTGAGACTCCGATCGTAGCCCGGCGCGACGCACCGCGCAACCCGGGCGACGCTGCTGGTATGCTTTGCGCGATCATTTCCACAGGCGATTCCATGTCCACCATGTTCTCTCTCGTCCGCCGCTCTGCGGCATTCCTCGCCGGCATCTGCTTCGTCGCCCTCGCGCAGGCCGCGCTTCCCGCCGGCGTCACGCAGGGTCCGAGCATCGAGGGCTTCACCGAATACAGGCTCGGCAACGGGCTCAGCGTGCTGCTGTTCCCCGACGCGTCGAAGCCGACGACCACGGTCAACGTCACCTACCAGGTCGGCTCGGCGAGCGAGAACTACGGCGAAACCGGCATGGCGCACCTGCTCGAGCACCTGGTGTTCAAGGGGACGCCGACGCGCGGCAACATCATGACCGAGCTGGGCAAGCGCGGCATGAACTTCAACGGCAGCACCGACTGGGACCGCACCAACTACTTCGAGTCGTTCACCGCGAACGGCGACAACCTGGAATGGGCGCTGGCGATGGAAGCCGACCGGATGGTCAACTCCCACATCCGCAAGAGCGACCTCGACACCGAGATGACCGTCGTGCGCAACGAGTTCGAGAGCGGCGAGAACAACCCGCAGAACGTTCTGTACGAGAAGATGCTGGCGTCGGCCTTCCAGTGGCACAACTACCAGCACACGCCGATCGGCGCCCGCTCGGACATCGAGAACGTCGACATCGAGCGGCTGCAGGCGTTCTACCGCACCTACTACCAGCCCGACAACGCGGTGCTGATCGTCGCCGGCAAGTTCGATCCCGACGCGACGCTGGCGTTGATCGCCCGGTACTTCGGCGCGATCCCGAAGCCTTCGCGCAAGCTGCCGCCGATCTACACCGCGGAGCCGGTTCAGGACGGCGAGCGCACCGTCACGCTGCGCCGCGTCGGCGACGCCCAGTACCTCGCGATGATGTTCCACACGATGCGCGGCGCACACCCGGACTACATCGCCAGCGACGTGCTGGGCGAGCTGATGACGATCGCGCCGGCGGGGCGCCTGTACAAGGCGCTGGTCGAGACCGGGAAGGCGTCCGGCGTCGAGGTCTGGCAGGAGGCGCAGAAGGATCCCGGCTCGATCACGTTCTTCGCGCAGGTTCCGGCGGGCGAGCCCCTCGCGCCGGCGCGCGAGGCGATGCAGGCCGTGTTCGACGCGCTGAAGAAGGATCCGATCGCCGAGTCCGAGGTCGCGCGGGTGCGCGCCAAGGCGGCCAAGTATTTCGACAGCGTGATCAGCGACCCGCAGAAGCTCGGGGTCGCGATGTCGGAGGCGGTGGCGCTCGGCGACTGGAGGATGTTCTTCATCCAGCGCGACCGCTACCGCAGCGTGACCGCCGCCGACGTGCAGCGCGTTGCGCTCGACACGCTGAAGCGCGCCAACCTCACCCTCGGCGAGTTCATTCCCGACGCGAAGCCCGAGCGCGCGCCGGCCCCCGCGCCGGTCGACCTCGCCGCGCTGCTCAAGGACTACAAGGGCGACCCGGCGGCCGCCGCGGGCGAGACCTTCGACACCAGCCCCGCCAACCTCGAGGCGCGCACGCGGCGCTTCACGCTCCCCAACGGCATGAAGGTCGCGCTGCTGCCCAAGAAAACGCGCGGCGCCGCGGTCAGCTTCACGCTGGCGCTGCACTTCGCCGACGAGAAGTCCGCCTTCGGCAAGCAGGCGGTCGGCGGTGTCACCGGATCGATGCTGCTACGCGGCACCGCCAAGCGTAACCGGCAGGAGATCGAGGATGCGCTCGACCGGCTGCGCGCCAAAGTCAACGTCCAGGGCAGCGCGACCGGGGCGTCGGTATCGGGGCAGACCTACGCCGGGGAGCTGCCCGACGTGCTGCGCCTGGCGGCCGAAATCCTGCGCACGCCGGCGTTCCCGGCGGACGAGCTGGCCACGCTCGCGCGCGAGCAGATCGCGGCGCTCGACGCCACCCGCACCGACCCGCAGTCGGTCGCGCTGCGCGCGGTGCGCCGCAACGGCAACCCGTATGCGGCCGGCGACCCGCGCTACGTTCCGACGCTCGACGAGGACATCGAGGGGATCCGGGGCGTGACCCCGGACGCCGCCAGGGCGTTCCACGCCGCGTTCTACGGCGCAGACCACGCCGAGATCGCCGTCGTCGGCGACTTCGATGCCGAAGCGGTGCGCGCGCTCGTCGGCGAGCTCTTCGGAAGCTGGAACAGCACCGCCGCGTACGCGCGGGTGCCGGAGCCGATGGTCCCCAATCGGCCGGCGACGCTGAAATTCGACATCGCCGACAAGGCCAACGCCTTCCTCGTCGGCCGCATGGCGCTCCCCTTGAACGACTCGAGCGCGGACTACCCCGCGTTTCTCGTGGCGAACTACGTGCTCGGCGACTCGACGACGTCGCGGCTCTGGGAAAGACTGCGGCAAAAGGACGGCCTGTCGTACGGCGCGGGCAGCGTGTTCCGGGTGAGCCAGTTCGAGCCCAACAGCGCGCTGACCGTCTTCGCGATCTTCGCGCCGCAGAATCTCGGCAGGATCCGCACGGGTCTGGCCGAGGAATTCGACGCCGCGCTGAAGAACGGCTTCACCGACGCCGAGGTGAGCAACGCCAGGACCGGCCTGCTCGAGGAGCGCAAGGCGCGGCGCGCCGCCGACGCCAGCGTCGCGGGCGACCTCGTGGGCCAGGCGCATCTCGACCGCAACTGGTCGCGCACCGCCGCGGTCGACCAGGCGATCGGGAAGCTGACCGCGGCCGACGTCAACGCCGTGCTCGCCAGGTACCTGAAGCCCGGCGAGTTCGCCTACGCGTTCGCCGGCGAATTCAAGTGACGTGCTGAAAACCCGTCTCGCGCCGCGCGACCTCGCGCTCACGCTCGCGGTCGTCGCGGTCTGGGGCTACACGTTCGTCCCGATCAAGGTCGCGCTGACCGAAGTGCCGCCGTTCGCGCTGGTCGCGCTGCGCTTCTTCCTCGCCGCCGTGCCGGTGGTGTTCTTCGTTCCGCGCCCCGCGATGCCGTGGCGCAACGTCGTCGCCTACGGCGTCGCGATCGGCGTGTTCCAGTTCGGACTGATGTTTCTGGGCATGAAGCTCGGCATGGCGGCGGGGCTGTCGTCGATCGTGATGCAGCTGCAGGTGTTCTTCACCATCGGGCTGGCGATCGCGTTCGCCGGCGACCGCCTGCAGCGGCACAACGTGCTCGGCGCCGTGATCGCCGGCGCCGGCGTGGTCGTGCTCGCCGGCTACAAGCTCGCGCAGGGCCTGTCGGGCAGCTTCGCCGGCTTCGTGCTGGTGATCCTCGCCGCCTTTGCCTGGGGCTCGGGCAACATCATCGCCAAGCGGGGCGCCGGCGACCACGGCGCCGACATGTTCGCGCTGGTCGTGTGGTCGAGCCTCGTTCCGCCGCTGCCGCTGGCCGCGATGTCGTACGCGTTCGAGGGCGGCCCCGCGCCCTGGCACGCCGTCGCATCGATGAGCCCGACGGCGTGGGGATGCGTGCTGATCATGGCCTGGGGCGCGACGCTGTTCGGCTTCGCATCGTGGAACGCGCTGCTGCACCGCTACCCGACGGCGCTGATCGCGCCGTTCGCGCTGCTGATCCCGGTGACCGGGCTCGCCAGCGGCGCGCTGTTCCTCGGCGAGACGCTGGCGCCGGTGCAGGCGGCGGGCGTGCTGCTGGTGTTCGGCGGGCTCGCCGTCAACGTGTATGGACCGCGTTTCCTCGCCTGGCTGGCGCGGGGCCGGTAGGCCGGGTTCCGCAGGCACGAATTCCGGCGGCGAGCCGCGGGCGCGTTGCGGCGGCGGGAAGTGAGACACTGGGAACCTGCGCTCCACCCACCGGGACAGAACCGTGCTCGACCAGAACCACAAGCCCAGTTCCATCGTCGCGTACCTCGACCAGTACGTGATCGGGCAGGACGACGCCAAGAAGATCGTCGCCGTCGCCGTCTATTCGCACTTCAAGAAGATCGAACGCCTGCGCCAGGCCGACGTGCCCATCGTCAAGAGCAACATCCTGCTGGTGGGGTCTTCCGGCACCGGCAAGACGCTGCTGTGCGAAACGCTGTCGCGCGGGCTCGGCGTTCCCTTCGCCACCGCCGAAGCGACGTCGCTGGCGCAGACCCGCTACGTGAACGAGGAGATCGAGGCGATCCTGCAGCGGCTGGTCGACAAGGCCGACGGCGACGTCGCCAGGGCACAGACCGGCATCGTCTTCATCGACGAGATCGACAAGCTCAAGGCCACGCCGGGCCAGACGCGCGGCGTGTCGGGCGAGAGCGTCCAGCACGCTCTGCTCAAGATCATGGAAGGCACCGCGGTCAAGTTCGGGCGCGACCAGTACCTCGACACGACCAACATCCTGTTCATCTGCGGCGGCGCCTTCGTCGGTCTCGACGAGATCATGTCGCAGACGCACGGCTTCGGGTTCATCACGACGGGCAACGACGACAACCAGAAGATCCTCGACCGGCTCAACACCCGGGTCAAGCCGACCGATCTGTTTGCGTTCGGGCTGATCCCCGAATTCACCGGCCGGCTTCCGATCATCGCCCGCCTCCAGGACCTGTCCCGCGAGATGCTGGTGCGGATCATGGCCGAGCCCAGAAACTCGATCTACGGCCAGTTCCGGGACATCTTCCGGACCGAAGGCGTCGAGCTGACGGTCGAGCGCAAGGTTTTCGAGCAGATCGCCGAGCTCGCGATCGAGTACAAGACCGGCGCGCGCAGCCTGCGCGGCATCTTCGAGGAACTGATCACGCCGATCCTCTACGTGGTGCCCGACAGTTCCGACATCGAGCAGGTGACGTTCCACTCGCTGTTCGCCGAGCCCACCTTCGCCCGGAAGAGCGGCGCCGGCTGAACGCCCGGCCTGCGGCGCGGGCGGGCGTCAGCCGAGCTCGAAGGTCGTCACGCCGAAGACGCCGCGGGGCGCGATCGCCCCGCGTCAGCTCGCGGGCGCGGCGCGGCGGCCGCGCCGGTGCGCGGCAAGCTGGCGCAGCACCACCGGCGTCACCATCGCGAGGCCGACGAGCGTGCTCGACAGGCCGGGCGCGACCATCAGGATCGCCGCGGCGGCGCAGTCGATGCGCTCCCAGGTCCGCATCCGCACCAGCAGGTATTTGGACAGCGCGGCGGACAGGAAGGTGATGCCGAGCACGCAGCCGGCGAAGGCGACCGCGAACTCCTCCCAGGTGAAGCCCGGAACGACCAGCAGCAGCGACGGCGCGAACACGAACACGAACGGCACCATCACCTTGCCCAGACCGAGTCGGAACGCCGTGTTGCCCGTCTTGAACGGGTCGGACCCCGCCATCCCCGCGGCGGCGTAGGCGGCGAGCGCGACCGGCGGCGTGATGTCGGCCAGCACCCCGTAATAGAACACGAAAAAGTGCGCGACCAGCGGCGTGACGCCGAGCAGGCCCAGCGTCGGCGCGGCGACGGTGACCATGATGATGTAATTGGCCGTGGTGGGGATGCCGCAGCCCATCAGGATGCAGACCAACGCGGTCATGACCAGCGCGGCGAGCAGCGTCAGCGTCTTGATGTCGGTCCAGCCGGTGGGCAGGACGTCGAGGATGCCGGAGGCGATCGTCTGCGCCGCCGAGGTGACGATGAACGACACCTTGAAGCCGACGCCGGTCAGCGTCACCACGCCGATGACGATGCCGACCGTCGCCGCCGCGGCGCCTACCGCCAGCGCGTACTTGGCGCCGGTCTCGAACGCCTCGATCAGATCGCGCGCGCCGATGCGCGAGGCCGCGGCGAGGCTGCGGTGAGCCAGCGGCACGAGGCCCAGCATCGCGACGAAGACCCAGACGTTCCACTCGCCGAACCAGCCGTTGATCAGCGCCAGCAGCACCAGGTGCGAAACGATCAGCGCGACGAACTGCGCGAACGTCGTCCCCTTGCGCGTCGTGAACATCCCGACCAGGATGCACGACGAGATGCCGGTGAACGCGGCGAGGTACGGCGTCGAGCCGCTGGAGATGATCCAGATCAGCAGCGCGAGCGGGATCAGCGTCGGCCAGTTCGCCTTGAGCGATTGGGGCAGATCCGGCAACTCCTCCTTGGTCAGCCCGCGCAGGCCGCGGTTCTTGGCCTCGAAGTGCACCTGCATGAACACGCCGAAGAAGTGCATGAACGCCGGCACGATCGCCGCGATGATGATCGTCTGGTACGGCAGGTTCAGGAACTCGATCATCAGGAACGCGGCGGCGCCCATGATCGGCGGCGTGATCTGCCCGCCGGTCGACGAAGCCGCCTCGACCGCGCCGGCGAAGTGGCGCGGGTAGCCGAGGCGAATCATCGCCGGAATCGTCAGCGAGCCGACGGTCACCGCGTTGGCGACCGAGGACCCCGACAGCATCCCGAACATCGCCGACGCGAACACGCTGACCTTGGCCGGCCCGCCGGCGTAGCGGCCGGCGATCGACGAGGCGATGTCGATGAACAGCTTGCCCAGCCCCACGCGCGTGGCCAGCACGCCGAACAGCACGAAGTGGAAGACGTAGGTGGCGACGACGCCGACGGCGATGCCGTAGATGCCCTGGCTGGTGAGGTAGAGGTGATTGATGAGGTTGGGCCACGACGCGCCCGAGTGCTGCAGCAGCCCGGGGAAGATCGGCCCCCAGAGCGCGTAGGACATGAACAGGATCGCGATCAGCGGCAGCGGCCAGCCCATCGCGCGGCGCGTCGCCTCCAGCAGCAGGACGACCAGCACCGAGCCCATCGCGACGTCGATCGGCAGCGGGTTGCCGACGCGGAACGCGAGGTCGTCGAAGATCCAGGGTATGTAGAGCACCGACACCGCGATGGCGACCGCCAGGAACCAGTCGACCAGCGCGACCCCGCCGGGCGAATGCCACGCCGACGGCCTCCCGCGCTCGAGCAGCGCCTTCCTCATCGGGAACACCAGGAACACGAGCCCGAGCACGAACGCCAGGTGGACGCCGCGATGCGTGGTCTCGCGCAGCAGGCCGAAGCCCGCGGTGTAGTAGTGGAAGCAGGAGAGGACGATCAGCAGGCCGGGAACGATGTACGTCGCGGGCGGGGCGAGCGGCCGGAAGCGCATCTCGGGGTCGAACTTCTCCTCGAGCTCCAGCGTTTTGGTGACGTCGATTTCCTGCAAACCGTTCCCCTAGGCACGCTGGCTCGTCGCCCGGCGTTGAGCGCAGCGACATCCGGGACCGACGCGGACGCCGGCGCCCGCCCGGGTTTCGCTGCACCCAACCCGGGCCACGGAGATGCTGGTCGCGACCGGGAGAACCGCGCCGCGACCGGTTGCGCGCGCTACTTGAGCAGGCCCTTTTCCTTGTAGAACTTCTCGGCGCCCGGGTGGAACGGGATGCCGGCGCCGGCGGTCGCGGTGGCCGCCTGGATGGTCTTGCCCTTGGCGTGGCCCGCGTCGAAGAGCTTGCGCGTGTTGTCGTTCCACATCGCCTTGGTCACCTCGTAGATGAGGGCGTCGGGCAGCTTGGCCGAGGTGACCCACTGGGCGCCGACGGCGATGGTCTTGACCTCGCCGATGCCCTTGTAGGTGTTGGCCGGAACGGTGTCGACCGCGAAGAACGCGTACTGCGCGCGCATTTTGTCGACCTCGGGACCGGTGACCGGAACGAGTTCGATGCCGCCGCCGGCGGAGGCAAGCTCGGAAATCGCGCCGGTCGGATAGCCGCCGACGAAGAAGAACGCGTCGAGGCCGCCGTCGCGGATCTTGTCGCCGGCCTGGTTGGGCTTCAGGTACTCCGGCTTGATGTCCTTTTCGGTGATGCCGAACGCGGCCAGGATGATCCGCGCGTCGACCAGCGTGCCCGAGCCCGGTTCATCGAGCGAAACGCGCTTGCCTTTTAGGTCGGCGACCTTGGTGATCCCGGCGCCCTTGCGCGCGACGATGTGGATGGTCTCGGGGTAGAGGTTGGCGATGAGCCGCAGATCGCCGACCTTCGGCTTGCCTTCGTAGACGCCGGTGCCCGTGTACGCCCAATAGGCGACGTCGGACTGGGTGAAGCCCGACTCCATCTGCCCCGAGGTGATGCCGTTGATGTTGGCGACCGAGCCGTTGGACGCGACCGCCGTGGCGACGAGCCCGGGCACACCGCAGCTGCCGCCCTTGTCGCACTCGCGCGAGCCCGGCGGATTCGAAATGGCGTTGGCGATGAGGCCGCCGATCGGGTAATAGGTGCCGGAAGTGCCGCCGGTGCCGATGCGGAAGAACTTGATGTCCTGGGCGAAAGCCACTGTGGCAACGACGGCAACGGCAACGGCGGCGGCGGCATTTTCTGGTGACGGTGCCTCATGCGCGGCCCGT
>CAIWHR010000431.1 GCA_903912485.1 uncultured beta proteobacterium | reverse complement strand
CCTCTGAGGCGTTAGACCGCCACAGGCGACGCGTCAACACGGGTTGTGGGGACGCTTACATGCAACCCACGATCACCTCAAACCGGCTGCGGCTTCGTCCCTTTCTCGCGACCCATCCACACTGGTTGCTGGTTGTGCGGCGCGGCAATGGGTGTTGCCGCAGCGTTTGAAATCCATGACCGTCGGCTGACGGCCAGAAGCTGCCCTACAGGACGGCGGACTGAATGACGGCAGAAGACTGTTGGACGAAACCGCTCGCGCGGTAGTTGTTGAGCTTCGGTCCGGCCACGATGGTGAACTGGGACCGCGAATCTGCTTATGTTGAGACACGAGGCAAGCCGCCTCGGATCTCGACAGGAGCAGAGCGATGGACACATCACCTCGGATCTTGCCGCTGCGGCAACGCATGATCGACGACATGCGGATGCGGAAGATGGCCGAGACGACGCTGCTGCTGAAGACACCGGTCGTTCGCTGGGGCGTTACGGGTTCTTCCAGGTTGCGCCGATCAATGCCGCTTGAGCCATTTGAGCAGCATCGCAAACAGCTGCTCGGGCAGCAACGGTTTCGGCATGAAATCGTCCATGCCTGCCGCCAGGCAGGCGGCACGATCCTCGTGGAAAGCGCTGGCCGTCTTGGCGATGATCGGCGTGGCGGCTCGTCCGGGCAGGGCGCGGATGGCGCGCGTCGCCTCCAGGCCATCCATCACGGGCATATGCACGTCCATCAGAATCAACGCGTAGTCGGTGCGCTCGGCCATGCGCAGGGCCTCGCCGCCGTCGACGGCCAGATCGGGCGCCAGGCCGACCTGGCGCAGCAACTCGAGCGCCACTTCCTGGTTGAGCGGATCGTCCTCGGCGAGCAGGATGCGCGCGCCGCGATGGTCGCGCTGCAACGTCTCCTCCGCGGACTCCGCGCGCGTTGGATTGCCCTCCGCCCTGGCCACCGTTCCCTTGCCGAGGCGCGCCGTCAGCCAGAAGGTGCTGCCTTGTCCCGGCGTGCTGCTGGCGCCGACCTCGCCGCCCATCAGGCCTGCGATCCGCTTGGTGATCACCAGCCCCAGGCCGGTGCCGCCGAACTTGCGGGTGAACGACTCGTCCACCTGGTGGAAAGGCGCGAACAGGCTCCCGAGCAGATCTTCAGGAATGCCGATGCCCGTGTCGATGACCTCGAACCGCAGCAGATAGTCGCAGGCGGCTTCCTCGAGCAGGCGGCCCCTGAGCGTGATGCTGCCGCGCTCGGTGAACTTGACGGCGTTGCCGAGGTAGTTCACGAGTGCCTGGCTGAGCCGTGGGGCGTCACCGTGCAAGGCCTGCGGTACGCCGACCATGTCGATTCTGAGGACGAGGTGCTTGGCCTTGATGCTGTCGCCGACCACCGCGGTGATGTCCGACAGCAGGTCGGTCAGCGAAAAGTCCTCCAGCGTTGCGGTGGTCTTGCCGGCATCGATCCTGGCCAGGTCGAGCACGTCGTTGATGATGGAAAGCAGGTGGCGGCCCGACCTCTCGATCTTGTCGATCCGGTCAGCCTGCCGCGGGGTGACGCCGCCGCGTCGCAGCAGGTACGCCATGCCCAGGATGCCGTTCATCGGCGTCCTGATCTCGTGGCTCATGTTGGCGAGGAATGCGCTCTTGGCCCGGTTGGCCGCTTCCGCCGCATCCCGGGCCTGCACGAGTTCGGCCGTCCGTGCCGACACGAGGGCCTCGAGGTGACCGCGGTAGCGGTCGAGCTCGGCCTCGGCCTGCCTGCGCGCCGTGATGTCGTTCGCCACCGCGTAGACCAATTGGTTCGCCGCATCGGCATTGGCGGACCACGCCAACTGCCTGTACTCGCCGTCCTTGTGGCGGTAGCGGTTCTCGAACCGGAAGGTCGTCACGCCCTGCGCGAGTTTGGCCATCTCCGCAAGGGTCGACGCCCTGTCATCGGGATGGATCAGATCGAGGAAGCTGGTGCCCTCGAGTTCCCGACGACCGTAGCCCAGCGCGAATTCCCAGCCCCGGTTCACCCGGCGGATCACGCCATCGAGCTGCGCGATCAGATGCAGGTTCATCGACTGGTCGAAGAACCGGTCGAGCGTTGCCTGGGCCTCCTTGTGTTCGGTGACGTCCTGCACGATTCCGGACATCGCGACCACGGCTCCGTGCCTGTCGCATCGCGGCCCGCCGGTAGCCCAGATCCATCGAATCGCGCCGTCGGCGCGGCGGATGCGGCATTCGAAGTCCCAGGTCGATCGCGCGGCGGTGGCCTCCCTGAAGCGTCGATCCACCTCCGGACGATCCTCGGGCAGCACGTGCTCGAGGAACATCTCGTAGGTCCACTGCGGCAACGGCGACGGGTAGCCGAAGATCCGGTCGTGTTCCGGCGTTCGCAGCGACGCGTGGGTGGCAAGGTCGAGGCTCCAGCCGGCCATGTGGCTCTGTTGCAGCGCGAAGTGCAGGCGCTCCTCGCTTTCGCGCGCGCGCCGGCGACTGCTCTGCAGCGTCCAGTTCCATCCGCCGAGCAGCAGCAGGAGGGCGGCCAGCGCGGCGCCGCCCCACGCGAGGTATCGCACCGGGAACGGCGACGGCTCGTAGATGCCCAGCCAGCGGTCGTAGATCTGCCGGTACTCGCCGCTGGCCTTGACGATCAGCAGCCCCTGCTCCAGTTTGTCGCGCAGCGCCGTGTCGCCCTTCCTGACCGCGAACGCATAGTCGCGGCGGTACTCCGTCAGCGGCGGGCCGGCCTCGATCCCGGTGAGCCCGCGTTCGCGCAGGACGACGCTCCCCTGCACCAGCGGCGCGAGCACGGCATCGTGCTGGCCGGCGGCGAGCGTCTGCAGCGCATCGGGCAGGCTGTCGGCAAACACCAGTCCGCCGTCGAAGCCTTGACTCGCGAGGGCGTGATGGGCCGCATCCGAGCGCACGACGACGATCCGCCGGCCGCGCGCGTCTTCGAGCGTCGCCAGACGCGGCGCGCCCTTGCGCACGAAGAAGCTGTCGTAGCCGACGGTGTGGGCGCTCGTGAATTCGAGCAGCCCCTCGCGCTCCCTGATCCGGGCGACGATCGGCAGCGCATCGAGCTCGCCCGTCAACAGGCCGTTCCACGCACGGTCCCAGTCGCTGACCCGATACTCGGCCGGGATGCCCATGACGCGGGCGACGGCGGAAAAGAGGTCGACGGAGAAGCCGACCGGGCGGCCGTTCGCATCCACGTCGGCATAGGGCGGAAAGCCGATCTCGGAGCCGACGATGATCGGGCGCGACGGTTCGGCTCTCGCGTCGGGAAGGAAGGCGACGAGCCAGAGCATCGCCGCCGCGCACAGCGCGATCAGGACCGCCGCAACGCACGGTCTGGCCGGCACGCAACCTGTCATCGGCGCCCCCCTTGTCCTGCGGCTGCAAGCGCACTCAGTGCGAGTATATGCCCCGGTTTTTCGCGAGGATAGCCGACTGGATTCGACTGGATTCGAATGACGCCCATCAACGGCGCGCTGCGTCGCCCCGGTTCCGATGCGCGAACGACCGTACCCGAGAGTTCAGTGGGCGCGCCCCAACCGCGCAAAGTTAACCGGGTATTGCCCTACAACTCTCCAAAGCCAATGGCAGGGTGTAGCGGGACAGATAGGCGAGCACGGCGGCGGGCCCGGTAAACGGACGCTTGGCGTAGACGACCCACTCCACTTTACGCAACGGCGCGAGCCATTGGGCGAAAGCGCGCGGATCATGCAGCCCGGCATCGTCGCCGAAGAACTGCAGGCGACCGGCGCGATGTGCGGCGGCGAGTTCTTCGAGGAATCGTCTCCGGAACAGTCGCGACAGCACGCGCACCGGCAGGAAGAAACCCGGCCGGCAGCGAACCCAGCGCTCACCGTCGGCGGATAGCCCGCCTCCAGGCACAATGCCGTGCACATGGGGATGGTGGGTCAGCGCTGACCCCCACGTATGCAAAACCAGCGTTACGCCGACCTGTGCGCCGAGATGCTTGGTTTGTTGAGCCAGAATGCTTGGGCTCCACCGCTTCGGCGTTGGGGTCGGCGTCGGTTGCATCGGTCGCCCAGGCCGAGCGCGCCATGATCACCCGATGCTTTCCCCATCCACGCTCGACCATAGGGCATGATTCGCAGTCGGATCGGCGCAGGCTGCAGAACGCAATCTCGCAGCCTACGGGATGCCCGTCCAGGATGAGGCGCACGCGGTCGAGCATCTGCGTGTCCCGCCCTTTGATCAGGACCACATCGCCGGGCTCCAGCAATCCGGTCAGCACGGCGGCGGCCTGCTGCGGTGTGCGCCCGCCATCATGGATCGCCGCCTTCGGCATGCCGGCACGGCGCGCACCTCTTGCATATCGCTCCAAAGCCTCGCCGACGACGACCAGGTGCGCGGCGATGCCGGCGACCCGTTGTCCCAGCCGTGCGTAGGACCGTCGCTGCTTCGGGGGGGGATGGGAGATGCCGCCGAACAGCACGATGCGCCTGCCCGCCGGGATCTCGGCAAGCGCGTCGAGCGCCGCGTCGATCGTCTCGATGGGCGACTTGAAATCGTCGCAAAGCAGCGTAACACCATTGGTCAGCTGAAAAGGCTCCATTCGTCTCCGCGTTGGCGGCAGCGCCGCCAACGCCGGCAACGCCATGTCGAGCCGAACACCTTCGACGTGTGCGACGGCAATCGCGGCGAGCGCGGGGTAGATCATCGTGCGGCCGATCAGCCGGACGCGTACGTCGCGTTGCTCGCCGAACGCGCTCACGCGAAACGTCGAACCGGAAGGCCAGTCGAGCGCGAGGTCCGTCGCACGAACGTCGCACGACGCGCCAAAGCCGAACGTCACTACCCGCGCCCGCGTCTGCTCGCCCATCCACATCACATTGGCGTCGTCGCCATTCAGTACGGCGGTGCCCGTTGCCGGAAGCTTCTTCACCATCCACGCCTTCTCGCTGCGCGTCACGTCGAGCGTGCCGAGGCTGCCCTGGTGCTCGCCGCCGATCGACGTGACAACGGTCACGTCTGGACGGACGACCCCCGCATAGCGTTCCATCTGGCCGCGGCCCGCGATGCCTGCTTCGATCACGGCGTGGCTCTGTCGCGGCCGAATCCGAAGAACCGCGAGTGCGAGAAGACTCCATGCGTTTTGCGAGATCCTTTCGTCCGCCGGCGCAGCCAGCACCGCCGCAACTGCGCGCGCAGTCGTGGACTTGCCGAACGAACCAACGACCGCAACGACGCGTGTATCTCGCGCGGCGGTCCGCCGCCAGGCCCATGCAAGCCGCGACAGCAGCGGCCAAAGTCGATATCGCACGCCTTCAGCCAATTGCATCCTGCCAGCCGGCGTGACCAGCAGTAACGGGATGTCGCTCAGGCGGTAGTTCATCGCATCCCTATCCTCCCGACACGGCCTCGTTCAAGGCGGCGGCGTGACGCGGCGTGCCCCTGGGTGCCGGCGACGCGGCGCCGAACCGTGCGAGCGTTGACGGGCGTCAATGCTGGCACGTGTCGCACATATTAGCCTGCGATGGACGAGCGCGCGGATTCGACGGGCGTTGCTGCCCTTTCGCCGGGGCATCGACGAAGAGCGGGAGTCGTCGGCTTGCGGGATCGGCGATCGCGGCGCAGGAATCGCCCGCCGAGGCGCCGCTGAGCTGCCCGGTGATCCACTCCGCGAGCTGCGCCCCGCTCGCCGGGTTGCGCCCTTCCAGGGCCTCGCCCAAGGCCGCCAGGTATTGGTCGCGCTGCTTGGTAAGCCCGGCGAGGAGTACCTCCTGCTTGGTCGCGTCGAACGGCATCCCGGCCAGCTCCATCCACACCCTCAGGCTGGCGCGGCTTGGCTCGCACAGATTCGCCTGACCACGGACCGGTAACAACCGGCGCGACCGCTTGACCTGAATCAATCGGTGATCAGGTACCCGCGGCAATTCGTTCTGACAGCGCCTAGAGTGGCAGGGTGAAATCACGCAGCGGCACGCAACGACGGCGTGTACCGGGGTCGCACGTCCGGAATCGCCGCCGCTGCCCGGATCCAATCGATTGGGGAGGTCTGCGATGTCATCTGGAACGAATAGGCGATGGGCTGTCGACTTTGTCCGTCGACTGACCCGGAGCGTCTGCGACGCCCCCGGCGTAGCGGCCGGCGGACGTGGCGATGAATCGAGTCTGTCGTCGCTGCCGCGACGCGGGTGGCTGCCGGGATTCGTGGTCGGTTGCCTCCTGGCGGCCGTTCCGGCGTTCGCGCAGCCCGTCGATTACTGGGCGCCGTGGGTCACCAAGCTGGCAACGACCTCCGCGACCGTCAATTGGGCGGGGGCTCCTACCGCGGCCGGGGTCGTCGAATACGCGACGACCGCGTATTACGACCAGCACAGTCAAACCTTCGACAAGGCTGCAGGTTCCGTGACGCCGGGAATCTATCAACATGTGTCGCTTCCCGGCCTGGAACCGAACACCTCCTATACCTACCAGGTCCGACCGTCGGACAAACCCGACGCGTTCGACAAGCCGCGCACGTTCCGGACCATGCCGGTCAGCGGTCCGTTCACCTTCATCGTCATCAGCGACAGCCATGCGCAGGAGCAACGGTATCAGTACGTCGCGCAAGCCATTGCCAACGAAAAGGATGTGCTCTTCATCCTCGACGGGGGGGACTACGCGAGCTGGGATGCGCAAGTCGATTGGAACTCGTATTTCACATACAGCGACGCGATGCTCGCCAAGTTCCCGATTTTCCACACCATCGGCAACCACGAGTATCACAATCGCGCCGACCACAGTGGCCCGCCTACGAACGCCGAGCTGTACCACGGGGTGTTTGACGTCCTGCCGGGCGCGCCGCTGAACTATGCCTTCGATTGTTCCGGGATCCGGTTTGTCGTTCTCGACTCCCCCGATCCTGATCCAAAACTTGCCAATGGCGATGATCCGCAAACGTCGCTGGCCTGGACCGAGAGTCAAGTCCCGTGGCTGAAGGCCCAACTCGACAACAAGATGGCGGGAACCTTCACCATTCATCACCACCCGATCTGGGACTACGGCAAGGTGGGGAGCGAGGCCAACCTGCGACCGTGGGAGGCGCTGTACCAAACCTACGGCATCAGCGCGAACTTGGCCGGCCACGTCCACAATTACCAGCGCTATTCCATCCAAGGGATTCCCTATTTCGTTCTGGGGAATGGCGGCGGCGTGTTTAACGACATGAAGGCAGGGGACCCCACGGCACCGGGGTACCAGAAAGGCAAGACCAGGGAACTCGGCTACCTGAAGGTTACGATAGACCCGGCAAACAACACGGCGACGGCAGAGCAGATCCTCGTCGCTCGCTTTGCCGCGGACAGCGACGTAACGCCGTCCGTGGTGTATGTCCCGCCGGTCCATTGGGATCCCGTTACCTTCCCACTTTCGATCAAGTCACTCCAATCGGCACCGGTGCCGACGCTTTCGGAATGGGGCTTGCTCCTGGTTGGGATGGGATTGGGAATTGCGGGCTTCGTCTCGATGCGGGCACGGAGGCCGGCAGATCGCGCCGATGCTGCGGCTGATGAGTAGCGATCTTGTGCTCGACGAGCCCGACGATTTCGACCAGAGCGACCTTCCTGCGCTCACCCGGCTGGTGCACTGGGCCGGTCCCGAAATTCCCGCCCTGCTCGAGGCTTGGGAAAGCGACGCAAACTGGATGAAGCAACAGCCCGGCTGCATCTCCACTCAGTTGCATCGCGGCATTGTCGGCAGCACGGTGTAGCGATCCCGAAGCGCCGAAGTTCCTCAGCCGGATCCGGGCCTCGGAGGTGGGCATCGACCCGTCCCACGTCGGCTTCAGAAAAAGCAGGTCACGCGGCAGAAGTTCGCGGCGCCGGGGACGGTCTGCCAGCAGGCGCTTGGCCAGTCGAGAGCGGCGGCCGGTGACCAAGGCGAAGCTCATGGGCAACCCGCTGCTGATCCACGTCATCGTGATCGGCTCGGGTCTGGCCATTCACGGCGGCAGTGCCGACGGTCCACCGGCATCGACGCCATGCCCCTACGCGCGGACATCGATATTTGCCCATAAGTGCATCAGGGGCTTTTCTTTTGCCGCTTCTTTGAGTAATGTTCGGGTCAGGTGGGTAGACACGCGCAAGCCCGCAGCCGACGGGGAAACGCTGGTGTCGATCAGGGCCCGCGCTGTTCACGTTCGACCTTCAGGGAGATCTCGGGGTGAAAGCACCGACAGTCGTCTTGGCCGCCGCACTGACGTGCGTGGCCGCGTCGGCGGGTGCCGATCAGCTGCAGATTGCGGCGGGCACCCGTTACGGTCTGGGCAGCGGCAGGACGCAGTTGAACTGCGGGACGCTGGCGGTGAACGGGACGCTGCTGGGCCAGACGGGGGTTGGGGCGGGTCTGGGCAACGTGCAGATCCAGGGCGGGCTGCTGCAGGGCGACGCGGCGACGTTCCTG
>CAIWHR010000430.1 GCA_903912485.1 uncultured beta proteobacterium | reverse complement strand
GCGGCCGAGGTCGGCGGCGAGCACCAGGGGCGCGTGCACGCCGGCCGCCCGCAGCAGGCGCGCGACGTGGACGAAGGGCGCGCTGTCCTCGCGCGCCGGCGGCGCGTCCATCACGATCAGCGTGCGGCGCCCGCCCGCGATCGGCGGCGGATCGTCGAAGGTCGCGCGGAAGTAGCGGCGAAAGCTCGCGTCGGCCGACGCCGGCGCCAGCGCGAAGGCGCGGCTGCCGAGGGTGTTCGCCGTCCACGCCGCGAGTTCGTCGCGGCGAAGGTCCGGGAGGGGCGCGGCCGGCGGCGGCGCCGCGGCGGAGGTCGGTTCGGGCATGGTGGCGGTACCGCGTCGCAGGACCTGGCCGCGGGCGGCCCGCACGGGGTCGCGCGGTGCGCGGGACCGTGGCGGGCACGGCGGGCGCGGGCGGCGCGGGAAGACCTAGGTCGGGCGACGCGGGCGAGGCAGGCTAGAATGCTGCATCTTAGCATCACAGCAACGATTGCCCTCGATGAAATCCCGCGTGTTCCCGTCGGCGTTTGGCCTTGCCGCGTGCCTTGCCGTGCTCGCGCTGGCGGCGCCGCGCGCGGTGTCGGCGGTCGAACCGGAAGCCGTGCCGCCCGGCGCCGCCGCGATCCCGGCCCCGCAGTTGAAGCTGGCGCCCGAACTCGTCCCGCCGCCGCTGCGCTCCGCCGACAAGCCCGCCGCCGCCAGGCCGCCGGGGCAGGCGCCCGCCGCGCCGCTCAAGTTGACCCCGCTGGGCGCCGGCAGCGGCGCGATCTTCGTCCGCGCCGACGAGATTCAGGGCGAGGCCGAGGCCTTCGTCGAGGCCAGCGGCAAGGTGGAACTTCGCACCCGCGGCGAAACGGTGCTCGCGGACTGGCTGCGCTACGACCTCGAGCAGGACGAGGTCTGGGGCAAGGGCAACGTGACGCTGCGCAAGGGGCTCGACTGGATATCCGGGCCGGAGCTGCGCTTCAAGCGCGACACCGAGACCGGGCACTTCACCTCGCCGCGCTTCTACATCGCCGAGAACGGCGGCCGCGGCGACGCCGCCGAGATCAAGTTCGTGGCGCCCGATCTGTACGAAGTGCGCGACGGCCGCTACACGACCTGCGTCGCGCCCAACGAGGACTGGTACGTCCGGACCGACGAGCTCGAGATCGACAAGCTGCGGATGCTGGGCACCGGGTACGGTGCGACCGTGCACTTCCTCGGCGTGCCGATCGCGTACACGCCGTGGATCGAATTTCCGCTGTCGAACGAGCGCAAGAGCGGCTTCCTCACCCCCACGCTCGGGTCGAGCCAGCTGCGCGGCTTCGACGCGTCGCTGCCGTACTACCTGAACCTGGCGCCCAACTACGATGCGACGCTGACGCCCCGGCTGATGACCAAGCGCGGCATGCAGCTCGGCACCCAGTTCCGCTACCTGTTCGAGAATGCGCAGGGCGGGATCGAGGCGGACGACCTGCCCAACGACCGCGTCACCGGCACCAACCGCTACGCGCTGTCGTGGAAGCACGTGCAGAATCTCAACGCCGTCGTTCCCGGCCTCTCGGCGTCGTGGAACCTCAACAAGGTCTCCGACGACACCTATTTTTCCGACCTCGCCGACCGCGTCGCGTTCACGTCGCTGACGACGCTGCCGCGCGAGGGCGCGATCGCGTACACGAACGGGCCGTGGCAGTTCCGGGCGGCCGCGCAGACCTTCCAGACGCTGCAGCAGCCCGATCAGCCGTTCATCGCGCCCTACAACCGCGTGCCGCAGATCTTCGGCGCGCTGCAGGACAGCGAGTGGATGGGGCTCGTCTGGGGCGGCACGGGCGAGTACGCGGATTTCCGGCAGCCGACGCTGACCACCGGCCAGCGGGCCTACCTGTGGCCGACCGTCGCCTGGTCGCGGCAGGGCGCCGCGTGGTCGGTGACCGCCAAGACCGGCGTGCACCTGCGGCAGTACAACTTGAACGAAATCCGGCCGGACGTGCCCAACACCCTTGATTACGCCATCCCGATCACGTCGGTGGAAGGCGGCCTGACCTTCGAGCGCGACTGGGAAGTCGCCGGCCGCCATTTCGTGCAGACGCTGGAGCCGCGCGCCTTCTACGTGTACGTGCCCTACAAGAACCAGAGCCAGGCGCCGGTGTTCGACACGGCGCTGGACGACTTCAATTTCGGCCAACTGTTCAGCGTGAACCGCTACCTCGGCAACGACCGCATCGCCGACGCCGACCAGCTCACGCTGGCGCTGGCGTCGCGGATCATCGACGCCGAGTCCGGCGCCGAGCGCCTGCGGCTTGCCATCGGCCAGCGCTTCTACTTCCAGGACCAGCGCGTCGTGCTCAACGAGCTGCCGCGGTCCGCCGCGACGTCCGACATCCTGGTCGGCGTCGAAGGCAGGCTGTCGGACGCCTGGTCGATGATCGGCCTGTGGCAGTACAACTTCGACGCGTCGCAGACCGAGCGCCTGAACGCAGGGGTGCGCTACACGCCCGCTCCCGGCAGGGCGATCAACGCGAGCTACACCTTTTCCAGCCAGTACGCCGATCCGATCGGCGTGCAGTCGAAGCTGAACCAGTTCGACCTGTCGGCGCAGTGGCCGGTCAACGTCAACTGGACGCTTCTGGGGCGGTGGAACTACTCGCTCGAAGACCGCAAGACGCTGGAGGGGGTCGCGGGCGTCGAGTACAATGCCGGGTGCTGGGTGCTGCGGCTGGTGGGCCAGCGGCTGACGACGACGACGCAGACGACCAGCAACTCGGCTTACCTGCAGATCGAATTGAACGGGCTTGCCCGTTTTGGAACCAGCCCGCTCGACCTCCTGCGCCGCAGCGTCCCGGGTTACCTGAAGACCAACGACCCCACGGTGTCGCCACGCGAACGCGGGGACCCTTTCCCAGAATTCTGAGGTAAGCAGCTTGTCCGCCATGTCCAGATTTTCCGGCCGGGCACTTGTGCTCGCCGCGCTGTCGGCCGTTGCCGCCTCTGCCCTGACCGCGGCGGCGCAGACGCCGCCTTCGTCCCCCGCGCCGGCGGCCAGGCCCGCCGCGGCGGCTCCCGCCCGCGCGGCGCCCGGCCGGCCGGTGTTCCCGCTCGACCGCGTGGTCGCGGTGGTCAACGACGAAGCGCTGACGCAGTTCGATCTGAACGAGCAGAAGCGCGGCGTCCTGCAGCAGATGAAGGCGCAGAAGGTGACGCCGCCGCCGGCCGACGTGCTCGACAAGCAGCTGCTCGAGCGCCTCATCACCGAGCGCGCGATGATGCAATACGCGAAGGAGACCGGCGTGCGCGTCGACGACGTGCAGGTCGAGCGGACGATCCAGCGCGTCGCGCAGGAGAACAAGCTCACGACCGACGAATTCCGCAAGGCGGTGGAACGCGAAGGCATGACCTACGCCAAGTACCGCGAGGAGATCCGCGGCGAAATCACCGTCCAGCGGCTGCGCGATCGCGAGGTCGACAGCAAGATCAACGTCAGCGACGCCGAGGTCGACCTCTTCCTGGCGACGACCGCCGCGCAGATGGGCGGCGACACCGAGTACCGGCTCGCCCACGTGCTGGTGATCGTGCCCGAACTGTCGTCTCCCGAGCAGATCGACGCCAAGCGCCGCCGGGCGGAAGACGCGCTGAAGCAGATCAAGAGCGGCACCGATTTCGCGCAGGTCGCGGCCGGGTTCTCGGACGCGCCGGACGCGTTGAAGGGCGGCGATCTCGGCTGGCGCGCGCCGGCGCGGCTGCCGACGGTGTTCGCCGAGCCGATCCGCGGCATGAAGCGCGGCGACGTCTCCGGCCTGCTGCGGTCGTCGGCCGGATTTCACATCGTCAAGCTGGAGGAGATCCGCAGCCGGAACCAGCCGACGGTCGTCGAGCAGACGCACGCGCGGCACATCCTGATCAAGGTCAACGAGATCACCTCGGAGAGCGAGGGCAAGATCAAGATCGATCGCATCAAGGACCGCATCGACGGCGGCGCGAAGTTCGAGGATCAGGCGAGGCTGAGTTCGGAGGACGCGAGCTCGTCGAAAGGGGGCGACCTCGGCTGGGTGTCCCCCGGCGACACGGTGCCCGATTTCGAGCAGGCGATGGCGAAGCTGAAGGCGGGCGAGATCTCGGGGACGGTCCGTTCTCCGTTCGGCTGGCACCTGATCCAGGTGCTGGAGCGGCGCACGCAGGACGTCACCGCCGAGCGGCAGCGCGAGCAGGCGCGCCAGGCGATGCGCCAGCGCAAGTCGGAGGAGGCCTTCCAGGAATGGGTGCGCCAGCTCCGCGACCGAACCTACGTCGAAATGAAGGCCGATGAGCGGTAGTCGCGCCAGCCTGCGCTGCACGGCGGCGGCCTGCCTGCGCCTCGCGGCGCTCGTCGCCGCGGCCGCCGTCGCCTCGGCGGCGGCGACGGCGACGGCGCAGATGGCG
>CAIWHR010000429.1 GCA_903912485.1 uncultured beta proteobacterium | reverse complement strand
GCTGCCGCCGCCGTGGACGTGGCTGTGCAGCGTGCCGTCGGCGTGGCGGTGCCAGTGCGCTCCCGCCGGCCCGGCCGCGCTCGCGTGCGCGTCCTCGCCTTCGTGCCGGTGCACTTCCTCGCCTTCGTGGCGGTGCGCGTGCTCGCCTTCGTGCCGGTGCGGATGCTCGTGCGCCGTGCCGTCGGCGTGTTCGTGCCGGTGCCGATGGGCGTCGGGCGCCTTGCCGTCGATGGTGGTGTCGCCTTCGCCGCAGCCGCAGGTGATGCACATGGTGTCGCTCCTTCGCTCTTGGTTCGTGCCCGGCGCAGGGCGCCTTCCGCGATCGGCGGAAGCGCCGCGCGCCGGCGCTTCACGCGATCTCGATTTCCTTGACCCGCATCTGGTCGCCCTGCGAGACCGTCAGCTGGTAGCTGCCGCAGCGCGGGCAGGCATCGCCCAGCCGCGCGAGCGGCACCGTCTCGCCGCAGGGCATGCACCACGCCGCGCCCGGCGTCGCGTCGATGGTCAGCACCGCCCCTTCGGCGATCCCGCCGCGCGTCACCGCGTCGAAGCAGAAGCGCAGCGCTTCCGGCGCGACCTGCGAGAGCACGCCGATCTCCAGCCACACGACCTTCACCCGCGCCGCACCGCTGCCGCGCGCGGTCTTCTCGACGATCTCGAGCATGCTCTCGGCGATCGCCATCTCATGCATGGGCGACCTCGACGTGGCAGGCCACGCAGGGATCGAGCGCCTGGACAACGATGCGCACGCGGCGCAGCAGCGCCGGCTCGTCGTCCGCCGCGATGCCGTCGAGGCCCCGCGACAGCGCCCCCTCCGGATGAAAATTCCACTCGGTCGGCGCGACGATGTCGTAGTCGGCGACGCGGCCGTCGGCGAGCCGCACCCGGTGCAGCAGCAGCCCGCGGGCGGTTTCCACCGCCGCAAGCCCCTCGCCCTCGGCCAGTTCGTCGCCGCGCACCGTCGGCGCCTCGTCCCGCGGCGGCGCGGCGCAATCCAGGCGTTCGAGCAGCAGCGCGAGTTCGGCCAGCCTCGCCGCCATCCGGGTGGTGACGACGTTGCCGTCGCGCGCCCGCAGCGCCGCGATCAACGGATGCGCCTGCCGGCGGGCGAGCGCGCCGGTTTCGACCGGCGACCCGTCCCAGACGGGGGCGCGCGCGAAGTCCCGGTTGTGCCGCATGACGGGCACGATCGACGCCACCAGCGCGTCGCGGGTGGCGGCGGGCATCAGCGCGATGTCGCTCGACCCCAGTTGCGGCGCCTCGGTGAACAGCTCGCCCAGCAGGATCGCGGGCAGCGTCGCGCCGCGCGCCGTCCACGCCGCCAGCGCCTCGGGGTCCCGCAGCGCCAGCCACGCGGCGGGCGCCATGCCGTAGACGTGGTCCGCCAGCAGGCCGAGCGCGCGCGCGAGGTCGGCCGTCGTCTCGGGCGGGGTCGTGTGCTCGCCGCCCTGCGGCAGGTTCGCCGTGAGCCGAGCCAGCGTCGCCGCGGTCTGCCGGCGCGCAGCGGCCACCGGCGCGGTGGCCGGCGCGCGGCCCATCGCCCTGGGCCAGTCGATCAGGAGGCGCCAGCAGTGTTCCTGCGCGGCCTCGACCAGGGCGGCGAGCTCGCGCTCGGCGACGCGCCGTGGATCGTGAGAGTAAGCGCTCGCTGCGTCGAGCGCGCTGGCAGCGGCGGCGCCCTGCGCGGCGCCGCAGATGCCAAACAGGCGCGGGACGATGGCGCAGGCTTCCGCCGGCGTCCGTCCCGCGAGCACGCGCGTGATCGCGAACGGCCGCGACGACCGGATCGCGACGCGCCTGACCTGCCGCCCGTCCCAGGCCAGCCGGACGGTGAGTTCACCCTCGATGGTCACGATCGGCGCCGAGAAAGCGGCCGCGCAGGAAACTGCGTTTGGACAGCGGCGCGTCGAGCTTTTTCTCGATCTGCGCCAGCGGGCCCGGCTCGGCCGCCGCCGCCGGGGGCGGCGAAAGCTCCGCCTCGGGCATCTCGGGGACCTCGGCGTTGGCGGCGTCGAACAGCGCCGCGCGCGCGAGCGTGGCCACCAGCCGCGCCGTCTCGTGGTCGGCGAACTCGAGCACCGGCGAGAACAGCGAGCACACCTGGTAGGCGCCGAGCTCGGCGTCGTTGGCGCCGACGAATTCGTACTCGCCGGCGGGAAAGCCGTAGCGCCGCTTGGCGCCGGTCGCCAGCGGCTGCCAGGCCTGCGGATCGCCCGGCAGCAGCGTGAGGTTCATGAACCACGGCGTCAGCATCACGCCCAGCCAGTGCCCTTCCCACGGCGCGAAGTCCACCGCCTCGACCGTCAGCGCGGGATTCACGACGTCGAGCCCCGCCATGCGGACGGCGGCGGCGCGAAACGCCGCGCCGAGCCGGTCCGACGGGTCGGGCAGGAAGTCACTCATCGGGCAGCACCAGGAACTGGTCCCTGGTCGCCGAGCAGTTGGGACAGGTCCAGTGCGGCGGCAGCCGGGTGAACGGCGTGCCGGGCGGGATCTGCCACACGACGTCGCCCTCGGCCGGGTCGTAGATCGTCCAGCAGACCTTGCACTCGAGCCGCGTCGCGGGGCCGATCTTGGCGTCCTCGCCGAAGCCTTCGAACGACGTCATGGCCGCGTCCTCTACGCCTGCTCGGCGCAGGATTCGCTCATCCAGGTGATGAGTTCGGCGAGCCGCTCGCGGGTGTCGGCGAGGTCCTCGACCGCGGCTTGAGCCACCTCCGGCACGTCGACGATCTCGATGGTGTTGAGGATCAGCGTGTTCATGTTGTTGAAGTACTGGACGCGCCACACGTCGCGCGCGCCGGTCGACGTGATCCGGCAGTTGCCGAAACCGCGCGACATGATCGCGACCGGCCCCACCGGCAGCGCGCGGTCGAGCAGCGCGTGGTCGTCGGGTGTCATCGGGAACAGCGTCAGGTTGATGACGTGCGCCGGCATGCCGGGCTTGCGCGCCTGGATCTGCGCGGTGATCTCGTGCAGCAGCGCCGGCGAATTCATCGCGCCGGGCGGCACCGCCACCGGCGGCAGCGTGGGGCTGGCCACCGCGCGCGCCGCTTCGAGCGCGACCTGCGGCAGCACGCCGGCTTCGAGCCAGTCGCCCACCTGCCGGTCGGCGGCGTCGAACTCGCAGACGCACCAGAGGCCGGTGAACACGCTTTCCTGGATCCGGTACGACGGCGCGCCCGCGACCTGGATGCTGACCTCGCCTTCGCCCAGCATCTGGTTGGTGATGGTGAGCGCCGCGGCCGGCACCTCGGACAGCGCCAGGCGCGGGCCGAAGGCCCTGGCCGCCGGGTCCCAGCGCTCCATCGCGGCCAGCACCGACGCCAGGAGGTCGCGCGAGGTGGCCAGCGCGCTGGGATCGGCGCGGTCGGGCACGATCGGCATCCGGAAAGTGTGCATGTCGCGCGGCATCGCCAGGTATTGCAGCTCGTCGCCTTCCTCCGGCTGCGAGCCGGCGCCGACCATGCGCAGGGGAATCGGAAAATCCTTCATCGTGCCTCCGTGATTCGCTTTGTTGTTCGCTCAGTCGCCGCAGCCGGGCGCGGCGCCTTGCGCGCCCTTGACCGCGATGCCGACCGTCGGCGGCCGCGAAGGCTGCGCTTCGAGCAGCACGGCAACCTCGGCCAGGTACTCGTCCCAGTTGCGCAGCCCGTCGACGGCGCCGACGTACTCGCCGTCGCGGAGCATGACGACCGCCGGCCAGCGGCGGAATCCGTACCGGGGCTGGAACGCGCGCGCCGCCTCGGGCAGCAGCACGCCGACGGCGAAGCGGTCGGGGAACGCGCGTGCGACCTCGGGGACGATCACCGCGAGGTCGAGCGTCTCCTTGAAGCGCGCCGGATCCTCGGTGAACAGCAGCAGCGTGTGGCCGGCGCGCTGCGTGAAGGCGGCGAAGTTCTCCGCGCGCACGTCGGTGTAGCCGTGCCGGGAAAAGAGACCGGCGATCAGCGGGTACGAGCGCGCGTCGGCGCCGGCCGCCAGCGGCATCGGGATCGGGATCGGAATCGTCATGGAGGTTTTCCTCGGAGATGCTCGGGAAGCGTGGGCTCGCGATCGATGAGATCGGCGAAATACGCGTCGACGTTGGTGCCGCCCGCCAGCACCGCCTCGAGCGCGTCGAGCGCCGCCGCGGTCTGGAACGCTTCGTCGGGTGTCAGCACGCGCACTGCGGAGCCCTGGTAGGCGAGTATCCAGGTGCCGGCGGGCTGCTCGCCGACCAGCGCGAGGTCGATCCGCTCGCGGCGGCCGCGGCCTTCGCAGACGGCGACGCCGTCTTCCGCGCCGACGACCTGCATGGGGATGCCGACGCACACGGCTCAGTCGTCCTTGCCGGAGGCTGCCGGCGTGAGCAGCCGGGGGTCGCCGATGCGGCAGGCGTCGGCCGAAGACGGGCGCCCCGACTCGTACGCCTCGATGGCGAGCGACGCGGCGTTGAGGGGCTCGAAGCGGGAGCCCGCGGGGCGCGGCGTTCCGGGAAAGCCCCAGGCCGCCAGCTCCTGCGCGGCGAGCGCGACCGCCTCGGGCAGGCGGGCGCGGACCGGTTCGCGCAGGCTGCCGCCGAAATCGGAAAGCTCCAGCGGCTGGACGCCGATGGCGACGATCGCCTCGGGCGAGCGGTCGTTGAGCTGCGCGATCGCCAGCACGTCGTTGAATCCGGTCTGGTGGGGCGAGAGCTTGGTGCGACCCCACGCCGGCACCTCGGCGCCGCGCAGCACCTTGAGCGTGCCCGGCGCGAGGCCGTAGTCGATGGCGTCGAACACCAGCACGCGCCGCGCCGACGCGACCGGCTCGTAGAGGTTCAGGCCCAGCGTGCCGCCGTCCTGCAGCCAGACGCCGGGCGGAAACGTGAACGCCGCGTGCAGCGCCTCGACCGCGCGCACGCCGAAGCCCTCGTCCGCCCACAGGACGTTGCCGATCCCCAGCACCAGCACCTCGCAGCGGTCTTCCATGGTTTCCCTGTTACTCGTCGTGTAACAGGGCGAAGCCTACCGGTGTTCGGCGCCGGCGTATTGAGCCAGGTCAACGGAAAGGACAGGCGACAGGACGGCCGAGCGGCATGCCAGTTGGCCGACACCAGTTGCAACAAAAGGAAACACACTGAAGCGGCAGGGACATGCCCGCGTTACGAATGCTCCTCAAGATGGGGGTGTCGAAAGCGACCACCACGCCAATCCGGACGCGAACACTTCATTGCCGCGACAGTGGCAAGGCAATGCGGGCAGCACGGTGACGGCAGACGCGGCGGGGACGCGAACGGCGACAACCCACCATCCTTCCATCAAGGAGCACTTCCGTGAGCACATTGAAACTGTTTGCCGTCGTACTGATCTCCGCCACCGTGGCCACCGCAGCTTTCGCGAAGGGTCCGGGCGGGAGCGCCGCGGGCAATTCGAACACCGGCCACGGCCGCGTGGCCGCGCAGTCGGCCAGTGGCACCCCGGCAGCGGGCGCGGGGGGCGGCGCCGCCCAAGGCACGCAAACGCGCAGCCAGACGCGCGACCCCGCCAGCAATCCGACGGGCTCCCCGATCCAGGCGCGGGACCGCATTCACACGCCGGGCACCGGACTCACCACGGCGCCCCCGCAATGACCTGCTGAAAGCCGGGACAACGGCAGCGCATCGCGCCGAGACCGCCTCGGTCGACGATGCGCTGCCGCTCGCACATCGCTCCCGGCGACCGGCGTGCGCATGCCGGCGCGGCATCCAGGGGCACCGTCGCCTCACCGGGTGTCGAGCGCGAGCCTTGCCGCAAAGCCGAGGAGAGCGACACCGGCAAGACGCGTCGCCCAGAGCCCGGCGTGGGGCCAGCGCGCGAGGCGGCGGGCGGCGGCGTTGCCGACGAGCACCAGCCCCGCCTGATAGACGAACGCGATCAGCGAGACGTGAAGCATCATCGCGGCCAGCGTCCCCGGCGACGATCCGGGAT
>CAIWHR010000428.1 GCA_903912485.1 uncultured beta proteobacterium | reverse complement strand
GAACAGCTTGCCGACACCGCCGTTGGCGATAAAGCATTTCTCACCGTTGAGCACCCACTCGTCACCCTGACGCTCGGCACGCAAACGGAAGCCCGACTTCGGAAAATCCGGCGGCGGCAAGGCTGAGCCAGCGGTGCGCCTGGACGTAGCTCTGCGGCACGCCGACGCCGCTCTCGCACATGAGGCCGAGGTTGTACTGCGCGCCGTGATGGCACTGCGCGGCGGCCTCCAGGTACCACCTTGCCGCCTCGATGTCGTTCTGCGGCACGCCGCGGCCGTGGTCGTACATCGCGCCGAGGTTGTACTGCGCGCCGGCGTTGTTCTGGTCGGCGGCCTTGCGGAACCACCGGGCCGCCTCCGCTTCGTCGCGCGGCGTGCCGCGACCGCTGCCGTACATGACTCCGAGGTTGTACTGCGCGCTGGCCGAGCCCTGTTCGGCGGCGCGGCGGAAGGCCTTCATCGCCTCGGCGTCGTACTGCGCCGTCGCCTCGTCGCTGCCTTCCCTCAGCGCCAGGCTGTAGCGGGCGCCGACGTGGTTCTGCGCGGCCGCCTTGCGCAGCCACTCGACCGCCTTGGCGTCGTCGGCGGGCACGCCCTTGCCGGTCTCGTACAGCAGCCCGAGGTTGTACTCGGCGCTGGCATTGTTCTGGTCGGCGGCGCGGTGAAACCACTTGGCGGCCTCGACATAGTCCTGCGGCACGAAGCGGCCGTTGAGGTACATGACGCCGAGCGCGTGCTCGGCGCTGGCGTAGCCCTGTTCCGCAGCCCGGCGGTACCAGGCGACGGCCTGCGCGTCGTCCTGCGGCGCGCCGCGACCGGTGTCGTAGAGGAAGGCGAGGTTGTACTGGGCACTGGCGTCGCCTGCTTCGGCCGCCAGCAGGAACAGGCGCAGCGCATCGGCGTAGTCGCCCTGGCCGTAGGCCACAATCGCGTCGGCAAACTCGTTGTTCACGGTCTCGTCGCCTCGTCGCTGCCTGAGAGGGCCACCGCGTTCAGCGTACCACCGAGGTATCGCCCCGGCAATGCAGCGCGCCGGAATGTCCTTGCGCGAATTCGTTGCCGGAGCAGGGGACTCCGTGCGGCGCCTCGTGAGGGGTGCCGGCGGGAAGCGTGGTGCCCGGGGCCGGAGTCGAACCGGCATGACCTTGCGGCCGAGGGATTTTAAGTCCCTTGTGTCTACCAGTTCCACCACCCGGGCCCGGATGCGATTCTACGCACAATCCGCCGGCGCCATTCGGGCGGCGCGCGATGCGCTGCCGTCGCTTTGCCGTCGGTCTTGACAACGCCGTGGCGCCGCGCAAGAGTGCCGTCGGCACCGGGTTTCCCGGCGCACGACGTCGGGGCGTCCCGGCCGATGGCGCCGGGTCCTCGTCCTCGATCGGCAGGGGCACATCGATGCGCGTCACGACAGCGGTTCTGATCATCGGCAGCAGCCTGCTCGCCGGCTGCGCCGGGAGTCCGGCGAATCCCGGCGCGGCCGAACTCCGGAAGCAGGTCGCCGCGACCGAGCGCGCGTTTGCGCGGACGATGGCCGACCGCGACCACGCGGCGTTCACCGCGTTGCTGTCGGAGGAGGCCGTCTTCGTTTCCGAGCCGAAGACGCTGCGCGGGAAGGAAGAGGTCGCCGCGGCGTGGAAACGCTTCTTCGATGCGCCGCGCGCGCCGTTCTCGTGGTCGTCGGGTCAGGTCGAGGTGCTGGACTCGGGGACGCTCGCGCTCAGCACCGGCCCCGTGTACGACTCCGAGGGCAGGACGGTGGCGACGTTCACCTCGATCTGGCGGCAGGAAGCGCCGGGCGTCTGGCGCATCGTCTTCGACCAGGGCAACGACGCCTGCGACTGCGTCAGGCCGTGACGCGCCCGCGCCGGCGCAAGCCCCGCGGAGGAGGGGCCGCGCGTCAGGGCGCGGGCGTGGGCGCAGCCGCGTCCCGGCAGCGCAGCAGGTTCATCGCCAGCATCGTCATCACCGCGGTGCCCTGCTGGTTGAGCACTTCGATGAAGGTGTGAACGATGCCGCGATCCGGCTTCGAGCGCGAGCGTCGCGCGTCGCGCACGGTGACGCGGATCGACAGCGTGTCGCCGGGGCGGACCGGCGCCAGCCAGCGCAGTTCGTCGATCCCCGGCGACGCGAGGCTGGCGACGCTGGAGAGGTAGTGCGTGGCGTACAGCCGCATCATCCAGCCGGCGGTCTGCCAGCCGCTCGCGATCAGACCGTCGAACGGGCCGGCGGCGGCGCGCACCGGGTCGGTGTGGATGTCCTGGGGGTCGTACTGCCTGGCGAACTCGACGACCTCGCCGGCGTCGACGACGATCGATCCGTATTCGGCGGTGAAGCCCGGAACGTAGTCCTCGAAATAGCGCTGGTCGATGCTCGTGGAAAATGCGGGGACGGTCATGGCGGGGAGGGCGGAGCGAAGTCGTGCCGCCGCTCAGCGCGGCTTGAGCCGATAGAGCATCTCGCCGGCGCGGGGCACGACCAGGATTCCCTCGCGTTCGCGTCCCGTCCACGCGGCGACGTCGATCGACGCGGGGTCGCGGTAGCCGAGGTTGATGCGCCGGCAGCGCTCGGCGGAGATGCCGGTGGCGAGCGTCACCGTGACGCGCGGCGTCTCGATCCCCGTCGCTGCGTCGTAGCTGCCGATGCCTTTCACGTGCGTCGAGTGCGCCAGCACGCCGCCCGGGTATTTCGCGAAGCGCCCGGGCTGCGCGACGAAGTAGTCGCGGCAGTGGTAGCCGATCTCTTCCAGCAGCGCGCCGTGCGTGTAGCTCACTTCGGTGATGTGCGGCGCGTAGATGATCACCTCGCCGCCGTCGGCGACCGCCGGTTCCATCTTGTACATGCCCTTGCCTGCCGTCCACACGTCGGCGTACATCGGCGGCATCACCGACAGCACCTGCCGCACCGGCTCGTCCAGCCACACGATGTGACGCTGCGCCGACAGTTCGGAAGCGCGCTGCCAGGCCTCGCGCGCCGACCCGAAGTAGAGGCCGGCGAGGCCCGCGTGCGTCACCACCAGCGCAAAGCAGGCGGTGGGGACGGTGACCATGGCGGCCGCGCGATCGATGACGGCGCGCACCGGCGTGTAGCCGGCGCCGATGACGTCGAAATTGGTGATCAGCGCCCCGAGCCAGTGGGTGAAGTTGATGATCTCGGCGCCGGCGATGCCGGGAAAGAAATACTTGTTGCCGCCCGAGAAGCCGACGACCTCGTGCGGAAACACCGGCCCGCAGATGATGACCTGCTCATAGTCGAAGATGCGCCGGTTGAGCGACACGGCGACGGTCTGCGCGAGCCGCCCGCCGGTGAGCGCGCCGATCTCCGCCGCCGGGATCTCGCCGATCTGCACGAAGGTCGCCGGATCGGCCCAGTCGTGGTTGAAGATGCGCGACTCGAAGGCGCGGCCGTCGACGACCGGCGTTCCGATGAGCCGCGTCAGCTCGGCGTCGGTCATCGGCTGGTGCGTGCCGAGCGCGACCAGGAAATCGAGCGCGGTCGCCTTGCCCGCGAGCGTCTCGCGGAACAGGCGAAAGAGCTCCGGCATCGGCATCGTGCGCGTGCCGTCGGGGATGATGAACAGCACCCGCTTGCCGGCGAGCGACAGCGACGCGAGTCCGGCGCGGACGATCTCGCGCGTTTCGGCGGCGTCGAGAAAGCGGTCGGTGTATCCGGTTCCAGTCATGGGGCATATCGTACAGGGCATGACGGGCCGCGGGTACCCTTGCCGAGCACGCAGGCGACGCCGCCGGCTCCGGCCCGCAGGCGAAACCCCGGCGCCGGCGCGGCGACCCTTGGCGGGGTAAACTGCCGCGTTGCGCGCCATGCACGAAACGAGGGCAGCCATGAACGAGACCGCAGTGACCGACAGCGTCGACATCCTCTACGGCGCGTCGCAGCTGCGCGTCGCGCTGCCCGCCGGCGCGCGCGCCACGGTGATCCGCAAGCCGGCGCTGCCGAAGCTGTCCGATCCCCGCGGCGCCGTGCACGCGGCGCTCGACGCGCCGGTCGCGGCGGCGCGCTACGCCGACCTCGTGCGCGGCAGGAAGAGCGCGTGCATCCTGATCTGCGACGTCACGCGGCCGGTGCCCAACCGCCTGTTCCTGCGGCCGCTGGTCGAGGGCCTGCTGGCGGCCGGGATGCCGCGCGAGCGCATCACGGTGCTGGTCGCCACCGGGCTGCACCGGCCGAACGAGGGCGCCGAACTGGCCGAACTCGTCGGCGACCCGTGGGTCCTCGACACGGTGCGCGTCGAGAACCACTTTGCCCGCGACGGCGACGCGCACGTCGACCTCGGCGCGACGCCCGGACGGGCGACGCCGGTCAAGCTCGACCGGCGCTTCGTCGAGGCCGACCTGCGCATCGCCACCGGGCTGGTCGAGCCGCACTTCATGGCCGGCTACTCGGGGGGGCGCAAGGTGATCGCGCCGGGGATCGCGCACGAGGACACGATCCGGACCTTCCACAGCGCGCGCTTCATGGAGGATCCGGCGGCGGTCCAGTGCAATCTTCAGGGCAATCCGCTGCACGAGGAGCAGCTCGCGATCGTGCGCATGCTGGGCGAGGTCTACGCGCTCAACACGGTGATCGACGAGGACCGCGACCTGGTCCACGTCAACTTCGGCGAGGTGATCGCCAGCCACCTGGCGACCGTGGCGTTCGTGGCCGAGCACACGCGGGTGGCGGTGGGGCGCCGCTTCGCCACGGTGCTGACGTCGGCCGCGGGCGCGCCGCTCGACCAGACCTACTACCAGACGGTGAAGGGCATGGTGACGCCGCTGGACATTCTCGCGCCCGGCGGCACGCTGATCGTCGCGTCGGCCTGCGGCGAGGGCTTCGGATCGGACGAGTTTCGCGCCGCGCAGCGCCGGCTGGTCGAGCTCGGCCCCGACGCATTCCTGCGCACGCTGCTGGCCAAGCGCTTCGCCGACGTCGACGAGTGGCAGACCGAGATGCAGCTGAAGGCGCTGCGCGCCGGGCGCGTGCAGCTCTACACGACGGGGCTCGACGCCGACGAGCGCCGCCTGACCGGCGTCGAGACGGTCGACGCCGTCGACGGGGCGCTCGCAGCCGCCATCGCCCGCGCCGGCGATCGCGCGATCGCGGTCATCCCCGAAGGTCCCTATGTCGTCCCGGTCGTCGCCTAGGATGAGACTGCCTCGTCGCGCGGGTCGCCGAGCGGCCTGCGGCCGGTGGAGCCACTGACGTGGCAGCCCTGCCGCCGCCGGCGTCGCTGGCGATCCATCTCGATCTCGTCGGCGGGATCGCCGGGGACATGTTCGTCGCCGCGCTCGCCGACGCGCTGCCGGTGCTGGGAGATCTCGTGCTCGCCGAACTCGCGGCGGTGCAGCGCGAAGGCTCCGGCGTTCCCGGCTTCCGGGAGGCGACCAGCGCCGGCCTGCGCGCGCGCCGTTTCGGGCTCGAGCGCGCGCCGGCGCGCGCGCGTCGCGGCCACGGCGCGCACGGGCACGCGG
>CAIWHR010000427.1 GCA_903912485.1 uncultured beta proteobacterium | reverse complement strand
CAGCCCCCTATTGCCGGCCGAAACACCCCTTCGACCTGAAATTCGACAATCGTCACCTTGCCAATTCGCTGCAAAGCCTTGCTGGGCGCGGGTCTCGGGGTTTCCTGACAGGCACTACTCTAGGAAATCGGGTTCAATGATCGGCTTGGTTCAACGCGGGTGCCAAGCTCGTGGCCATTCCGATGCCGTTGCACTCCTTCGGAGGACGGGGAGGGCTACCGGACAAACGCGGCATTAGCCGGGCGGGAACGGTCCGCGCGCCGGACGCCAGAGGAAGATGAGGCCGACGTCGTGCGTGAGTTCCGGTGCAATCGTCCGATGCAGACCAAGACGCACGATTCTGCCGTCCTGTGGATGGAACGGGTTAACCGGCGACACCAGTCCTAGAATCGCGCCGAGAGCGTCAATCGTGGGCTTCCAGAGATTGATCCATGCTCGCCTGGGACCGACACGGAATCCGATCTGCATCTCAAGCGGGCCCGGCGGCGCGGGTGCGGCGCAGGCGGCGACCTGGTCAGCAATACGCGCCTTCCACAGCTTCGTGTCTGCAGACCCGGTCGCAAGTACGCGGACCACGGTCCAATCATCACCCTTCGGAATCGGCCCCTCGATCGCGCGATCGACGCGCAGGCCCGAGGCACCGTCACCGCGCCCCTTTGCCACCCACGCCGAATCCAATCGGTCGCCCCCCAGCCGTTGCGCGAGTGGATAGATATAGTTGTCGAGATCGCCGGATTCGAAGACGTCCACTCCGGGCGGCAGCACCACGTCCAGATCGAGGGAGAAGGCGTCGCGCAACGCCGGTAGCTGGTGCGCCCGCGATTCGGCATGATCGAGAAAGGCGGCAAGCCGGACCTGCGATGGGTGGCTGGCCTTGTCCCAACTCGCCAGCCGTGGCGTCAGATCGAGGGCGATCGCCGGTGTCGAAGGCGCCTGATAGAACCGAAAACCACTCGGGATCGCGAGGGACATGTGCACCGTGGCTCCCCCGCCCGGAAGGCGGGGGTCCTCCTAACTCAGCGCTTGTGTTTCGTCGGATCGACCAAGACGTACCCTTGCCCGGGGCGCGGCGTTGGCGGCAGGGGCTTGCCCTGCACGCCGGTCACCTCGTTGCCGGTCTTGGGATTCTGGTATTGCCCTGATTGCGGTGCCGGGGTGCCCGGCTTCAGCGTTTTGCTCATCGTAAATCTCCTATGTACGAGCGATTGCCAAGAATCGGGGCCGACCTCCGACGACTCCCGACAGCCTCGGCCTTGACGACCGATCTGGGAATCGGTGACACTCGCAGTAGTGTCATGTCTGCGGTCTCTCCGGAGATCGTTTTTCGCTTGGGTAGTTGACGCTACCCAAGCGATCCCCACCTACTTGGACTGACCCTTCGGTCGATCCAATTTCGATTGATTCGGTTGATCTTGTGGTCCTCCGATTTGGTCGTTGAAGCACTTGGCAACGACGCCTTTCTCGCCCAAGAGCCCAGTCAGCAGACGCCAGTTATTGCTCTCATAGCGGACGCGCCCCGCGACAATTGCGGGATGAATCCGGAGGTGGTCGGCTAGCGCAACAGTATTCTCGACGGTGGGCACCGTCCTGACTGCGGCCCGTTCCCACTCGGATACAGGGATCAAGGCGTCACGTGCCAGCCTGTCGGCCTCGTGTTCCTCGGTACTTGATCGCGTCTTGTCGTCGAGATTGTCAGCGATGAATAGGTGTGAGGCCTTCAGATGTCGTTGGATGTGAATCAACTCGTGCATCAGCGCGAACCAGAAATTGTCCAGGCGGTCGTGGCGTAGGGTAAGCGCGACGATCGGAGTGTGGTCATCGAGCATTGCTGCGCCGTCGAGATAGGTCTTGGCAAAGTGGCGCTCGACTACCAACGCAATGCCGTGATCGGTCAGATACTCCTGCGCTAGCCTGGGCCCCTGCTCAAACCGCGACAGCTTCGCCAAGTCGCGCAGCCATACATCGGTAATGGTGTCTTCCCGATATGGTGTCGAGAGCTTCAGGTTGCGGGCCTTCCTTAGAACACTGATGCGCCAGACCAGCAGCGCATACTCGTCCATGATTCGGGAGCCGCTTTGGTGTAGCGGTGCGCGCAGAAGTGCGAGGTGGCCCCGTTCCTCATGAACCCCCCGCAAGAACTTCCGCACCAGATCTTCGGCATAGTCTCTGACCTGCTTTACCCCGCCTGCGAAATCTGGAAAGCAACCGCGCTCCCACATCTCCTGGAGTGGAAATTTTGCATAGTTGTACTGAGGCTCAGCCGCGAGGTCGATACCCTCATCCTCGGAACCGCTGATCAGCACCTCGGCAGGTATTCCGAGGCCCTTGTGAAGCCGCCGGATCATCGAGAGGCTGAGTGGCCGCTTCCGGGAAATCACCTCCGAGACCTTAGGCAACGAGCCGATGTAGGGAATCAAGTCCTTCTTCTTGAGACCCTGCTGATCCATCCGGAAGAGAATCGCCTCGACTGGATCCGGGGAGACCGGCGACACCTTGCTGCGTTCGTAAGACTCGATGACCAAGGCGAGCAGCTCCAATTCCGCCTCCTTGCTGGAGCCGGGCGCAAAATCCTCGTCCATCAAGGACGACAGACGAGCGATCGCCGCGTCATAGGCACGCTGCGTCTTGATCACTCGCACATCTTGCTTCATGGCCCGTTCCCCCCCCGTCATTCGTTACTTGCGACGCCCGCGGAAATCCTGCTTGTCGTAGTCGCTATGCGTTCCGACCCACTCGATCAACACGATTCCATATCGATATCTGACTTTGACCACCAACCGGTAGGTGTTTCCTTTGATATTGAAGATCACGCGGCTATCGGCCAGAAAGCTGGCGCTCGGATAGCGATCCTTTACATCCTGCGGTCCGGTCCACTGCGCCGCTTCGACCTCGCCTCGCCAAGCGTCAAGCGGCCCGCGGACATCGGCGTGGCCGCGCTTGATTGCTTCCAGTATTGGCACGCCGACGAGTTGCATCCCAATCCGCCAAAATTCCCATGACGGGTAGGATTGTATATTCCCTATTGGGGAACTGTCAAATTGTTCCCCGTTTTGTGCGCCGAGGGCCCGAGGAGACGTCGCCAGCGATTGCTGAGTACGGTGTCATCATGCTTACGGCCAGTGCGGAATGGACAATCCAGACTCGAGTTCGATTCTCCGGAAGGGAATCGCGCGTTGCCGGAGTTCTGACCCGGAGGGGCCTCCGCAGAGCGCTTCCGGGGGTTGCGGGTGATCGCGGTTCTGGGCGGTTGCCTGACTCGGCGGGCGGGCCGGACTCATCCGATGCTCTCCAGATAGGGCCGCATCACGTTGGCAACGCGGCAGATCTTCGCGTAGCGCCACAGGTCGTCCGCCGTGGCCTTGCGCCTGGCGCGCACGTCTTTCAGCGCCTCCAGTGCCACGTCCAGGCCGATCCTATTGCGGTGTTTGAAGCAGTCCGCCACAGTCTTGGCAACGCTGTAGACGCGCAGCTTCACGCCGTCGCGCACGACCGTCTCGATGCCTTCGGAGTAGACATCGCCCGTCATCTGAACCATCTTGATCGGTGGATAATCGATGCGGGGCACATGACTGCCGCGCGGCATGGCGATCCAGAGCTGGCGTGGCAGTTGGGTAGTCAGCTCATGAAATTGCAGGGCGGTCAGCAGGCAGAACACGGCTTGCGGTACTTTGGTGGCGACGGTCTGGAGACTCTCGAACTCGGAAACCTGGGCGTCCGGTAGGCGGTAGAGACCACGCCCGATTCTTTCCAGCAGGCCAGCGGCCGTCATGCGCGTCAAGGCGACCCGGGGTGCTTCGATGGTGTCCAGATCGCTGGCACGCGGCAGCCCCTTCTCGCGGGCCAGACCGAGGACGCGCTGGGGGTGGGTATTGGAGAGCATGGCAGGAGTATGTTCCGGTTATTCGTCTAATACAAATAGATGGAGATAAAACGGAACATATCGTTGCGGCCTGGCGCCACGAGGGAGCGGTCGCGGCCCGTGGTGCGACCTGTGCTGAATATCATTTTTCGGACCCGAGTTCGATTCCCAAGCCAGGACACGATGCCGCGTGGTGGCTTCGGAAACCTGATCGCCCTGCCGCTGCAGCACGGTTCGCGGCAGGAAGGAAACTCCGTCTTTCTCGACGACGACCTCGCCGCGTTTCCTGACGAGCAGCAGTGGGCGTACCTCGCGTCCATCGAACGAATCGACGCATCGACGGTGGAGCGGATCATCTCCGATGCGAGTCGCGCGGGCAGCATCGTCGGCGTCCGCACGGCGGAAGTGGACGACGACGTGGACATGGCGCCGTGGATGCGGTCGCCTTCGGGGAAGCCGCGATCACTGCGCATCACCGGGCCTCTCCCGAATCAGGTGTCGGCGGTGCTCTCGCAGCAGCTCTTCGTGGCCAAGACCGGACTACCCTCGCCTCTGCTCAACCAGATCAAGCGCATTGCGGCCTTCCAGAATCCGGAGTTCTTCAAGAAGCAGGGCATGCGGCTGTCGACTGCGCTCACCCCGCGCGTGATCTCCTGCGCCGAAGATCTCCCGCCGTATGTCGCGCTGCCCCGGGGCTGCCGGACGGACCTGGAGGAGTTGCTCGGCGGCCTGGGCATCGCGCTCGACGTCGTCGACGAGCGCGTCTGCGGCGAGCCGCTTGCGGTCTCCTTCCTCGGAACGCTGACGCCGGTTCAGGAGCAGGCGGTCCGCGCGCTTCTCGCAAGCGACTGCGGCGTTCTGGTTGCCCCGCCCGGCAGCGGCAAGACCGTCATTGGCACGTATCTGGTGGCCGCCCGTGCCTGCAGCACGCTGGTCCTGGTCCATCGACGGCCGCTGCTCGACCAGTGGCGCGCGCAACTCGCCATGTTCCTGGGCGTCGACCCCAGGAGCATCGGGCAGATTGGTGCCGGAAAGCGCAACGCCACAGGCAGGATCGATGTCGCGATGATCCAGAGCCTGGTTCGCCGGGAGTCCGTCGCCGATCTCGTCGCCGGCTACGGGCAGGTCATCGTCGATGAGTGCCACCATCTTCCGGCCACTTCGTTCGAGCGCGTGCTGGCATCGACGAAGGCGCGCTACGTCACCGGGCTGACCGCAACGCCCCAGCGCCGCGATGGGCGTCATCCCATCACCAAAATGCAGCTCGGACCAGTCCGCTTCACCGTGAACGCCAAGGCGCAGGCGAGCCAACGCCCGCTCGAGCACCGACTCATCGTGAGCGAGACCGCCTTCCGACCGTCGACCGCTGCCGCCGACGGAGGGATTCAGGGCCTCTATGGCGCGTTGGCGAAGGACGATGCGCGCAACGCGATGATCGTCGACAACGTCATCGGTGCACTCGCAGAAGGCCGCTCGCCGATCCTCCTGACCGAGCGTCGGGACCATCTCGAGTACTTCGCGAGCAAGCTCGGGCCGTTTGCGCGGCACCTGGTCGTACTGCAGGGCGGGATGGGAGCCAAAGCCGGCCGCGAGGTGCGCGACCGTCTTGCCGCCATCCCTGCCGCCGAGGAGCGCCTCCTGCTCGCAACCGGTCGGTACATCGGTGAGGACTTCGACGACCCGAGACTGGATACGCTCTTCCTGGCGCTGCCCATCTCCTGGAAAGGAACCCTCGTCCAATACACCGGGCGCCTGCATCGCCTCCATCCCGGCAAGCGCGACCTCCACATCTTCGACTATGTCGACCGCGAGGTTCCGATGCTGCTGCGGATGTTCGAGAAACGCCTTCGAGGCTACCGCGCGATCGGCTACGCGCGCGGTGAGGCGCCGCTCGGGTACGCTGAGCCCACCGACGACGCTACGGTCGAGCACGACACGGGCGCGCTTGCCGAAATCGACCGGAACGACAACTTCGCTTGAGAGGAAGGTTCATATGCCACTGCGCCAGCCAGCCAGGAAGGTCAGCAACGCATCGAGCCGGATCACCAAGACCCGGTTGGCCGCGATGATCGAAGAAGCCACCGTCGACGCGTATGGCGAATCCGAGCAGACCGTCGGTTGGTACACGATGCTCGAGGAACACCTCGTCCTGCCGTTCGACACCGAGGTGCTCGGCGTCGTGGTGCAGGTCGTCCGCCTCGATCTTCATGGTGACAACAACGACATCGTCGCCATCTGCACACGCGGCCGCGAGCGGCAGGCGATCCGCGTTCTTGATCTGCCGTTGCCATTTCCCAGACCAGCGGGGCCCGAGTGGATCGATGCGTACCGTCACTGGGCCGGTGGTTGAAGGTTGCTGAGCGTTTGTGCCACACCCATGGCCGCCGCCAATGCAAGCCGACCCGGCATCGGTCGCGGATGGCGGGTCCGGCGGCGGTTCGTGGCGCTGCGAGCGCGGTGTCGCCTGCGGTCTACGCGACCTTGCGATCGGCAGGCTGCCCGATCAGCGGCTCGGCCGGGATGCCGAGTGCACGGTGCGGTTCCTCGGCTGCGTGCCGATGGAGGACTGCGCCATAGGTCAACGTGGCAACAGACGGCGCAATTCGGCTTGTGGGTTGTGCCGTGCTATTCTTACCATAAAATTATCGATACAACAAAGGTAAGACAATGGCTTCGACCGCCACCCTGTCCAGCAAGTATCAGATTTCCATTCCCAAGGCGATTCGCGAAGATCTGCATTGGGAGGCAGGGCAGCAATTCGTCTTCATTCCCAAGGGCAAGGGCGTGCTGCTGATGCCTGTTCCCGAACTGAAACAGCTCGCCGGCTTGGCCCGCGGAGCCGATACCGCAGGCTATCGCGACCGAGAGGACCGTTTTTGATGCGCGTCATCGACAGTTCGGTATGGATCGAATGGCTGGCCGATACGCCGCTTGGAAAGCAGCTGGCCCGCGAGATTCCGGACAAGTCCGAATGCATCGTGCCCACCATCGTGCAACTGGAACTGGCGAAATGGCTGACCCGGGAAGTCGGCGAAGATCAGGCCGATCAAATGATTGCCTATACGCAGAAATGCGTCGTCGTGCCGCTCGATACCCGCATCGCACTGCTCGCCGCCGACCTTCATCGCCAGCACAAGCTGGCAACCGCCGATGCCGTGGTGTACGCCACGGCACGGGAGTTCGATGCCCAATTGCTGACTTGCGACGCTCACTTTGAAAAACTGCCCGGCGTGATTGTCGTCAAGAAAGGCGGTAGCCGTCAGCGCTCGTGACTCTTTCTCACCAGCGTTGCCCTGACCGGCACGAACCTGGCACACCTTGCTGGCGGAATCGAGGTCGATTCTCTTGGAGGAAATCGAACTGCGCATTTGGCGACGATCGGAAGCGGGCGCGGCGACGGCAACGAGGATCGGCGAATGGCCGCCCACGCGCAAGTGCTTCCGCAACGCCAGGTCGTCAGATGGTGTCTGCCTCCTGCGCGCGTCGGTGTGAAGAACTCCGGCTGGTCCATGGTTGCGGCATGAAGGAAGTAGAAGGCTTCATGGCGCGAGCTGAGCTTGAAAATCGGGTTGCCGCACCTGGCGCATACACCCGCTGTCATCGTAGCTCCGCTGTCCGCCTGGTACTCGAACAGCGACAACTCTCCCGTGATTGTGGTTGTCTGCCGCGCTGCGCCGAAAATTGCGGAGTGGCCGGTTCCGCAAATTCTTTGGCAATCGCGACAGTGGCAAAGGAGGCAGAACCGGACTGGCTCGCTCATCGCGTAGCGAACCGCTCCACACATGCAGCCTCCGGTAATGACTTCAGACATGCATACCTCCTGCCGGGGCAGCGACTCCTGTTCATCCCGGGCCTAACGTGCGACGGAACCGGTCGGACGTCAATATCCGAGCGTGTTCGCAAACCCGAGCGTGTTGGCGCGCAGCGCGATCCACGCCAGCGCGCCGGCCGCGACGACCACCGCGGCGAGCCGGAAGGGCGCGAGGGGCCCAGCGTCGAACCTGCCGGCGGCTGCCGCCGCGCCCCACGTCCCGCAACCCACGAGCACCGACCACGCGAGGCCTTGCGTCAACCACGCGCCTGCGGTCAGGGCGACCGGCCCGTTGAGGGTGTATCCGAAGAGTTCGGCGATCAGCGACTCGCCCTGCACCATGGCCATGAAGGGTGCCCGGTAGCCCGCTGTCGTCAACGCCGCGATGCCGGCATGGAACACGATGGCGCCGCCCAGCCACCACTTGACGCCCGGATGACCCCGGAGCCAAGTGACGAAGCCTGACGCCGTCGAGGCTCCGAGGTGCAGCCGCTGCCGCTGTGCATTGAGGGATTTGAGCCCGTTGGCGGCGACGCGGATCGCCCCAGAAAGATCGGGCGCCTCAGCCGGCGCGAGCCCGGCGTGGCGGCGCCAGCGCTGGCCCAGCCAGAAGCCGAGGTGCCACAGCAGCATCGACACCAGCGCGCCGCCGTACAACGCTCCGAGTCCTGCGTCCGCGCTTGGTGCCGCCTCGGGGTTTCGGGTGACAAGCACCATCAGCACGGCAACGCCGATCGCCACACACCACACGGCGCCGAGACGCCACCAGGGTGCGGGCACCAGGCTCACCAGCGCCAGCGACATCAGTGGCGGCAGGAACACCACCAGCACGCCGTTGTCGCTGCTGGGCCTGATAACGCGCAACATGGCCAGCAGCGTAATCACGGCGATGCCGAGCGCAACGCTGCCCACCCAGCGCGGCGGGCGATGGCCTGCGCCGAATAGTTCCGCCAGCATGGCGATCACGGCGCCGGGCACCGCCACCGCCGCGGCCAGCACGAACACGAATGCCGGGTCGGGCGTGATCGGCCCGTTGAAGCTGGCTTGCGCCGGCGCGGCGGCCAGCACCGAAACGACCGTCGCCATTGCCGCGAGCGAGCGCGGTCGAATGCGCCCCGCCCGCGGCGCTCGAATGTCGTCAGCCATACTGTGCATCCATCCCGGCTTAGAACTTATCCGTAAATAATGTTTACAGTCAATGGCACTTTCCGGAACGCGATGATCGCTGCTGCCAGATGATTGAGTCCGAGAAAGCTGCGCTCGAGCTTCTCATACCGGACGAGGAGCTTGCGAAAGCGATTGAACCAGCTATGCGCGACCTCGACGACCCAGCGGCGGGCCCGCTTACCCGGATGCTTGCTCTTCGCCTTCGCTTCCTGGCCGCGATTGACAACGTGGGCGATGTAACCGTGCTCCTCAATGAGCTTCAGCGCCGGCGCTCCCGCGTAACCAGCACGCTGCGCACAGGTGCTTGTTTCGACGGCATGGTGGGTCTGGCCACGTAACCACGATCGCGTCGAGTACGGCGCCCAGCTGGCTGACATCATGCCGATTTGCGCCGGTCACGATGATCGAGAGCGGGACGCCACGATCGTCCACCAGCAGGCGCCGCTTGCTCCCATCTTTTTCCCCGATCCGTCGGGTTCGGCCCGACGGCTTCTTGCGCCAGCGGCGCCTTCATCATCGCACCGTCGATACTCTGCCATCGCCACGCGATGCCCTCCAGATCGTCGTACTCGGCCAGTCCAGCCTTCCACAGCCCCTCGAACACGCCGGCCTTTTGCCATTTCCCATAACGCATCCGATACGACCCATGCCGGCAGCCGTCTCTTCGTCCCTGGTCCTGCCATCCCCAACCCCCCATGTTCGATGACGCCGAGATGGGGAGCCAGTGTATTATTTAATTACGGATAAGTTCTTAGTCTCACTCGGCGTCGCGTTCGACTAGTTCGAGCGTCAAGCCGTCCGGTCTTCCCTGATAGTAACGCTCAAGTGCTGCTCGAAAGCAAGGCTCCATTGGCGCGGCCACCAAGAACAAGGTTAGGCATGACCTGAACTTGAGAGCGTCAATCTCTCCCAATATCTCAGATGCCGACTTGCCTTCAAGCGCTAACATTGCCTGAACACAGTCTCGCAGTCGAGTTCCCAGCGTCGGGTGCTGCCAGTATGCGATTGCCTCTTGAAGGCTCTGCAAACCATAGAGACGAGCAATGCTGCTGCGTCCAAGTGCTCGGTGCTGAGGGAACACAAACCAGATCCAGTGGGTTTGCTTCCTTCCCGAGCGCAATTCTCCAATGGCGTCCTGGTATTGGCCTTCCTGGGCGACGACAAAGCGTGAGAGATTGAACGGGTCGTTGGACATCGTACGTGGCGTCGGAGCGAGGCGGCGCTGGCTTCGTGATGCCTAACTGGATGTAGGTCGTTCCGATGATGCGTATGCGATTAGGCTACGCGGCACAATCGGGTCGCGTCAACGGCGAGTCTTTGACAAATCGACGGAATTCTCGCCGCGTCGCACGAGGGTTCGGAGATGCGCGCAGCGGGCGACGTTGGCGTCATCGGCGGACGCGTTGGCGGGCGCCGCGCCGGCCGTCGTTACACGAAGCCGCACGCGCACGCTTCGAGACCAAGAGCAGGGTCAGCCGCAGCAGTTCCGTGACGACCGAGCTGTGCAGTCGCTCGGCCCGAGCGATGTCCGAGCCGCTCTGCATGACGCCGCGGTCGAGCAGGTGTTGCCAGTAGAACGCCCGGGCCATGCCGTCCAGAATGGTCCGGTCGTGGGCTGGGTTCCCGGTGACCCCCAGTTGCTGGACGCCGCGCCGGGCAAAGGTGAGCGGCACGAACGTCTCGAAGGCGATGGTCGCGCTCGTCCCAATCGCGCACCAGCATCGTTCCCGGGGCGAGGTGGATGTCGCGTCGCTTGTGCCGCTCCCTGATTTTCGAATGCCGTGCGCCAATGTTGACCAGTCGCTGCCGGGTGTCTGGCGAGACGCCGCCGAACGCTTCCTCCTGCAGCTTGTAGGCAAGCCGTGATTCGAGGTAACGACGGTTCGGATGCTTCGGCCGGCGGGCGAAGTACCGATCCCACAGCGTCCACAGTTGCCTGGTCGGCAGGGTGGGCAACGCGGCCACTTGGGCGGCCACCGAGATGTTGGCTTCGCTCACCACGACCTCTTCTCTGTACGGGGAGTCGTATGAACGCTCTGCTCGGGGAGGAAGCCAGGTCCAACCACGCTTCCCGCAGATGTCGTGGCCGGGGTCCGAATGATGGCGCCGGCCAGAATTGCGGTAATCTCGTTCGCGCGCGCCGCCGCCGACATCGTGGCTGGCGCGGGCAGTTCGAAGTCCTTCATGACGGCTCCGCAGAATTGAACCGTCTCCGATGGTGTTCCTGTTTCTCCCAACCGGATGGCAACGCCGGGCAATGGCGGGCAATCGACTCGGGTTTGTGGGCTGGGGCCTGGCCTTGTGGCTGGCGGTTGGCCCGGTCGCCGCCGACGTCCTGACAGGCGTGGTGGTCGGCGTCAGTGATGGCGACACCATTACCGTGCTCGATGCCGCCCGTGTCCAGCGCAAGATCCGATTGGCCGGCATCGATGCCCCGGAAAGGGGCCAGCCCTTCGGTCAACCGGCGAAGACCAACCTCTCGCGCCCGGTCTTCGGCAAAGAGGTCGACGTGCAGTGGACCAAGCACGATCGGTATCAACGAATCGTCGGCAACGTCCTGGTGGCCGAGTCGGGGTGTACCGCCACCCACTGCCGCAAGACCCTCGACACGAGCCTCGCCCAACTCACCGACGGTCTCGCCTGGTGGTATCGCCAGTACGCCGGCGAGCAATCGCGGGAGGATGCCGGCCGCTATCAGGTCGCGGAGGCGGCGGCGCGCGGCCGCCATGCCGGCCTCTGGTCAACCGCCGAGCCGATGGCGCCATGGGATTGGCGCCACGGCAGCCGGGGCCGCTGACGGCACACCTGCCGGCAGGCGCGTCGGGCCCGAGACGTCAACGCGGCGCTTACCGAATTGCGGCGGCGTTTGCAACCCATCCTCGGCGAGATCTACGTCGGATTGATCCATGCCAACTATCGCGTTTGCGCGAGCGACAGGCTCACCCGGTGAGCCGGCAGTAGTCCCAGAATTCCGGTGCCCCCATCGACTTGGGGTCTGACGCGATCCGACCACGAAGGCCTGTGCGCCCCGCGCTTGGCGAGCCCGCGGTTTATGCTCGCCTTCCCAAGCCCGCGTCCGAACCGACATTGGCCACGCCCGACGGGTTTGATCAGGGGCGACTCCCATGGCTCGAAGCTGCAAGAACATTCCGTCGCTGCACCGCTTCGTCGAGATCGCGCCGGTCGAGGCGTTGCGCGGACTGGCAACCGCCTGTGGCGCCGAGATCATGGCCCTGTCGGACCCTTCCTGGCCCGCGGCGACGGCATCGGCCGCACAGCAGAAGGACCTCCGGAATGCGTTGCTGACTCGCTGCACGATGCTCGACGAGCAAGTCGCCGCAGCGCTTGATGGCCATGCGCGGCGAATCCTGACGCTGGCGGAAGCCAAGGAGTGGGTGAGCCTTGAGGCGATCGTCCGCGAACGGTTGTTTCGGCATGACGATGCGAACCAGACCACGGCGACCGATTTTGACGCACAACGCGATCACATTGGCCGTGCCACGGTCATCTACCTTCGTGCCTCGACACTGTTCGACGAAGCCGAACATTGCTTCCATGCCGAACGCCACCACAACTATGGCCGGCTGTACCAGGCGGTCGACCTCGATTGTGACGACGTCACCGACGTTCACCTGTTCCTGATCCGCCATGCTGGCGCCATGAACAGCGTCCAGCAGATCGGCGCGGACCTGTCGACGACCCCCCACTATTACCGCCCCCGGTCGAGGCGACGTTGCTGTTCGCACCCGACATGAAGTCGGTCGAGGTCTACACATCCCAGGAGGCGCAGCGCTTCCTCGTCGCGTCGGCGTTGGCGGCGGCGGCCGTCGATACCGACCTGTCGGGCCGACCGGTGACGATGCGTCAGCACAACCTGCGTCGGTTCTATCGGTCGCTCCGGCTGCCGCAGGACGTCGCGGCCGAGTTGGGTCTGATCGATGTCGGCGTGGTCGAGGCTGAAGCGCGGCCGCCGAATTGGAAGCGCCGGGTCGTGCTGCGGGTCGACAAGAATGACGACATCGAAGACGCGGCGACTGAAACAATGGGCGACAACCCCATCTTCCGGCAAGCGACGCTGATCAGCCGGGTGGTGATCAATCTGCGGTTCATGAAGGACGGCAAGGAAATCAACCTGCCCATTACCCTCAGTACGCCCCACCGTTGCAATCTGGCGAGTCGTCGCGATCTACACGAATGAGAACTCGGATTCGCGGTCCTGGAACGCTACGGCATCATGAAGCCACTGGTACGGGATTGTGCTGACCGCGACGTTGTACGTGCCGGGCAAGACACCGTGGCCAATCGTGGGTAAGCAGGTCATCATCGTCGAGCGCCTGGTCAAGGCCCATCAGGCCGGCGATCCCGTGCTGGCGAACCGGACGCTTTTCGCCGGTACCAGCTACATATGTCCCAAGCAGGCGTTCCAAGGCGACACATGGAAGGAATACATCGGGCACCCATCAGGAAGGAAGCAGGGGTGGACGCTCCTGGTCTAGCCATGAAGAGAGTCGCATCGGACGGGGTGATGAGCGGTCGGCCCTGCTCCCAGCGTTCGCGCGGCGGCGAGGGAGGTGACCGAATTGTCACTTTGCGCGAGCCACCGCGCGGCACAATCAAGAACGATCTGCGAGAATGGTACCGATGACTTCTGCCAGCGCAATATCCGGAATCATCCTGCTTGCCGTGGGCGCATTCCTGGCCTTCAGGGAAAGGAAGCGACGCTTCGATCGTACGAATGAATTCGGCGTCGAGCGATTTTCGGGTTATTGGGGAAGCTGCGCGCGCGGACGGTCGATGGGGTCATAGGCCTGGCCGCCATCATTTTGCTGTCGGCCGGCGTATTGATCCTGGCGTTCGAGTTCGAGTCATCCTGGGGCTGGATCATCCTGCTGCCCGTGGACGCTTTCATCCTGTTTCTCTTGATCGGACTCTGACTCTGGCGATGGACAAGTCCCCGCTTGCCTTTGGGCCGTTCGCAGGCAAGGCGCTTGCCTGGCTGGCGGTCGGATACCTTGCCAGCTGGCGGCTGGCAGAGCAGCCGTTTGGCCTCATCGTGTTCAGCGTCTTCCTATTCGCTGTTCCTGTTGCACTGGCGGGCGCCTACAGCAGTACGGTCAATCAAGTCCGGACGCTTTCCCATTTCAAGGAGGGCGGCTGGGCCCATAGAATCGTTTCCCGAAGGCTCTTGGGCGCGCTGTTGTGGTTGATATGGGCACTGCTGACGGCGTTCTTCATGTTGCTTCAATTCAGCACCTACTCCGGACTGGAGTGGCTGGCACTGGTCATCGCGGTTCCGGTGTTTTGGGTTGCCTATTCCCTCAGCTACCGCTTCCTGTTCAGCGAGGCGAAAAGGCCTTACGTGGTCACGAGCTTCGCCGTCGCGTGGGCGCGGTGGCTATGTCCGCTTGCTTTGCTCGTCATTTACCTGGGCTTGGTATGCGCCGTCGGCAATGCGCAAAGCTACGGGTCACTCGCGGAGGCACTGGCCGCGAGGCGCGTCGGCATGATCGAAGGCGGCGGCAGCGCATTGGTCGAGGTTGCGCTGAGGCTGATCACCTTTGCCGACGGATCCAAGGCGTACCTCGCCAGTCAGTTCAAGGCATATGGTCAGAACATTCCGTTGGTGCTGATGGCCGGTGGGGCCTTTGTCGTCTTCTTCAACGCCACGGCAACGTTTTCGTGCTTCGCAATCCGGGCCCGCGAGTACCGGCGACTGTTCGGACCGCTTACCGACGTCGACGTTCCTCCACTGTTGCGGGGTGGCAGGGTTGCGCTCATTTCAGCGCTGGTCACTTTCGTCACGTTGTTCATTTATCTCCCGCTCTTCGGGCAGGTCGAGGAGGCCATTCGTCGGCACCCGGAGGCGATCGCAGTGATCAAGACCGTGGAACGAAAGGTCGAACAGATCGACAAGGACTATTTCAATCCGGGCACCATCGAGAAGATTCAAACGGCGAAGGCCGTGTTGCTTGGAAAGATCAATGTTTCGAAGGCGACGCTGGAAGGTCAGGTGGATCGCGCGTTCGCGCTGATGGAAGGGAACGTCGACGGCTATCTGGACTGGTACTACAGCCTCCCCGCGGAGTACATGCGGCTGGCAAAGCTGTTGATGGGGCAGATTGAAGGCTACATGGAGGAGACGCTTTCGGAGTACCTGGGCAAAGGGGACCCCTCCGGTGAGATCGAACGTGGCATCAAGGGGGCATTGGCAACGCAGCAGGGTGCGATGGACGAGTACCAACGCACGGTCAAGGGAATCCTCGTGTTGTCTCTCTCTTTTCTTCGTGATCCACCGGCCTCTTTCTCGCGGAATGTCTCACCGCGCAGTGAGGCGACGCGGCAAGGCAATGCGAGGTGATGCGGTGGGGGATCTTCCGCCGCCGGCGGAGCGGACGTAAGCT
>CAIWHR010000426.1 GCA_903912485.1 uncultured beta proteobacterium | reverse complement strand
CCGCGAAGTCGCTCTTGCCGTCGCCGTCGTAATCGCCCGGCACGGGCAGGTCGCCGCTGTTGCCCCAGCGCAGGCTCGTCGCCTTGGCAGCGGCGTGGCCGGTCGAACTCTTCAGCACGGCCCACTCGCCGGTCGCGGGGCGATACACCGCGGGGTCGGTCTTGCCGTCGCCGTCGTAGTCGGCAGGCACCGGCACGTCGCCGCCGACGCCCCAGCGGACGATCTTCGCCTGCGCGCGGGCGTAGTTGGTCGAACTCGTCAGCATCAGCCAGTCGCCGGTCGACGGCCGGAACACGGCGACGTCGGCCTTGCCGTCGCCGTCGTAGTCGCCGGGTGCGGACAGGTCGCCGCCCACGCCCCAGGCGAAAGTGAGCGCCTGCGACGGGCTGAGGTTCTTCGAGGTCTGCAGGAGCAGCCACGTGCCGGCGCCGGGACGGTACACGCCGGGGTCGGTTCTGCCATCGGCGTCGAAGTCGCCCGCGGCGCGCAGCGGCGTCTTGGCAGGCGCTGCGGCAGGCGCCTTGGCGGGCGCAGCGGCAGGCGCCTTGGCGGCGGACTGGGCCTGCGCCAACGGGACCGGAGCGGCCGAAGCCAGAATGAGTAGGGCCGCTCCGACGAGCGAACATCCCCGTGCCTTCAACAAATCCATCGCTGCTCCCGTATGCTGGTCAAGTTAAACTCAAAACCTTGCGCGGTTTCGCCGGCAGTGTCAAGGCGCCTGCCCCGGGCGAAATGCCGTTCCAGCGAGCGACCGTGGACAGGGGCGACGATGTGCGGATTGTGCGGCGTGGCGTATGCGGACCGCGAGCGGCCGGTGGACCCGAGCATGCTGCGCCGAATGACCGACACGATGTCCCATCGCGGACCCGACGGCGACGGATACTTCGTCGGATCCGGCATCGGTCTCGGCTTTCGCCGGCTGAGCATCGTCGATCTGCAAACCGGCGATCAGCCGATCGGCAGCGAGGACGGCTCGGTCACCGTCGTGTGCAACGGGGAGATCTACAACGCGCCGGAGCTGCGGCGGAACCTCGAGGCCTCCGGCCACGCGTTCCGGACCCGTTCCGACGTCGAAGCCATCGTTCACCTGTACGAGGATCACGGCGTGCGCTGCGTCGATTTTCTCAGGGGCATGTTCGCCTTTGCCCTGTGGGATTCGCGCCGTCGCCGCCTGATGCTGGCCAGGGACCGGTTCGGCATCAAGCCCCTGAGCTACGCCGTGGTTCCCGGCGCCCTCTTTTTCGGGTCGGAGTACAAGGCGATACTCGCCAGCGGCTGCGTCGAGCGGCGGGTCGACGTCGGCGCGATGAAGGATCTGTTCGCGTTCGGCTTCGTGCCGTCGCCCTGCACGCTGCTGTGCACCGTCGCCCGCCTGCCGCCGGCGCACACGCTGCTCTACGAGGGCGGTCGCGTCACCGTCGAGCGCTACTGGGACCTCGGCTTCCCGTGCATCGGAGACCAGGCGCCCCGGCGCAGCGCCGGGGAATGGGCCGAAGCGGTGCGCGCCAAGCTCGAGGAGTCGGTCCGGCTTCACCTGCGCAGCGACGTCCGCGTCGGGGCCTACCTCAGCAGCGGGATCGACTCGAGCGCGGTGGCGGCGCTGATGGCCCGGCTCGGCACCGAGCCGGTGCCGACGTTCTCGGTGGCGTTCGACGATCCGCGCTTCGACGAGATCGGCACCAACCGGATCCTCACCGATTTTCCGGGCCACCGTCTCGCGGGCCAGGTCGTGCGCTGCGGCGCCGCCGACTTCGGCCTGTTGCCGAAGGCGATCTGGCACCGCGAGGATCCGACGCTGGCGTCGGGGAGCATTCCCCACCTGCTGCTGGCCGGGCTGGCGGCGCAGCAGGTGAAGGTCGTCCTGGCCGGGGAAGGGGCCGACGAGGTGCTCGGCGGCTACCCCTGGTACCACGTCGAGAAGATGCTGCAGCCGCTGATGGGCCTCCCGCCGGAGCTGCTGCACCGCCTCGCGCGCCTCCGGTGGCTCGGCAGGCGGTGGTCCCGGGCCGCCCGCGCGCTCGCCGCGCCCGCCGGGATGGGCCTCGCGCGATTCCAGCAGATCATCGACAACCCGCCGGTCAGCAGCCCCGACGAGCTCTTCTCCGAACGGGTGAGGCGCGACGACGGATTTGCCGGCCGCGCGGAGCGGGAGCCCGGCCTGCCCCGGGATTTCGGACGCTGGCAGCGCTTCGCGCAGCTGCAGTACGTCGAGATCAATTCGCGCCTTTCCGACTTCATCACCAGGACGCTGGACGCGGCCTCGATGGCGCACGGCGTGGAGGCGCGGGTGCCGTTCCTCGATCACGAGTTCGTCGAACTGTGCAGCCGGATTCCCCCGGGCCTGAAAATGCGCGGACTCCGGGAAAAGCACATCCTGCGCCGGGCGATGGAAGGCGTCATGCCGCCCGAGATCGTGAACCGGAAGAAGCGCGGCCTGACGGCACCGCTGTGGCCGTGGCAACGGCGTCTGCCCGGGTTCGTCGCCGACGCGCTGTCCGAGAGCAGGCTGCGGGCGACAGGCTACTTCGATCCCCGGCACGTCCGCGACCTGCTGGCACGGCAGGGCAACGGCGAGGCGCATTTCGGAGGAGAGCTGTTCGGCGTGCTCAGCGTCCAGCTCTGGGACGACCTGTTCGTGCGCGGCGGCAGCGTGCCGTGACGCGGCGCCGATCGCGGCAGCGCCGAACGCCGCGCCTATAATCGGGGCCGGACCATGACCGCAGAGGCGGACGAAACGGTGAGCGCTTTGGACGCATTGTCGCAATTGCTGGGGCGCGTCGAGGGCATCCTCGCCCGCGTCGAGGCGGTGCTGCCGCCGGCGCCGGCGCCGATCGACTGGAAGGCGACCGCGTTCCGCTGGCGCAAGCGCGCGGGCCGCGGCCACCTCGAGGCGGTCCGCCATCCGCACGCGATCCGTCTCGACGACCTGGTCGCGATCGACGAACAGAAGCGGGCGATCGACGCCAACACGCGGCAGTTCGTCGCCGGGCTTCCCGCGAACAACGTGCTGTTGACCGGCTCGCGCGGCACCGGCAAGTCGTCGCTGGTCAAGGCGATGCTGGTCAAGTACGCGGCGAGGGGGCTGCGGCTGATCGAGGTCGACAAGAGCGATCTCGTCGACCTGCCCGACATCGCCGACGTCGTCGACGGCCGCCGCGAGCGCTTCGTCGTGTTCTGCGACGATCTCACCTTCGACGCGGGGGAGCCCGGCTACAAGGCGCTCAAGGTGATGCTCGACGGCACGGTGGCGGCGGCGGCGCCCAACATGCTGATCTACGCGACGTCGAACCGCAGGCACCTGCTGCCCGAGTATTTCAGCGAGAACCTCGAGACCAAACACGTCGGCGACGAGGTGCATCCCGGCGAGTCGGTCGAGGAGAAGATCTCGCTGTCCGAGCGCTTCGGACTGTGGATCTCGTTCTACCCCTTCGGCCAGGACGACTACCTCGCCGCCGTCGCCGGCTGGCTCGAAGCCTTCGGCGTCGGCGCACCGAAGTCGGCGCGCGAGGCCGAGAACCGGACGCGCGAGGCGCTGCAGTTCACGCTGCACCGCGGCTCCCGGAGCGGCCGCATCGCGTGGCAGTTCGCCAAGAGCTACGCCGGCGCAGCCGCGCTGCGGCGGCGCTAGCGCTGCCGCAGCGTCGCGTGAGCGAGGCCGTCGTCCGCGTCGCCGCCGCGGTCATCCTCCGCGGCGACGGGCAGGTGCTGCTGGCGCAGCGTCCCGCGGGCAAGGCGTACGCCGGCTACTGGGAGTTTCCGGGCGGCAAGCTGGAGCCCGGCGAGTCGCCGCGGCAGGCACTCGACCGCGAACTGCACGAGGAGCTCGGGCTCGTCGTCACGCGCGCGGCGCCGTGGCTGCGGCGGCGCTACGTCTACCCGCACGCGCACGTCGAACTCAACTTCTTCCGCGTGTTCGCGTGGGACGGCGAGCCCGTCGGCCACGACGGGCAGGCTTTCGCGTGGCAGACGCCCGGCAGCTTCGCCGTCGAACCGCTGCTTCCGGCCAATACGGCGGTGCTGCGCGCGCTGCTGCTGCCGGGGGTCTACGCCATCACGATGGCCGGGGACGTCGGCGAGGCGGCGTTCCTCGCGCGCGCCCGCGGCGCGCTCGATCGCGGGCTCAGGCTCGTCCAGTTGCGCGAGAAGGACTGGGCGCCGGAGCGGCAGCGCGCGCTGTGCGATCGATTGCTCGCGCTGGCGGCGCCGCACGGCGCGCAGGTGCTGCTCAACGGCGACGCCGTCCGCGCCAGGGCGTGGGGCTGTGCGGGGGTCCACTGGACCGCGGCGGCTCTGGCCTCGGCGTCGGCGCGGCCGGACGGCATGCTCTGCGCCGCGTCGTGCCACACCGCCGCCGACGTCGCCAGGGCGGGCGAGCTCGGGCTCGATTTCGCGGTCCTCGGCCCCGTGCTGCCGATGCCGACGCATCCCGTCGCCGCGGCGCTGGGCTGGGACGCGTTCGCCGCCATCGCCGGGACGGCGCCGCTGCCGGTGTTCGCGCTGGGCGGGCTCGCCCGCAACGACGTCGACGGCGCGATCGCGCACGGCGCGCACGGCATCGCGCTGCGCCGCGCGGCGTGGGAGGACGGCTGAGGCTGCGGGCGGCCCCCCGTTACGCGGGAGGCAGCGCGGTCGTGTCGTCGGGATCGGGCGATTCGGCGGCGGGAACCCGGTAGGTTTCGGCGGCCCAGGCACCGAGGTCGATGGTCTTGCAGCGCGCCGAGCAGAACGGGCGCCAGCGCGAAGCTGCCGTCCATTCTACGGGGCGTCCGCACTGCGGGCAGGGGACGAGGCGCGGGGCGGCCATCGTCACCGATCGCCGGTTGCGGGCATCGACATCATTTCCGACTCCTGGGCATGCAGCGAACTTCGGTGATCTGCGCCGACGGCGGCGCCGGCCGATAACCCGATTGTGCCGCGATTCCTGCCGGTGCACGAGTGCAGAATTCCGGGCCGGAAGGCCGAGGTGGTAATGGGAAAATCATGAGACTTGCAGACTTGGGAATCGGGACCCGCATCTTTCTGGCGGTCGGGGCGGTTGCGGTGCTGGTCGGCGGCTCGGGTGCCGTCGCCGTCTGGTCGCTGCAGCGCGTCGGCGAGCGGTTCCTGACGTTCATGGAGCACGATGTCGCGCTGGGGGCGGCAGTCCAGGGAATGCATGCGCAGGGGCTGCAGATGGGCCAGGCCGTGCGCAACGTGCTGCTCGATCCCAAGAACCGCAAGGCCTACGACAATTTCGCCGCCGCCGGCGACGACTTCGACGCGGCGTTGGCGCGGGCGCGCAAACTCGCCGGCGACGACGCGTCGCTCGGTCCCGCGCTGGGCGAGATCGCCGCGCTGCGCGGGAAACAGAAGGCAGTGCAGCAGAGGGTCCTCACGCTGGTTGCCGAGAGCCCGGCCGAGGCCATCGCCGTCGTCAATCGCGAAGAGACGCCCACGTGGCGCGACATGAAGGCGAGGATCCTCGATCTCGACAAGCGACAGACTTCGATCATCGCGGGCAACAAGCGCGATCTGGAGGTCGTGCAGACGCGGGCGTTGGCGCTGGCCGGCATCGGACTGCTGGCTCTGGCGGCAGGCCTGCTGGTGGCGGGCTACATCGCACGCTCGATCACCCGCCCGCTGGCGTCGGCGGTGGGCGTCGCCGAAGCGGTGGCGGCCGGCGATCTCGCCGCCGAATTCGATACCGGCCGCGGCGACGAGATCGGCCAGCTACTGCGCGCGATGCGGCGGATGGTCGAGAAACTGAGCGATGTGATCGGGCAGATTCGGGCGGCGACCGATTCGGTGAGCACCGGCGCCGGGGAGATCGCGGCGGGCAACGCCGACCTGTCGCAGCGCACCGAGCAGCAGGCGGCGAGCCTGGAGGAGACGGCGTCGAGCATGGAGGAGCTGACCTCGACGGTGAAGCAGAACGCCGACAACGCGAAACAGGCGAACCAGCTGGCGGCGTCGGCGTCCGAGGTGGCGGTGAAGGGCGGTCAGGTGGTGGGTCAGGTGGTCGACACCATGGGCTCGATCAGCGCGTCGAGCAAGAAGATCGCCGACATCATCGGCGTG
>CAIWHR010000425.1 GCA_903912485.1 uncultured beta proteobacterium | reverse complement strand
GTCGGCGAACAGCACCGGCAGGCAGTCGGCGGTGAGCACTGCACACACGATGCCGCGCTCGCGCGTCACCGCGGCATCGGCCACCGGCGGGGGCGCCGCCGCCGACGCGGCGTCCAGCACGGCAACGCCGGCGCCGTGCACCTGGTCGAGCCACACCGGCGGCGACGGCAGGAAGGCGTCCAGGCGCTGACGGTTCCGCCACACCGCTTCGGTCGCGTCGGGGCCCGGGCGCAGCGTCGAGGCGAGGCCGAGATTCATGCCGGCGGCGGCGCCGGGGCCGCCGCTGCGGGTGGTCGAGAGCGCGCCGACGTCCGCCGGCGCCGGCCAGTCGGGCACGATCCAGTCGAGGCCCTCGGCCGCGAGCCGGGCCGCCAGCAGCGACGCGACGGTGCCGGCGCGGGCGTCGCCCGGTGCGTGAGCGGCGACGGCCGTCATGCGCGTGCCGCGGAGCTCGCGCGCAGCGCTGCGACGAGTTCGGCGAAGTCGGCGGGCGGCGGGGATTCCCACGTGCACGCTTCGTGCGTCACCGGGTGCACGAGCCCCAGCCGGAACGCGTGCAGCGCCTGGCGGACGAACGCGGGGGGGCCTTTCCTGCCGTACGCGGGATCGCCCACCAGCGGGTGGCCGAGCGACGCGAGGTGCACGCGAATCTGGTGCGTGCGGCCGGTGTCCAGCCGGCAGCGCAGCAGCGTCGCGCAGCCGAAGCGCTCGACGACCGTGTAGTGCGTGCGGGCGGGCCGGCCGGTGGCAACCACCGCCATCCTGGTCCGCCGCGAGGGGTGGCGGCCGATCGGCGCGTCGACGGTGCCTCCGCGCGCGATGTCGCCCATCGCCACGGCGACGTATTCGCGCTGCACCGTCCTCGCCTGCAGCTGGCGGACGAGGTCCGTCTGCACCGCCAGCGTCTTGGCCACGACGACGAGACCGCTGGTGTCCTTGTCGAGGCGATGGACGATGCCGGCCCGCGGGACGCCGCCGAGCTGCGGCGCGTGGTGCAGCAGCGCATTGAGCAGCGTGCCCTGCCAGTTGCCGCTCCCGGGATGCATCACGAGCCCGACCGGCTTGTCGATCACCAGCAGCGCGTCGTCCTCGTGGACGATGGCGAAGGGGATCGATTCCGGGGCAAACGCCGTCTCCTGCGGATCGGGCGTCGCCTCGACGACGATGGCCTCGCCGCCGCGGATCCTGCGCGTCGGGTCGGCGGGCCGGCCGTCGAGCGTCACCCGTCCCGCGTCGATCCACTGCCTGAGCCGGCTGCGCGAATAGTCGGGCAACGCCTGCGCCAGCGCCTGGTCGAAGCGCATCCCGGCGGCGCCGGCGGCGAGCGTCAACCGATGCGTCGTGCCGGCGCCCGCCGCGACGCCGCCGGCGGGCGCCGGCAGCGGCGAGGCGCGCGCCGCCGTGGCGGCGGCGGGTCGGTTATAATCGGCAATCTTCACGAACGCTTGGCGTCCTTCCCCAACTCGCATGGCATCGGCACAGCAACTGATGTTCCGCAATCGCGGCGGCGCCGCAGCGCGCGCCTGGCTGTGGGTGTGGCTCATCGCGACCGCGGTCGCGATCGGGGGCTGCTCGTGGCTGCCGGAGGTCAAGGACGAGACGGGCAACTGGAGCGCCGATCGCCTGTACAAGGAAGCGCACGACGCGATGATCGAGGGAAATTATACGCGTGCGGTCAAGCTCTACGAGTCGCTGGAGTCGCGTTTTCCCTACGGCCGTTTCGCGCAGCAGGCGGTCCTCGAATCCGCGTATTCGAGCTATCGTGCCGGCGACACACCCGCAGCGGTCGGCGCCTGCGACCGTTTCATCCGCACCTTTCCCAATCATCCGAACGTCGACTACGCGTACTACCTGAAGGGCCTCGTCCACTTTCGCGAGGATCAGGGCATTCTGGGCTACGTCTACGAGCTCGACCTTTCCGAGCGCGAACCCAAGGGGATGCGCGAGTCGTTCGCCGCGTTCAAGGAGCTGGTCGCGAAGTTTCCTGAAAGCCGCTACGCCGGCGATTCGCTGGAGCGGATGAAGTACCTCACCAACTCGCTCGCGCTCTACGAGGTGAAGGTCGCCCGCTATTACTACAACCGCGGCGCGAACGTCGCGGCGGTGAACCGCGCGCAGGGCGCGCTGGTGGACTACCCGCGCACGCCGGCGAGCGAGGAAGCGCTGGCGCTGCTGGTCGCGGCGTACGGCAGGCTGGGACTCACCCAGCTGCAGAGCGACTCGGCGCGCATCCTGGAAAAGACGTTCCCCAAGAGCGCCGAAATGAAGGAATTGGCCACCAAGCCCTGGTGGAAATTCTGGTAATCGCCCGGCCGTGATCCCGCGTGGCGCGGATCCATCGGGTCCGCCGCCCGGGTTCCGCCGTCGGCAACGTAGCCCGGGTTCCGCCGTCGGCAACGCGTAGCCCGGGTTCCGCCGGCACGTATGCCCGGCGCGAGCCTCCAGCGTGTCGCGGCGGAACCCGGGGACGGCGCTTCGACGGCCACGGCTGCCCCGGGCTTCGCCTTTCGGCGGCGGGGGCTGCCGGTCGACGTTCGTGGCGGCGAAGCCCGGGCTACGCGCCGGCCACCGCGGGGGCTGCCGGTCGACGTTCGTGGCGGCGAAGCCCGGGCTACGCGCCGGCCACCGCGCGGGTTGCCGGCGTTTCGTTGCCCGCAATGCCCGGGTTACGCACCTGCGAAGAATGTTTCGACGTCCGCGAGCTCGCGCGTCCTGCGCATCGGCGGCAGGCTGCGCCAGATCTTCCTGCCGTAGGGCTTGTCGACCAGCCGCGGGTCGCAGATCATCAGCACGCCGCGGTCGGTCTCCGAACGGATCAGGCGCCCCGCGCCCTGTTTGAGGCTGATCACCGCCTGCGGCAGCTGGTAGTCGATGAACGGATTGCCGCCCTCGGTGCGCAGGCGTTCGAGCCGCGCCGCGAGCAGGGGATCGTCGGGCGGCGCGAACGGAAGCTTGTCGATCACCACGACCGACAGCGCGTCGCCGGCAACGTCGACGCCCTCCCAGAAGCTCTGGCTGCCGAGCAGCACCGCGTTGCCGAGTTCGCGAAAGCGCGACAGCAACTCGCTGCGCGAACCCTCGCCCTGCACCAGCAGCGGCCAGGCGAGCCCCTCGCGCGCGAACGCGTCGGCGAGGAGGTCGCGCGCGACGTTCAGCGCGCGCAGCGTGGTGAACAGCAGGAACGCGCGGCCGTTGCTCGCCTTCAGCACCGGCAGCGCCGCCGCGACCACCGCTTCGGTGTGTTCGCGGGAATTGGGCGCGGGCAGGTCGCGCGGCAGGTACAAGAGCGCCTGCGTCTCATAGTCGAAGGGGCTCTCCCAGTAGCCGGTCGCGGCGTCGGCGAGGCCGAGCTCGCGCTGGTAAAGCGAAAAATCGCTGCCGACCGCGAGCGTCGCCGAGGTGAAGATCCACGCCCGCCCCGAGGCTTCGACCTGGCGCCGGAAGAGGCCGGCGATCGACAGCGGCGAAGCGTGCAGCTGCCAGCCGGCGAACGACACGTCGACCCAGCGGATCCAGGGGGTGTCCGCGTCCGAGTCGGCGGCGGGCGCCTCGGCCATGCCCCTCCACCGCGCCAACTGCGTGGCGGCCTCGCTCGCGCGCCGCGCGCAGGCGCCCAGATCCTCGCCGCGCTCGGCGAAGCGATCGAGCTCGGTGGCGAGCCGGTCGAGCGCGGCCGCCAGCGCGTCGAGCGCATCGGTGAAGCCGGGGCGCTGTGCGGCGACGCGTTCGGCGAGCTTGCCTGGCTCGTCGCCCAGCGCCAGGCGGACCTGCCGGAGCGCGGGGCCGATGCCCGACGCGGCGTCCGGAAGTCCCGCCACCTCGCGCGCCGTCGTGCGCGCGGCGACCTCGGCGTCGCGGGCGAGGTCGGCCAGTTCGCCCGCGGTCAGCTGCTCGCCGAAAAACAGCGTCGCGGTGTCGGGCAGCTGGTGCGCCTCGTCGAGGATGATCGTATTGCACGCCGGCAGCAGCTCGGCGAGGCCTTCGTCGCGCAGCATCACGTCGGCGAAGAACAGGTGGTGGTTGACGACGACGACGTCGGCCTCGAGCGCATCCTTGCGCGCCTTCAGCACGAAACAGCTGTCGTGATGCGCGCAGTTGCCGCCGAGGCAGTTGTCGCGCGTCGACGTGACCAGCGGCCAGATCGACGCGGTCTCGGGGACGTCGGCCAGGAGGCCGCGATCGCCGCTGTCGCTCACCCGCGCGAAGGCGACGATCTTGGGCAGATGGCGCGCGTCGTCGCGCGAAGGCAGCCGGCCCTCGGCCGCAGTGCGCTCGAGATGGTGGTGGCAGACGTAGTTGGCGCGGCCCTTGAGCAGCGCCAGCGTTGCCGGGGCGCGCAGCGCATCGCGGACCATCGGCAGATCGCGCTGGAACAGCTGGTCCTGCAGCGTCTTGGTTCCGGTCGAGACGATCACCTTGCCGCCGTAGAGCAGCGCGGGGACGAGGTAGGCGAAGGTCTTGCCGGTGCCGGTGCCGGCCTCGGCGATCAGCGGCGCGCGCGCAGCGATCGCCTGCGCGACGGCGTCGGCCATCGCGAGCTGCTGCGGGCGGAAGCGGAAGCCGGGGTTGGCGCGGGCGAGAGGTCCGTCGGGACCGAAGATCGCGGCGAGATGGGGATCCGGCGCCGGTGCGCCGGCGGCGAGCGGCGGCCCGGCGGTCGGCGCGTTCAGTTCGCGCTCTTGGGCGCGGCCTTCGCCGGTTTCGATTTCGCCGTCGCGGCTTTCGACGGCGCGGCGGCGGCGATCCTGGAATCCGCCGTGCCCTGCTCCAGCGCGGTGCGCACGGTGGTCGCCTGTTCGGTGAACGCCTCGTAGGGCCTGCCGATGCGGAGCTTGTACTGCTGATCGTCTTCGCCCGCCTGCCACTTGAGCCCGGCGAGCGCCTTCAGCCACAGGTCGTAGATGCCGCGCAGGCCGTCGACGGCGCTGCGGCTGCCGGTGGCCTCGCGCAACGCCGCCTGGTACGGGCGCGTCATCGAAAGCTTGTGCTTGTCGACGCAGTACTCGCTCTTGGCGCCGTTGACGCCTTCGTCCGACTTCTCGTAGCCGAACTCGATGATTTCGATGCTTTTCACCTGCCGGCACATCGTGTACAGGTGTTCGACGGCGTTGAGGAAGCAGTCGACTGCCTTGCCGCCGGTCGCGTTGGGGCACAGGTAGGTATCGGGTTTCGGCGCGGCAGCGTCCTTCTGCGCGGCGGCGAACGGCGAGGCGACGAGGGCGCCGAAGGCGATCAGGACGAGGAAAATGCGCGACATGGGCGTGACACCGAAGGGGTGGAGAGCGCCAATGCTACCCCGGCGGGGTCGCCGGACTCAAGCCGGCCGGATGGACGAGTGCCAAGCGCCGCCCCGGGCGCGATCGCGCCCCCGTTTGCCGAACCCGGGTCTCGCTGGTGCTCGACCCGGGCCGGGGCGTTGCGGCAGGGCTTGCGTCAGATCGTGACGCCGCCGGAAACCTCGATCACGGCGCCGTTGATGTAGCTCGCTTCGTCGGAAGCCAGCCAGGCGTAGGTGTTGGCGATCTCCTCGGGCCGGCCGAGACGCCCCATCGGAACCTTCTCCTCCATCATCTTGATGACCTTTTCCGGCATCGACTTGAGGATCGGGGTTTCGATGAATCCGGGGCAGATCGCGTTGGCGCGGATGCCCTTCCTCGACAGTTCGCGGGCCCAGGTCTTCATCATCCCGATCACGGCGAACTTGGTCGCGGCGTAATTGGTCTGGCCGAAGTTGCCGTAGAGGCCGACGATCGACGAGGCGTTGAGGATGACGCCCGACTGCTGCGCGAGCATGACGTCGACGACGGCCCGCGTGCAGTTGTAGACGCCCTTGAGGTTGACGTCGATGACGCGGTCGAACTGGTCCTCGGTCATCTTCTTCAGTTGCGCGTCCTGGACGATGCCGGCGTTGTTGACCAGCGTGTCGATGCGACCCCAGCGGGACATCACGCCCTCGACCATCCTGGCGATGCTTTCCTTGTCTGTGACGTCGACGTGGAAGGCGACGCACTCGCCGCCGGCGTCGCTGATGCCCTTGGCCACCTGGATCGCCGCCGCCTCGTTGATGTCGCAGACGGCGACTTTGGCGCCTTCCTGCGCGAACTTGATGGCGGTGGCTTCGCCGATGCCCGAGCCTGCGCCCGTAATGATCGAAACTTTGTCAGCGAGACGCATGCGTTTGGTCCCCAGATGGATTGGTTGCAGGATCCCCGCACCCGCGGGGTCCGATCGGTAGCATTATATCAAAAATGCTGCGCTGCACAACCCGACTTGTGCCGGCGGCAGCCCCGGCGGCGCCCGTGAGGTCGGCATAAAGACTAGCAATATCAGTTATTTGCGTTCAACATCGCGGATGGGCCCGGACGCGCCCATCGGGACGGGAAAGGTGGATGCTGCACCTGCGCAACGGCGGGCGGCGCTTCGCGTTCAGGCCGGCTGCCAGTGTTCGACCACCAGCTGCAGCGACGCCGCCCCGTTCCACTCGTTGACGTCGGGCCGGTAGGCGGCCCGGATCGACGCTGGCAGCGGGTCGACCTGGTTGAACAGGATCGCCTGGTAGCGGACCGCGCCCGGTTCGCCGGGACGGTGCAGCGCGAGGCGCGAATGCCTGCCGCCGACGACGCGCTGGTCGGCGACGGTGAAGACGTCGTCGAACACCGGCGCCGGAAAGCCCTGGCCCCAGACTTCCCGGCGCAGCACCTCCGCCAGCTCCAGGTCGAGCTCCCCGGGCGCCAGCGCGCCGTCGCTTTCGAGCCTGCGGCGCAGCTGCGAGGCGGAGAGCTGCTCGCGGGCGACGGCCTCGAACGCCGCGGCGAAGCGCGGCAGGTCCCCCGCCGCCAGCGTCAGGCCGGCGGCGTAGGCGTGGCCGCCGAACCGCAGGATTGCTCCCGGCGCGCGCTTGGCGACGAGATCCAGCGCGTCGCGCAGGTGGAAGCCGCCGATGGAACGGCCGGAGCCGCGCAGTTCGCCGGCGCCGCCGCCGGGCGCGAACACGACCGCGGGGCGGTGGAAGCGGTCCTTCAGCCGCGACGCGACGATGCCGACCACGCCCTGGTGCCATTCGGGGCGGTACAGGCAGAGCGTGAACGCCTCGGGCTGCGTCGCCACCGCGGCGCGGGCGTCGAGCTCCGCCAGCGCCTCCTCCTGCATCGCCGACTCGACGTCGCGCCGCTCGCGGTTCAGGCGGTCGAGTTCGACGGCGAGCGGCAGCGCCGCCGCCGACGTTTCGGCGAGCAGGCAGCGGACGCCGATCGCCATGTCGGACAGGCGCCCGGCGGCGTTGAGCCGGGGGCCGGCGACGAAGCCCAGGTCGTAGGCGGTCGCTCGGCGCGGGTCGCGCCCGGCGGCGGCGAACAGCGCCGCGACGCCGGGCTGCGCGCGGCCGGCGCGGATGCGCGCCAGGCCCTGCGCGACCAGCGTGCGATTGACGCGATCGAGCGGCACCACGTCGGCGACGGTGCCGAGCGCGACCAGGTCGAGCAGCAGGGCGAGGTTCGGCCCCGGCCCCGCAGCGAACGCCTGCCGCGCCCGGAGCAGCGCGCGGGTGGCGAGCAGCAGGTAGAACATCACGCCGACGCCGGCCAGGTGCTTGGAGGGAAACGTGCAGCCGGGCTGGTTCGGATTGACGATCAGCGCCGGCGCCGGCAGCGTTGCCGCGGGCAGGTGGTGGTCGGTGATCAGCACCTCGATCCCCAGCGAGGCCGCCTGCGCGACACCCTCGTGGCTCGCGATGCCGTTGTCGACGGTGACGAGGAGCCGCGGCGCCTTCGCCGCGGCGTCGCGGACGATCTCGGGGGTGAGGCCGTAGCCGTGCTCGAAGCGGCTGGGAACCAGGAAATCGACGTCGGCGCCCAGCGCCGCGAGCCCGCGCACCGCCACCGCGCACGCGGTGGCGCCGTCGGCGTCGTAGTCGGCGACGACGACGATCTTCTCGCGCGCGGCGATGGCCCCGGCGAGCCGCGCCGCCGCGGCGTCGATGCCCTTCATCGCGGCGAAGCGCGGCAGTCCGGCGAGGTCGGTGTCGAGGTCGTCGCGGGTCGCCACACCCCGCGCCGCGAAGAGGCGCGCCAGCACCGGGTGCACGCCGGCGGCGGCGAGCGTCGCCGCGGCGGCCGGCACGCTGCGGCGGACGATGTCCATCAAGGCTCGCCGCCTGCGCCGGACTCCGCGGCGGCGAGCAGCGCCGCGAGTCCGGGTGCTCGCAGGCGCGAGACCAGCCGCTGCCAGCCGCCGGAACGGCCTGCGGTCCACACCAGCGTGTCGTCGCTGCCGTTGGCGATCAGCGTGACCGACGCGATCGCGCCGCGGGCCAGCGCCGCCC
>CAIWHR010000424.1 GCA_903912485.1 uncultured beta proteobacterium | reverse complement strand
GCGGATCTCCGCCATCCGGTCCAGGCGCTTGTTGACGATGTCCAGGTTCTTCTTCGCGATCTGAGTCCCCTGGTCGTCGGCGCTGCCCCGGCGCACCGCGTCCGAGTAACCGTCGCGGTCGCGCTTGAGTTCGGCCGGGTCGATCGACGCCAGGTACTGCTCGAAGCGGGCGCAGTTGAGCGCGATCTCGACGAAGGCGTCGACCAGGCGGTTGGTCTTCGCCAGCTCGTTGCGCAGGAGTTCGCCGGTGAACGCCGGGTTCCGCGCGGCCAGGCTGCGGAACGTCTCCTGGCGCGCCGCGAGCTTCTCGACCCGCTCCCGCTCGACCGGATCGAGGCCGCCGACCAGCGCGGCGCGCGCCGAGTGCTCCATCTCCCGGTTCCTCTTCTCCAGCGCCGGATCCCACAGGCGGCGCCGCAGGAACCTGGAGTCGGGGCCGAACAGCAGCCACAGCGCCTCGGCGGACAGCGCGCCCAGCGCCAGCACCGGCCCCTGGAGGATCACCGCGACCGCGATCGCGCCGACCAGCAGCGACAGGTTGTAGGGGTTGGCGAAAGCCATCCGCAGGTAGGTGCGCGGGTCGGACAGGGCGCGCAGCGCCGACGCGGCGTCGGTGGGCTTGAACGGCGCGGCCGCGGGCCGCTCGGCGGCGGCCTCGACCGGCCGCAGCGGCGGCGTGCGCGAAGCGGTCTGCTCGCCGCCCGGGGGCCGCGGCGGGAGCATCGGACTCACTTCGGCGTCCCGCTGTAGAGCATCTCCAGCAGCTTCTTCTCGACGGCGCGAAACTCGGGCGCCGACTTCAGCGCGATGTCGCGGGTGGCGAAGAACGGCACTTCGACCTTGTGCAGGATGCGCGCCGGCCGCGCCGACAGCACGTAGACGGTGTCGGCGAGGTAGACCGCTTCGGACACGTCGTGCGTGACGAAGAGGATGGTCGTGTCTTCCACGCGCGAGACGTCGAGGAGCAGGCTCTGCATCCCCCACCGCGTCTGCGGGTCGAGCGCGCCGAAGGGCTCGTCCATCAGCACGATGCTCGGCTGGTTGATCAGCGTCCTGGCGATGGCGACCCGCTGCTTCATGCCGCCCGACAGGTCCTTCGGATAGCGGTCGGCGAAGTCGCGCAGCCCCACCTCGTCGATGTATTTGCGCGAACGCTCGCGCCGCTCGGCCGCCGGCACGCCCTGCAGCCTGAGGCCGTACTCGACGTTGTCGCGCACCGTCAGCCAGCCGAACGACGTGTACGCCTGGAAGACCATGCCGCGGTCGCGGCCGACGCCGGTGACCGGCTTGCCGTTGGCGAGGATGCGGCCCCTGGTCGGCGGAATCAGCCCGGCGACGGCCTTGAGGATCGTCGACTTCCCGCACCCGGAGGCACCGAGGAAGGCGATGATCTCGCCGACGCCGGGCTTGTCGGCGATCTCCAGCGAGACGTCGCGCACGGCTTCGGTGGCGTTGCCGTCATGCCCCGTGTAGGTGACGCCGAGGCCCTCGATCGAGAGCTTCAGCGGCACCGAACCCTCTGCCTTGGCGGCGCTCATGAGTGCTCCCCGGGCGCGGTCATGAAGTCTCCCGCCAGCGAAACAGGATCCGCGCCATCAGCCGGATCAGCGCGTCGGTTGTCAGGCCGATGCCGCCGATGACCAGGAGGCCCGCGAACGACCACGACGCCTTCTGGTGCGTTCGCGCCAGCTCGACCATGTAGCCCAGCCCGCGCTCGGGGTTGACCGCCTCGGCGAGGATCACGTACGTCCACGAGATCGCGTTCATGACGCGGAACGAGTCGAAGATCTCGGGCAGCGCTGCGGGGATGAGCACGGTGCGGATGACCTGCGCCTTGGTCGCGCCCAGCGTGAGCGCGGTCTGGATGAGTTCCTCCTGCACCGCGCGTATGGCGGTGACCACCACCGGCAGCAGGTAGACGAAGACGCCGAGGAACAGGAAGGCGATCTTCTCCGTTTCGTAGATCCCGAACCACAGGATCAGGAGCGGGATGAACGCCGAGATCGGCATGTAGCGCAGCGGTGCCGTCACCGGCTCCAGGATCCGGTTGATCGGCTCGAACGCGCCCATGAGGATCCCCAGCGGCAGCGCGACGCCGGCGGCCAGCGCGAACGCCAGCCCGATCCGCCGCATCGAGATCAGGATCGCGCTGCCCAGCTCGTACTGCATGAACAGCTGCAGCGTCCCCCGCACCGTCTCGCTCGGCGAAGGGAGGAAGTCGGGCGGAGCGAACCCGCCATAGGTCAGCGTGCACCACGCGAGCAGGACGCCGACCGGAGCGATCAGCCCCAGCCAGAACGACACCGCTTTCGGCAGCGGCGAGCGCAGCGCGAAGTAGTCGGTCTTCCGCGCGCCGTCGTCGGTCTTGCCGGGCTTGTCCTGCGCTTCGGGTTCCATGCGCCGTCAGTCCCGCGCCAGGACCACCTTGATGTCGGTCCTGCGGTTGAGCTGGCGGCCGGTCTCGGTGGCGTTGTCGGCGACCGGGTTGGTCGGGCCGCGGCCGATGGTCTGGAAGCGCGACGGCGCGATGTTGGGGAAGTTCTTCAGCACGTAGTTCCTTACCGCCAGCGCGCGCCGGTCCGACAGCGACATGTTGGCGCTCGCGCTTCCGGTCGAGTCGGTGTTGCCCTCGACGCGCAGATACGTGTTGCCCAGCGACGTCATCGTCTCGCCGAGCGCGTCGAGCACGATGTACGAACCGGCCATGATCTCGTCCGACCCGGGCGTGAAGTGAACCTGGATCTGCTTGTTGATGATCGCCCGGTCCTGCGTCGACGGCGCGGCGGGTGCGAGCCGCGGCTCCTGCACCTGCTGCCCGCCGTAGCTCGCCGCCAGCGCCGACAGGAAGCGCGTGTCGGCCCAGTCGCGCGCCTCGATCGGCTTGGTCACCAGCCCCTTCTTGCGCCAGATCACGAACGCGGTGTCGAACAGCGTCTCGTAGTGCGCCTTGCCGCCGGTCATGCCGTAGAACTGCGCGTTGTCGGCGTAGGGGGTCAGCTTGAGGCCGGAGAGCATGCCCGAGACGGTCTCGTTGTCGAGCTTCAGCGCCTTGCCGACGATCGCGTACGCCGAAGCCGGGTCGGTCTTGATCGCCTCGATCCCGTCGAACCAGCCGTGGAGGAAGTCGCGCACCGTGTCGGGCGCGCGGTCGATGAGCTCCTGCCGCACCACCAGCGTGTCGGCGATGATGTTGGTCGCCGCGGTGGTCGAGACCAGCACGTGCGCGTCGTTGCCGCGCGCGGTCACCGCGGCGGAAAGGTCGGGCTCCCACGTCACCGCGGCGTCGACCTGCTTCGCCTTGAACATCGCCGCGGCGGCCGGCGCGTCCTGCGTGAAGATGATGCCCTTCTCGACGGCCGAGCGGTCCTCCGGCGACAGTCCCGACTGCGACAGCAGGTACAGCAGCAGGAAGTGCGACGGCGTGAACTGCGTGCAGGCGATCTTCTTGCCCTTCAGGTCCTCGACCGACTTGATCGAGACGAGAGAGACGATGCCGTCGCCGCCGCGCGACCAGTCCTGCATCATGAACGACTTGGCCTTCTGCCCCTGCTCGGCCAGGATCGACGCCTCGCGCGCCCAGTTGTCGACGGTGTTCCACATGATGTCGACGTCGCCGTTGCGGAACGCCGCCAGCTTGGCCGCGGGGTCCTCCAGCAGCACGAACTTCACGTCGAGGCCGTAGCGCTGCTTGTAGCCGGACGATGGCCCCGGCTCCATGCCGCCGTTGAAGACGATTCCCGGCGCGTGGCCGGCCCAGGTGTTGATGCCCACGACCAGCGGGCGCGTGAGCTTGCCCGAGTTCGCGAGCACCGCGCCGGCGACTCCGGCCGAGCCCTTGCCGCGGTCGGGGTCCGCCGGCGCGTTCTTCAGCGGATCGAAATCGGCCTTGGCGATGGGCGCCGTCGCCGTCTTGTCGATTCCGACCCAGCCGCGGATCGCCGCCTCGTTGTAGTGCCAGGCGGCGAAGCCCAGGACGCCGAGGACGACGGCGGTGACGAACGCCTTGCCGATGCCGGTAAGCATCATGAGTACTCTCCTGTCGAAAGGGGGTGCAACTACATCGACTTCTGGCCCTGCGCCGCCTGTCGCGCGGCGAACTTGGCCTTGAGTTCCGCCAGCTGCTGCTTCGCCTGCACGTCGCCGGTCTGGCTGCGCAGCGTCGCGAGCCGCGCGTCGAGCGACGTGTCGGCGAGTTCCTTGCCGAGGTTGGCGCGGGCGATGGTGTTCTTGATGTGCTCGCGCACGCCGTCGAGCGCCCTGACCTCGGCGTCGACCGACAGGCCCTCGAGCTGCTCCTCGATCCGGATCCTCGCCTGCGCCGACTGCATGCGCGCCAGCATCACGTCGCGTTCGTCCTTCAGCTTCCTGATCTCGCCCTGCACCTGCAGGATCGACGTCTTGGCGTCGTCGGCGTCCTTGCGGGCGGTGAGCATGTCGGTCGTCATCTCGGCGACCTGGACCTCGAGCTGGTTCTTCTTCTGCAGCAGGATCAGCGCCAGGTCGTCCTGGCCGGTCGCGACGGCGGTGCCCAGCTCGGCCTCGGTCTGCGCCAGGTCCTTCGACGCGCGCGTCAGACGCTCGTCGATGTCCTCGCGCCGCCGGATGATCGCAGCGGTCGCCGCCTTCAGCTTGGAGTACTTCTCGATCATCGAACTGATCGCGTTCTCGTAGGCGATTTCCGGGTGCTCTTTCTCGACGTCCGAAACGAAGATGGAGACGAACCCCTTGACGAGGTTCATGACGCGAGCGAAGAACGCAATGTCCGACATGGCAAAGCCCCTTTTTACCGGGCGCCGACCGCGCCCGCGTTGGTCGTGGAATCTAGGCGCCGGGAACCGTTCCGGCCGCGCGTGGATCGATCAGCCTGGGCGAGTCCCTGACCACCCGGGCGACGGCTTCCGCACCGAAGAACTCCAGGATCGCCTGGACCTCCAGCTTCTTCCGGTTGCACGCCTCGATGGTCTTCTTCTGATCGTCGACCTCTTTCTGCATCGCGTCGCGTATCGACTGGCCCTCCTGCTCGAGCGCGGCCAGCCGGCGCTGCGCCTCGGCGCAGAATTCCTCCAGCGCGGCGCCGCCCTTGCTCTGATACGCGCCGAGCGCCTGCACCTCCTCGCACGCGGTCTCGATGATCTGCTCGATCGGCACGCCGAACGCCACCAGCGACGCCTCGACGATCTGGCGCTTCACCGCGGCGTCGGTTCCTTCGGGCAGGTTACGGAGCAGTCCGTTGCCCTTGGCCAGTCGTTCGCGCGCCTCGGCGTCGATGCCGAACGCGGCGAACACGCCGTCGAAATCGACGACTCCGCCCGGTGCCGGCGGAAGTTCGCCGACGGGCTCGACCGGAGGCGTCTCGCCCGACGCGGGAACGGCCTCCGCCTGCGCGTCCCGGACGACAAACCACCCGAGGACGGTGTCCCCCCAACTCGTCTTCCCATCGGTCATTGCCCGTGCGCTCCCAGGATTTGGTTGGGCCGGGCTAGATTACAGCCTAAGGACCGGGCGTGTCCATGGCTCGGCGGCGGGGCCGACGCTGCCCGCACGACCCGGGTTACGAACCGGCGAGGCGCTGCCACGCAGCGGCGACCGGCTCCGCCAGCAGCCGCCGGTAGAACGCCAGCGCCTGCCGCAGGTTCTCCGCGGCGGCCGCGCCGACCGGCTCGCCCAGCTCGAAGCGCTCGCCGCGGATCGCCAGCACGAACACCGGCGGCGGCGGCTCCTCGTAGGCGTCGACGTAGGTCGCGAGCAGCGCGCCCGGGCTCAATCCGTGCGTCGTGAACGTGTGGTCGCGCGACGATGCGACCGCGTCGAACGCGAACGGCGCCGCGGCGCGCAGGCTGGCGTCGACGAAGAGCACCAGGTCGCGGCCGGCGAGGTCGGTGCAGTGCTCGGGCTGGAGCTGGAAGTCGGTGACGAACTCGACGTCGAGCCCGGGCACCGGCGGCAGCGCCTGCGCCGCGTCTAGGAACTGCGGGCCGAGCGCGTCGTCGCCGCGGCTCGGGTTGCCCCAGGCGACGACGGCCAGCCGCGTCACGCCGGCTGCGCGTCGGGGCGGCTCACCGTCCCGTCGGCGTCGCGGCGCAGGACGTCGACCTGCGCGCCGGCCGCGTCGACGATCTCGACCTCGAGCGGCATCTGCCCCAGCGCGTGCGTCGCGCACGACAGGCAGGGATCGTAGGCGCGGATCACGACCTCGATGTGGTTGAGCAGCGGCTCGGTCACCTCGTTGCCGTCGAGGTACTGCAGCGCCACCTGCCGGACCGCCTCGTTCATCGCCTCGTTGTTGTGCGTCGTCGACACGATCAGGTTGGCGCGCACGATCTGCTCGTCCTCGTTGATCCGGTAGTGGTGGATCAGCGTGCCGCGCGGCGCCTCGATCACGCCGACGCCGCGCAGCGCGCGCGTGCCGGTGACGACGAGGTCGTTCTTCAGCAGGTCGGGGTCGGCGAGCAGCTCGCGGATGCCTTCGGCCGCGTGCAGCATCTCGATCATCCGCGTCCAGTGGTACGCGAGGTTGGCGTGCGTCGCGCTGCCGTTGTCGAACCCGCGGAACGCGATGCGCTCGGCGTCAGCCAGCGGCGTCGGGATGAAGTCGCAGTTGTTGATCCGCGCCAGCGGTCCGACGCGGTACCAGCCGTCCTCGGGCCCCAGCGCGCGCAGGTACGGGAACTTCATGTACGACCACGGCTTGGTGACCTCGAAGATGTGGTCCCAGTAGCTGGCGTAGTCGACGTGGTCGAAGATCACCTCGCCGCGCGTGTTGCGAGCGCGCAGCCCGCCGTGGTAGAGGTCGAGCGCGCCGTCGCCGCGCACGAGGCTCACGTACGCCGACCGGAAGAAGCCGAAGCCGTTGAGGAACTCGCTGCGCTCGGAATACATGCCGCGGATCAGCGCCACCGCCTCCTGCGACCAGGCGACGGTGCGCTCGATGTCGGCGAGCAGGTAGTCGCGCTCCTCGGGCGTCAGGTGCTTGTTGACGCCGCCGGGAACCGCGCAGGAGCCGTGCACGCGCTTGCCCGACGTGACGCGGATCACCTCCTGCCCGTACTTGCGCAGCAGCACGCCCTGCCTGGCAAGCTGCGGATTGGCCGCGGCCACCGCGACGATGTTGCGCTGCGCGATGTCGGCGTCGAAGCCGAACAGCAGGTCGGGCGACGCCAGGTAGAAGAAGTGCAGCGCGTGCGACTGCAGGATCTGGCCGAAGTGCAGCAGCCGGCGCATCTTGTCGGCGGTCGGCGTCAGCTCGGTCGCGCCGACGATCATGTCCATCGCCTTCGACGCGGCGAGGTGGTGCGACACCGGGCAGATCCCGCACAGGCGCTGGACCAGCACCGGAACCTCCCAGTACGGCCGGCCCTGGACGAATTTCTCGAAGCCGCGGAACTCGACGATGTGCAGCCGCGCCTGCTGGATGCGGTTGTCGGCGTCGAGCAGCAGCGTGACCTTGCCGTGGCCCTCGACCCGGCTGATCGGATCGATGACGACCCGGCGCAGGTTCTCGGGATGGGCGGCCGTTTCGTAGGCGATGGTCATTCGGTGTTTCCGCAGTGGTTCATTCGTGATCCGGCGCGCTCAGTCGTACCGCAGCATCTCGCGGTCGAGCGTCGGCTCGCGTCCGGCAACGAGGTCGGTGACGAACTTCCAGAACACGTCCGCCGACGGCGGGCAGCCGGGCAGGTAGTAGTCGACGTGCACCACCTCGTAGATCGGCCGCACCTTGTCGAAAGGCAGCGGCAGCTCGGGATCGTTGGGCAGCACGCCCTTCGCGGTCCCCGCTTCGTACTGGTAGACCTCGCGGAAGCAGTCCCAGAGATCGATGTTGTTGCGCAGCGCCGGCACGCCGCCGGTGATCGCGCAGGCGCCCACCGCGACCAGGATCCGGCAGTTCTCCCGGAATTCGCGCAGCACGTGGACGTTCTCGGCGTTGCACACGCCGCCTTCGATCAGCCCGAGGTCGCAGGGCCCGCAGTGCTTGATGTCGGTCAGCGGCGAGCGGTCGAACTCGACGACCTGGACCAGGTCGAACAGCCGCTCGTCGATGTCGAGCAGCGACATGTGACAGCCGAAACACCCGGCCAGCGACGTCGTCGCGACCCGCAACTTGCGCTCAGCCACCTTCGTCCTCCCGTTGCGCCCGCACCTCTTCGATGGCGACCTCGGCGACAGACTTGAGGTCGTACGTGCGCTTGCCGATCGGGACCGCGAACGCGCGACGCTTGATCAGGATGGCGCCGACCGGGCAGACGCGCACCGCCGCGTCGCTGACGTCGATGTCGGTGTCGGCGAGGCGCCCCGACGCCGCGTTGACGATCACGCGCGACCTGATGCCGCGGTGGCCGATCTCGAACACGTTCTTGCCGTCGACGTCGCGGCTGGCGCGCACGCACAGGTCGCACAGGATGCAGCGATTGCGGTCGAGCAGGATGTCCGGATGCGACGCGTCGACGCCGCGCGCCGGATAGAAATGGTCGAACCGGTACGACACCAGCTTGAGGTGGTACGCGACCGCCTGCAGCTGGCAGTCGCCGGTCTTCTCGCACGCCGGGCAGATGTGGTTGCCCTCCACGAACAGCATCTCGGTCAGCGCGCGGCGGTCGTCGTTGAGCGCCGGCGTGTCGTTCTCGACGATGCTGCCCTCCTGCGCCTTGGCGGTGCACGCCGACGCGGGCCGGCCGTCGACGTCGACCGTGCACAGCTTGCAGCTGCCGTGCGGCGTATAGCCCGGCCGGTGGCACAGGTGCGGGATGTACACGCCGGCGTCGGCCGCGGCTTCCATGATCGTCTGCCCGGCGCGGAACGGGATCGTCCTGCCGTCGATGATGAAGTGCCCGCTCATGACCTGTCCTCGTCGACGTGGGCGAACGCGTCGTCGCGCCCCGTGATCTGGCGCGCGGTCTCCAGCGCGCCGTCGACGTCGAACGCCGGCTCGTAGTCGAGCGCCTGCAGCCGGCGCTCGTAGGTCTCGGGGAACTTTTCCATCGTCTCGACGACGGGCTTCGCCGCGGTGTGCCCGAGCCCGCAGTGGCTCATCGTCAGCATGATGTGCATCAGCCGCTGCATCTGCGTGAGGTCGTGCGCGCTGCCCTTCCCCGCCGCCAGCTTGTCCATGTGATTGGACAGCAGCGACGTGCCGACGCGGCAGGGCGTGCAGAAACCGCAGCTCTCGTGCGCGAAAAAGTGGGTGAAGTTGCGCGCCACCTCGAACATGTCGCGCTCGCGTCCGAACACCATGAACGCGCCGGCGGTCGGGACGTCCTCGAACGCGATGCGGCGGTCGAACTCGCGCCACGACAGGCAGGTGCCGGACGGGCCGCCGACCTGCACCGCGTGCGGCCGCTTGGCGCCGCAGTCGGCGAGCACGCGGCGCACCGACACGCCGAACGGGTATTCGTAGACGCCGGGCCGCGCGCAGTCGCCGGACACCGACAGCAGCTTGGTCCCGGTCGACTCCGGCGTGCCGATGGCGGCGAACCACGCGCCGCCGCGCACCGCGATCTTGGCGGTGCAGGCGAAGGTCTCGACGTTGTCGACGACGGTGGGCTGCCCCAGGTAGCCGCAGGTGACCGGAAACGGCGGCCGGTTGCGCGGCCTTCCCGCCTTGCCCTCGGCCGACTCGATCAGCGCCGACTCCTCGCCGCAGATGTACGCGCCGGCGCCGAGCTCGATTCCGATGTCGAAGTCGAATCCGGGCTCGCCGAGGATGCGGTTGCCCAGCAATCCGTCGTCGCGGCGGCGCTGCAGCACGGCTTCGAGCGCGTCGACCAGGAACAGGTACTCGCCGCGCAGGTAAAGGATGCCGTGCGCTGCGCCGACCACGCGCGCCGCGACCGTCATGCCGTCGAACACGAGGTCGGCGTGCGCCTGCAGCAGCACGCGGTCCTTGAACGTTCCCGGCTCGCCCTCGTCGGCGTTGCAGATCACGTACCTGGCGCTGCCCGGAGCCGCGCGGCACGCAGCCCACTTCACCGCCGTCTTGAACCCCGCGCCGCCGCGGCCGCGCGGCGACGCGCGCTCGAGGTCTTCCAGCATCCCCTGCGGACCGATTTCGAGCACGCGCGCGACCGAGCTGCCCGGCGCGTGCGGCTCGGCCAGCAGCACGTCGCCGCGGCGGATGTTGGTCGCCACCTCGAACAGCATCGGCGGCCACTCGGACAGCGGCTTCTGGTTGCGGATGAGGCCGGCGATGAGGTCGAGCCGGTTGTGGTCGAGCAGCGGCAGCGGAGCGCCGTTGACCAGCGCTGCCGGCCCCTGGTCGCCGAGGCCGATGTCGGAGGTGCTGCCGACGTAGACGAGGCCGTCCTCGGACACCCTCTCCGGCGCCAGCCACATGCGCTCGCACATGTACTCGAGGAGCTCGTTCTTGCCCTGCATGTGGTCGATGATGTTGTCGGAGAACAGGATCTCGTAGACACCGTGCGACTCGGCGTGCAGCAGGTGGTAGAAGGTGGCGGTGGCCTCGACGCGCACGCGCGGCAGGCCGAGCGCCCTGGCGACGGCGTCGATCGCGTCGGCACCCAGGTGACCGAGCGCCGCCTGCACGTCGCGCAGGACCTGCAACAGCTTGGTGGGGCTGCGGCCGTGGCGCAGCGCGCAGGCGGTGGCGACTTCGTCGTGGGTCATCGTTCCGGAGGAAGAGCAGGGCAGCGCGGAAGATCGCGCACAGGTTCCATCATCCTAGCTGTGCGAAACGCCCCGTTGACGAAGGTCAAAGGGCCGCCGATGGCCGGGCGCCACGCGGCCAGCCTGTGGCCCGACGGCCGGGTGTAACATTACCCCTGCCGTGAACGCGGCCAAAGGATCCCTCGATGGCGAATGATTCCGATGGAAAGATCGGGCTGGCTCCCGCGACGCTGATGGTGGCGGGCAACATGATGGGGTCCGGCGTGTTCATGCTTCCCGCCAACCTCGCCACCACCGGCGGCATCGCTCTCTACGGCTGGCTGATCACCGTCGTCGGCGCGGTGGCGCTGGCGCTGGTGTTCGCCAAGCTCTCGGCGATCGATCCGGCGGCCGGCGGGCCCTACGCCTACACGCGCAAGGCGTTCGGCAACTACATGGGCTACCAGGCGAACCTGGTCTACTGGCTCGCCAACGTGATCGGCAACGTCGGTCTGGCCGTCGCCGGCATCGGCTACCTGACGCACTTCTTCCCGGTGCTGAAGGATCCGCTGGCTTCGGCGCTGGCCCAGATCGCCGTCATCTGGTTCTTCACCTACGCCAACATCCTGGGCCCGAGCCTGGTCGGCAGGATCCAGTCGTTCACCACCGTCTTCGCGCTGGTTCCCATCGTCGGCATGGCGCTGTTCGGCTGGTTCTGGTTTAGCGGCGACATCTATTCCAGCGGCTGGAACGTGTCGGGAAAATCGGGCTTCGACGCCGTGAGCGCAACGCTCAACTACACGCTGTGGGCGTTCATCGGCGTCGAAAGCGCTTCCGTCTCGGCCGGCGTGGTGCGCGACCCGGCGAAGAACGTGCCGATCGCCACCGTCGGCGGCGTGGTGCTGGCGGCGGTCTGCTACGTCCTGAGCTCGACGGTGATCATGGGCATGATCCCGAACAAGGAGCTGCTTGCGTCCAGCGCGCCGTTCGCCGACGCCGCCCGGCTGGCGCTGGGCAACACCGCGGCCAACATCGTCAGCCTCTGCGCGGCCATCGGCTGCCTGGGCTCGCTCGCCGGCTGGACGCTGCTGGTCGGACAGACCGCCAAGGCGGCAGCGGACGACGGCCTGTTCGGCAACGTGTTCGCCCGCGTCAACGCCAAGGGCGTCCCGTCGGCCGGCCTCGCCATCGTCGCGGTCATCATGACGGTCGAGGTGCTGGCCACGATGTCGCCCACCGCGAGCCAGCAGTTCGGGAAGATCGCGTCGATCGCGGTGATCATGACGCTGCTGCCCTACATCTACTCGGCGGTGTCGATCAAGGTGCTGGCGTACCGGAAGATTCCCGCGGGGCAGTTCACCTTCTACACCTTCGTCGGGATCATCGCCGCCATCTACAGCCTGTGGGCGATGGTCGGCTCGGACGGCCAGCTGACGCGCTGGTCGCTGATCTTCGTCGTGGCGACGATCATCTTCTACGAGCTGTCGATCGGCCGCGCGCGTGACATCGAGGAAAAGGGAATCCACCCCGGCGGCGTGGCGCCAGGCTGGGTTCGCTACGCCTCGTTCGCCATCACCGTCGTCGCGCTGGCCGCGATGTTCTGGATCTCGGTCGGCCGCCACGAAGGGCTGAACCTGCGGCACCGCTCGCCGGCGCCCGTGGCGCCCGCCGCCGTCGTTCCCCAGCACCAGGCGCCCGCGACCTAGACCGGCGCGCCGGCCCGCCGCGGCCGGCGTCGCCCCATCCCCGAGGCCGTGGCTCGCCACGGCCGGCCAGGCAACCGCTTTCCGAGGAGCAGCGCATGTCCACCACCCCGCCCGCCCATCGTCGGCTCGGCATGAAAGCCCTGCTGGTCCACGAAAAGATCGACACCGCGACCGCTGCCGGCGCCGCCGCGGACAACCTGCTGCAGGAGCTCGAAGCGAGGCTGGTCCGCGTCGTCGTCGCGACCGGCGCCGACGACGCCGTCTCGATCATCAAGGCCGATCCGGCCATCCAGTGCCTGCTGCTGAACTGGGACCTCGACGCCGATCCGCACCACGGCGGGACCTTCCGCGTCCTCGACGCCATCCGCGCCCGCAGCACGGCGCTGCCGGTCTTCCTGCTGGCCGATCGCAGCAGCGCGGCCAGCATTCCCGTCGAAGCCATGCGCAAGGCCGACGATTTCGTATGGATGCAGGAGGACACGACCGACTTCATCGGCGGGCGCATCGTCGCGGCCATCGAGCGCTATCGTGCGACGGTCCTGCCGCCGATGTTCAAGGCGCTGGCGCAATTTTCGAAGGTCTACGAGTATTCGTGGCACACGCCCGGACACACCGGCGGAACGGCCTTCCTCAAGAGCACGGTGGGCCGGGCGTTTTTCGAATTCTTCGGCGAGAGCTGCTTCCGCTCCGACCTGTCGATCTCCGTCGGCGAACTCGGCTCGCTGCTGGACCACTCGGGCCCGATCGGCGACAGCGAGCGCTACGCGGCGCGCGTGTTCGGCTCGCACCGCAGCTATCACGTCACCAACGGTTCGTCGACGTCGAACCGCGTGATCCTGATGGCCAGCGTGACGCGCAACCAGATCGCGCTGTGCGACCGCAACTGCCACAAGTCGGTCGAGCACGCGATGGTCATGTCGGGGGCGATCCCGACCTATCTCGTTCCCTCGCGCAACCGCTACGGCATCATCGGGCCGATTCCTCCGCAGCGCCTGACGCCGGAGGCGATCGCCCGGGGAATCGCCGACAACCCGCTGGTTCACGCCGGCATCGAGCCGAAGCCGATTCACGCCATCGTCACCAACTCGACCTACGACGGCCTGTGCTACAACGTCAGCCGCGTCGAGGCGCTGCTCGGCCAGAGCGTCGACCGGCTCCATTTCGACGAAGCCTGGTACGGCTACGCGCGCTTCAACCCGATCTACCGCGAGCGCTTCGCCATGCACGGCGATCCGGCCAAATACGACGCGGGCCGGCCGACGGTGTTCGCCACGCAATCGACGCACAAGCTGCTCGCCGCGCTGTCGCAGGCGTCGTTCATCCACGTCCGCGACGGCCGCAACGCCATTCCGCACGCGCGCTTCAACGAAGCGTTCATGATGCACGCGTCGACGTCGCCGCTCTACGCGATCATCGCGTCCAACGACGTCAGCGCGGCGATGATGGACGGTCCCGGCGGCGAGGCGCTCACCGGCGACGCGATCCGGGAAGCCGTCGCGTTCCGCCGCATGCTGGCGCGCCTCTGCGTCGAGTTTTCGCAGCAGAAGGACTGGTTCTTCGACGCGTGGCAGCCGGACACCGTGCGCGACGCGGCTTCCGGCAAGCCGATGCCCTTCTTCGAGGCGGACGAAGAGCGCCTGGCGACCGATCCGGGCTGCTGGGTGCTGAAGCCCGACGCGCAGTGGCACGGCTTCGGCGACATCGAGGACGGCTACTGCATGCTCGACCCGATCAAGGTCTCGATCGTCACGCCCGGCGTGGCGCCGCAGGGAGGCCTGCTGCCGAACGGCATCCCGGCCGCGATCGTGACCGCGTATCTCGATCAGCAGGGCATCGTGGTCGAGAAGACGACCGACTTCACCATCCTCGTCCTGTTCTCGATCGGCGTGACCAAGGGCAAGTGGGGAACGCTGATCAACGCGCTGCTCGACTTCAAGCGCGATTACGACGCCAACGCGCCGCTGGAGCAGGCGCTGCCGGCGCTGGCGACGGCGCATCCGGAGCGCTACCGCTCGCTGGGCCTGAAAGACCTGGCCGACGCCATGTTTGCCGCGATGTCCCGGTTCGGGACCACCGACAGCATGTCGCAGGCTTTCTCGATCCTGCCTCATCCCGAGCTGAGTCCGGTCGAAGCCTACGAGCAGCTGGTTCGCGGCAACGTCGAGTCGCTGGGTCTGGGCGAGATGGCGGGCCGCACCGTCGCCACCGGCGTCGTTCCGTATCCGCCGGGAATTCCGCTGATGATGCCGGGCGAAAACGCCGGCGACGCCGGCGGGCCGCTGCTGGGCTACCTGAAGGCGCTGGAGTCCTTCGACCGCGGCTTCCCCGGCTTCGGCCACGACACGCACGGCGTCGAAGTCGAGGATGGAGCCTACCGCGTGCTGTGCATCCGTCGCTGAGTCAGAACATCAGCGTCGAGCGCAGGCCGATCACCCAGGCGCTGTCCGTCGACGGCGCCAGCGCGGGATCGCGGATGTACTGCACGCCGGGCGTCAGCAGCAGGCCCTTGGCGAAGGTCCAGTTCCAGTAGACCTCGACCACCTTCTCGTTGCTTGCCCCCGCCGGGACCGTCGGCGGGGACGCCGCAGCGCTGTAGGCGAAGGCGACGCCGATCTGGTCGGTGGGGCTGCGCCCGAGCGGATTGTTCATCGCCGCGCCGAGCGCGTACGAGGCGCGGATCGGCGTGACGTAGTCGTAGGCGCGGTTGGCGCGGCCGAAGACAGCCCAGGTGGCGTTCAGGTTCTGCACCGCGTTCAGCGACCAGCCGCGGCTGCCGGGCGATTGCGCCGGAACGCCCGGCACGCCGTACCAGGTGGCGGAGTACTGCGCTGCACCCAGCCCCTTGAAAGCCGGCGTCCATTGCGCGTAGCCGAACCAGGAGTAGCCGCCTTCGCCGAAGTTCCTCGCCGACAGCGTCGCCCCGGTGATGTTGTCGGCGCTCTGGAAGCCGGCCGCGAAGTGGACGGTGCTGGTCGCGTTGAGCTGGACGTAGGCGCCGAGGCCGGCGTTGGCGTAGGTCTGGCTGCCGTTCTGCGACAGCGCGTAGTTGTTGAAGTTCTGCTGCTGGTTGGCGAGGTACTGGTTGCCGTCGAAGTTGGAGAACGGATACTGGCCGATCGTCAGCAGCAGCTTGTTGCCGGGGAAAGCCTGCGTGTAGGTGAGCTGGTTGAACGTGTTCTGCCGCTTCGGATAGTCGTTGATCGGCGTGATCAGTCCGAGCTTGCCCTGGACGTCGGCGCCGCTCTGGTCGGTCCCGTAGCGGACCGCCGTATAGACGAGCTGGACCGAGCCCGTGCCGACGGCCTTGTCGTCGAACAGCGTCCAGTCGATCGACGGGGTGGCCAGCCACTGCGCCGCCGGGCTGCCCCCCTCCGAACGGCCCCACTGCTGCAGGTAGCTCAAGTCCATCGACCAGGACAACCCCGCATCTTTCGCAGCGCGCGCCTTGAAGGCCGAGTACTGGTCGTAGAGGTCGGCGCCTTCGGTCGACAGCCAATGGCGGACCGCGGCGCGCCGAAGCCTCTCGTGCACGACGCCGATCCTGCCGACGGCCGACGTGTCGGAGCTTCCGAGCACGGTGTCGCCGGCGTCGGCGGTCTGCGCCAGCGCGCGCTGGCCCCCGCCCAGGAAAGCCGCCGCGCAGCAGGCCGCGGCGAACGCACGGGCGTGATCTCTCGACATCGTGCTCCCTCGCTTGGTTTACGGCTCCGATCCGCCGCTTTGCCTGGAAGTCTACAGTCTGGCACCCTGCGCCGGTAGCCGGGCGGACGCGACGGCGTTGGGCTACGATGCCGGATGGATGCCCTTTCCGTGAAACTCCAACGACCGAGATGACGCTCCCGCGCCTGACGCTATGGCTGCTGCTGCCGGTCGCCCTGCTGGCCGCGGGGCCGCTGGCGATGCTGACGTTCGGCCCGGCGTCGCTCAAGACCGAATGGCGCACCGCCACGCAGCGCCCGACCGGCCTCGCGCCCGACCCCGCGACGCATCCCGAAGCCATCGTCCAGGTCTACGCCGGTCGCGCCTTCAACTGGCGCGGCGCTTTCGCGGTCCACACCTGGCTCGCCGCCAAGCCCGCGGGCGCCGATCGCTACCTGCGCTACGAAGTCATCGGATGGAACGTGCTGCGCGGCGGGGGCGCGGTGTCGGTCTCGGATTTCCGGGCGCCCGACGCCGAGTGGTACGGCGCCGCGCCGCGCGTCGTCGGCGAAGTCCGCGGCGCGCTCGCCGATGCCGTCATCGCCCGGCTGCCCGCGGCCGTCGCCTCGTACCCTTATCCGAAAACCTACACCGCGTGGCCGGGGCCGAACAGCAACACCTTCGTCGCGCACCTCGGCCGCGAGCTGCCGGAACTGAGGCTGACGCTGCCGCCGATCGCCATCGGCAAGGACTACCTCCCCGACGGCGGCATCGTCGCGCGCACGCCCAGCGGCACCGGCTTCCAGCTGTCGCTGGGCGGCCTGCTGGGCGTGCTGGCCGGCCGCGACGAGGGATTCGAGCTGAACGTGCTGGGACTGGTGACCGGCTTCGACCTGTTCCACCCCGCGCTCAAGCTGCCGGGCATCGGCCGGGTTCCGCCGTCGTGATCCGCGGGCGCGCTGCCGCGGTGAGGCGCGGTGTGGCCACGCCAACGGCCGCGCGAGGCGCGTGGGGACGCGCGGCGCCGGCAGCGAAACCGGCCGCGATCGCGCCATAATGCCGCCCGCGTTGCGGGTTTTTCGTTACTATGGCGACTCCGACGTCGGCCCGCGCCAACTTTCCCTCACCGCGCCACTGCCCAATCGCTTCCGCCGCGCCCGCGGCACCTCTTCCCGCGTTGCACGCCCGCCCCAGCCGACCCTCGCGCGCCCGTCCGAACAGCCAACTTCCGCCCATGATCACCAAGCTCTTCACCCGTACCGCCCTGCACGACCACGCCGACCCCGCGCAACGGATCCTGGGGATCGCGGAACTGCCGCCGGACTCGGACGACGTCGCCCGACTGCTCGCCGCCGATCCCGCGCCGGAGGTCCGCGCCGCGGCGGCCCGCCGCTGCGCCCATGCGGGGCTTCTCGCCGGCGCGCTGGCGTCTGAAGGCGACGCGACGGTTCGCGCGGCCATCGCCTCGGCG
>CAIWHR010000423.1 GCA_903912485.1 uncultured beta proteobacterium | reverse complement strand
TGTCGGCGATCTTCTTGCTCGACGCGCTGATCGAGCCCATGGTGTCGACCACCTGACCCACCACCTGACCGCCCTTCACCGCCACCTCGGACGCCGACGCCGCCAGCTGGTTCGCCTGTTTGGCGTTGTCCGCGTTCTGCTTCACCGTCGAGGTCAGCTCCTCCATGCTCGACGCCGTCTCCTCCAGGCTCGACGCCTGCTCCTCGGTCCGCTGCGACAGGTCGGCGTTGCCCGCCGCGATCTCCTGCGACGCGGTGCCCACCGTGTCGGTCGCCTCGCGGATGGTGCCGATGACGCTGGCCAGCATGTCCTGCATCGTCTTCATCGCCGCGACGACGCTGGTGGTGTCGCCGTCCTTGACGACCACCGCCTGCGTCAGGTCGCCCGCCGCGACCCGCTTGGCCACCTCGGCCGCGTAGTCGGGCTCGCCGCCAAGCTGGCGGGTGAGCCCGCGCGTGATCACCACGCCGATCAGGACGCCCAGCAGCGTCGCCAGCCCGCCGACGGCCAGGATCAGGATCAGGTTGCGCGTCGCCTGGGTCTTCGCCTCCTCGCCCACCTTGGTCATCAGCTCCGACTGGAAGTCGATCACCTTGTTGATCGCGTCGAGGTAGGCCTGCTGCGTGCCGCGCACCCGGGCCAGCAGGAAAGTCTTGGCCTCCTCGGTCTTGCCCTGCGCGAACAGCGCCAGGAACTCGTCCTGGTCCTTGACGTACGTCGCCCGCGCCTGCGTCACCTTGTCGAACACCGCGCGCCCCTCGACCGACTTGATCGACTTGTCAAGCTCGCCCAGAGTCTTGACGATGCTCTCGCGGGCCTTCTCGACGCGGTCGAGCTGCTCCTTCTGCACCGCCTTGTCGGCGGTCAGCAGCGCGTTGCGCATCGAGCGCGCGATGACGTTGACGTCGTCGACCACGTTGTTGGCCAGCACCGTCTTGGGAAAGAGGTCCTCGACCATCAGCGCCAGGTCGGCCGACAGGCTGCGCATGCCCCAGAGCCCCACGCCGCCGACCAGCAGCAACCCGACGATCACCACCGAGAAACCGGCCATCAGCCGGGTGCCCACCTTCATCTGCGACAGATTCATCTTGCCTCTCCTTCTCTTCACGTTGCGCTGGTGTGCCGGCGGTCAAAGCCGCGACAGGGTGAGCATTCCCGGCACGTCGAGGATCATCGCGACGCGCCCGTCGCCCATGATCGTTGCGCCGGAAATCCCGGCGACCCTGCGGTAATTGCTTTCCAGGCTCTTGATGACGACCTGGTGCTGGCCGAGCAGTTCGTCGACCAGGACGGCGATGGTCTCGCCGTCGCTTTCGAGGATGACCATCACGCCGCGCCCGCCGCCGCTGCCCGCGGCCGAACCGGCCAGGCCGAACAGCTCCTTCAGCACGACGACGGGAACGTAGGCGCCGCGCACCGAGATCACGCGCGCCGCGCCGGCGATGCTGTGCACGTCGCCGTCGCCCACCTGCAGCGACTCGACGACGTGGTTCAGCGGCAGGATGAAGGTCTCGCCCGACACGCCGACCGACATGCCGTCGAGAATGGCGAGCGTCAGCGGCAGCCGGATCGACATGCGCGTGCCCACGCCCAGCGCCGAGTCGACCTCGACCCTGCCGCCGAGGTCGCGGATGTTGCGGCGGACGACGTCCATGCCCACGCCGCGGCCCGAGACGTCGGTGACCACGTCGGCGGTCGACAGCCCCGCCTCGAAGATCAGCAGCCAGACTTCCTGGTCGGTCATGGCGTCGTGGACGTTCATCCCGCGCGCCTTGGCCTTGGCCAGGATCTTGTCGCGGTTGAGCCCCGCGCCGTCGTCGGCGACCTCGATGACGATGTTGCCGCCGCGGTGGAACGCGCGCAGCGTGATCGTGCCCGCCGCCGGCTTGCCCGCGGCCAGGCGCTGCGCCGGAGCCTCGATGCCGTGGTCGAGGCTGTTGCGGATCAGGTGCGTCAGCGGATCGGCGATCTTCTCGATCAGGCCCTTGTCGAGCTCGGTGCCCTCGCCCTCGGTCTTCAGGTCGACCTGCTTGCCGAGCTTGCCGGCAACGTCGCGGACGACGCGGGGGAAGCGGTTGAACACGACGGCGATCGGCATCATCCGCACCGACATCACCGCGTCCTGCAGGTCGCGGGTGTTGCGCGCGAGCTGCGACAGCCCCGCGTTCAGGCGCTCGAAGGCGATGGGGTCGAGCGCGGCGGCGGTCTGCGCGACCATCGCCTGCGTGATCACCAGTTCGCCGACGAGGTTGATCATGTTGTCGACCTTCTCGATCCCGACCCGGATCGACGAATCGGCGGCCGATCCGCGCCGTTCCTCACGGCGCCTCTCGACGAAGCCTTCGGCGATCGCCGGACCGGACGCCTCGCCGGGCTCCGGCGGTGCGACTTCCGGGGCGGCGGCCGCCGCCTCCGCCGGCCGCTCCGGCAGCGTCACGAAAAAGCCGTACCCCGGGTCGGCCGCGGCGTGCGTGGGCGAGCCGGGGGCATCGTCGAAGAAGCCGAAGCCGCTGCCGACGTCCGCGGCTGCTGCCGTCGCGACGGCGCCGGCGGCCGGCGCGCACGGCGCGATGGCGACCGAGGCCGGGTCGACCAGGAAGGCAAAGCGGCCGCGAATCTCTTCGTCGCCGGCCGCGGTGACGAGGAGGAACCGGCGCTCGTCGGCGCCCGGCAGCGCCGCAATCACGGTCACCGTGCCGATCTCGCCCAGCTCCTCGGCCAGGCCTTCGAGGCTGGAGTGCGCGTCGGGCGGCGGCACGAAACAAAGCTCGAGTTCGCGCAGCGGCGGTTCTCCCGGCGGCGCGGCCCGGGCAACAGGCGCGGCGGCTGCCGCCGTCGCCCGGGCGGCGGCGACGGGCGCCATGCACGCGCGTATCCGCGCGCACATCGCGGCCACCGGACCGGCCGCCGGCGTGGCCTCGCTGCGGTAACAGGCAAGCTGCTCGCCCAGCAGATCGCTCGCGGCGAGCAGCACGTCGATCATGTCGGTGCGCAGCAGCAGCTCCTGCTTGCGCACGCGGTCGAGCATCGACTCCAGCTCGTGCGTGACCTCGGTCATCTCGCGGAAGCCGAAAGTCCCGCTGCCGCCCTTGATCGAGTGCGCGGCGCGAAAGATCGCGTTCAGGTCCTCGGACGAAGGCGCGGCGACGTCGATGGTGACGAGCAGCGTTTCGAGGCTCGCCAGGTGTTCTTCGGCCTCCTCGAAGAAAACGCGGTGGAACTGCGCCAGATCGATGGCGCCGCGATCGGAGGTTTCAGACATGGCGACTCATCCGGTTTCAGCCTATGACCTTGCGCACGACCTCGAGCAGCCTGTCGGGGCTGAAGGGCTTCACCAGCCAGCCGGTCGCGCCGACGGCCCTGCCCTGCGCCTTCATCTGGTCGCTCGACTCGGTGGTGAGCATCAGGATCGGCAGCGTCGCGAACTGGGGCATCGCCCGCAGCGCCTTGATCATGGTGATGCCGTCCATCACCGGCATGTTCTGGTCGGTCAGGATCAGGTGCATCGCGTTGCCCTTGGCCTGGTCCAGACCCTGCTTGCCGTCGGCCGCCTCGAGCACCTGGTACCCGGCGCCCTTCAAAGTGAAGGACACCATCTGCCGGATCGACGGTGAATCATCGACGGTCAGGATCGTCTTAGCCATGGGGAATCCTCGTGCCCTGGTTGATGCGAAGCGTGCCTGCGCCCGACGCTCGCCGACTGCGCTAGAAGAGTTCGACCTCGCCCTGGTCCATGTGCGACTGCTGCGCGGGGTTCTTGTGAGTCGCCGCACGCACCTGGCCCAGCAGCACGTTGAACCGCGCGGTCTCGGCGGGAACCGCCGCCGGCAGCGCCTCGGGCGGCACCACCGACGCCTCGGACAGCGTCAGGCCGACGCCGGCGAGGCCGTGCAGCAGCCGCTGCCCCTGCTCGATCCGCGTCCGCGTGTGGCCGATCAGCTGCGTCGAGATGTCCTGGAACTGCAGCGAGGTCACCGCGACGCCGACGTTCTGCTCGATCTCGTCGACGATCTGCGTGAGGTCGGTGACCGCCCGCGCCGTCGAGGAATTGACCTTCTGGATCGACCCCATCGCGCTGTCGAAGCTCGACTTGGACTTCATCGCGAAGTCGACGTCCTGCGTCGCGAGCTCGTGGATCGCGCCTTCGGTCTCGCGGATGAGCTCGTGCACCGTCTCGATC
>CAIWHR010000422.1 GCA_903912485.1 uncultured beta proteobacterium | reverse complement strand
CGCCATCGGCGCCGTCATCGGCGCCTGGCAGGGTTTCTGGGTGGCCTACGTCGGCATCCCCGGCTTCGTCGTGACCCTGGCCGGCATGATGCTGTTCAGGGGAGCGAACCAGTTCGTCGGTCACTCGAACACCATCCCGGTGCCGGAAGGCATCCAGTTTCTCGGCGGGGGCTACCTGCCCGAGGTCGGGCCCGACACCGGTTACAACAATCCGACGCTGGCGCTGGGCCTGTTCGCCATCGTCTGGCTGATCCTGCGATCCCTGCGTGCCCGCCGGGCAGCGCTGCGGGTCGGCGGCGAGCTGCCGCCGATCTGGGCGATGGCTGCGCGCCTGGCGCTCCTGGGCGGGGTGATCGCCTACCTGACCTACCTTTTCGCCACCGGCCGTCCGGGCACGTCGTTCCCCGTCCCCGGCCTGATTCTGGCCAGCCTCGTGATCCTGTATTCGTTCCTCTCGGAGCGGACCGTACTCGGCCGTCACGTCTATGCTGTGGGCGGTAACCGGCAAGCGGCGGAGTTGTCCGGGGTCGACACCCGCCGGGTCTACTTTCTGGTGATGATGAACATGTCGATCCTGGCGGCGATCGCGGGACTCATGTTCGTCGGACGATCCACCGCCTCCGGCCCATTCGACGGCCTCAACTGGGAGCTCGACGCCATCTCGGCGGTGTTCATCGGCGGCGCGGCAGTCTCGGGCGGGGTCGGAACCGTGATCGGGTCGATCGTCGGCGGCCTGGTCATGGCGGTGCTCAACAACGGGCTGCAGCTCCTGGGCGTCGGTGCCGACATGACGCAGATCATCAAGGGGCTGGTTCTCCTGATCGCGGTCGCCTTCGACGTGTTCAACAAGTCGCAAGGCAAGCCATCGATCATCGGCCTGCTCACGCGAGCCATGGCCCGCAGCGCGCCGGCTGCCGCCCGGGGCAAGGATGGAGGCGGCACGGGGGGCGACGCGGCCGGGACGCCTTGAGAACCCGCGCGCGAATGTGCGACGGGCTCCCCGATCTCCCGCTCCGGCCGAAAAGCATGCTGCCATCGACGACCATCGCATCCCCGACGGATGCACACCCTGGACTCGCGCCATGGACCGGTTGACGAGGACCCTCTTGGCCTTGACCGCTGCCGGCGCGCTCGCCCTGACCGGCTGCGACGGCGGACGCAAGGCAAGCGCGAGGCAGGGCGACACGCAGGGCGCCGGCTTCGAGAAGGGCGCGCTGATCGGCGTGGCGTTGCCACAGAAGACCTCCGAGAACTGGGTGCTCGCCGAGAAGCTGTTCGGGGACGGGCTCAGGCAGGGCGGCTACCGGTTCGACGTCCAGTTCGCGAACGGCGGCGTGCCGGAGCAGCAGAACCAGGTCCAGGCGATGGTGATCAAGGGCGCCAGGGTCATCATCGTGGGCGCCGTCGACGGTTCCCAGCTCGGGGCGCAGATCAAGGAGGCCAAGGCCGCGGGGGCCACGGTCATCGCCTACGACCGCCTGCTGCTGAACACCCGCGCGGTGGACTTCTACCTCGCCTACGACAATTTCAAAGTCGGCGAATTGCAGGGAATGGCCCTGCTGGAGGGCCTGAAGAAGCGCAAGGGTCGGGGGCCCTGGAACGTCGAGCTGGTCGCCGGTTCGCCCGACGATTCCAACAGCAGGGTCTTCTTCGACGGAGCGATGAGCGTACTCAAAGCCAGGATCGACGACGGCACCCTGGTTGTGAAGTCCGGCCAGACGTCGTTCTCGCAGGCCTCCACGCAGGGCTGGAAGGGCGAGAATGCCCAGAAGCGGATGGACACCCTCCTCGCCGGCACCTACTCCAAGACGGAACTGGCCGGAATACTGGCGCCCAACGACACCCTTGCCCGTGCCGTCCTGACGTCGGCGAAGGCCGCAGGCAAGGAATTGCCGGTCGTGACCGGCCAGGATTCCGAGCTCGAATCGGTCAAGTCCATCCTTCGGGGGGAACAGTACTCGACGATCAACAAGGACACCGCGGACCTGGTCAGACAGGCCATCGCCATGGTCGGCGATCTCCAGCAGGGCAAGGCACCCGAGGTCAACAATACCCGGGACTACGACAATGGCGTCAAGATCGTGCCCGCGTATCTCCTGGCGCCCCGGATCGTGACCATGGACAACGCCGTGGAGTCCTACGCCAACGACCCCGTCCTGAAGAAAGTCGTCAGGCCCTGACGTACCCCCTCCGGCCCGAACCTGCCCTGGCGACCCCGCCTGCATCCCCTCCCCGTCCTGGCCGAAGCGTGCCCGGCGCAGATCGGCCTTTCCGAAAGCGCTCCCCACTCCTGCAGGATCAAGGCTTGACGCAACCTGCGGAAACGATGGAACAACGACGATGGCCCCGAAGATTCGCGCCGCCGCCTTCCTTGCGGGATGCGACGGGGGCGACTCGGCGGGGCCCCACCGCGGCTGTCAGCACCGCTGCGCGCCGTGCGCGGCAGGGGTTACGCGTTCACCGCCCCGATGCGTCTGCTGCCCTCGCGCTGATCGCTCGATCGCGTACTGCAGCGCGTCATGCCGGATGCGCTGATGAGAGCATTTGTGAGCCTTCGGGCACCGGTTTTTTCTATCATCGGGGTGTCGGTGGACAGACTCCGGTGGGAGCGTCGGTCAGACCGATGCGGTCGATTTGCCTGGCAGCGGTCGTGATTGGCCAACGCGAAGCGACGACCCAATCGGGGGGCAGCGGTGCTTTGCATGTCTGAATACTGGCCGAACCGGCGCAGCGTCGTGCCCGCCCGGCGACTGGGCGCAGCCCTGGGTTTGGTCGCCCTCCTGTCGTTGGCGGCGGGTGCGCGGGCCGAGGGCGACCCCGCGACGCCGCCCGCCGCAGCGCCTGCCGCTCCCAGCTTGCCGAACGTCACCGGCAACCCCATCAACGAGTTCCTGTTCATGGGAACCGGCGAACTGGGCGGATGGCTGGGCCTGAAGCCGGACAGTCCCCTTCGCGTGGGCGGGGTGGCGGTGGGCAACGGCACGCCGCAGTTCAGCGGCGGGACCGCGCCCGACACCGTCAACTGGGCCGGCTTTGTCACCCTGAGCGTAAGCCTCGATCTGGAGAAGGCGGTGGGCTGGAAGGGCGCCAGGATCGGCGTCGCGGGATTGCAGTACAACGTTCAGCCCGCGAATGCCGCCGCCGGCAGCGTGCAGGGGATCAACAGTGCGGTGTCGGTCAGCCCGAACAACCGGACCGAGCTCTACAACTACCTCTATGCCCAGAACCTCTTCGACGATCAGCTGCAGTTCGTCGTGGGCAAGCTGATTCCCACCATCAGCTTCGGCAACGTCGCCAAACCGGACCCGACCGCGCAGGCTGGCAGCTACCTCGTGCCCACGCTCACCGGGCTGATCTACACGCCGATCTTCGTGGTCCCGACGATGCTGGGCCGCATTCCCGGCTATCCCGATTCGAGCGTGGGCATCCAGGCCACGATCGCGCCGAACCAGCTCGGGGGACGTTTCTATCTTTCGGCCGGCGTCTACGACGGGCGTAGTGGGGCCTTCGGCACGCACACGGGGCTGGTCGGGCCCAGTCTCTCCGGTCCCCTTTTCAGCATCGCCGAGATCGGCGGCGCGTGGCGCGTCGGCGCCGAACAGGCCCCGGGGCAGTTTGCCCTCGGCGTCTGGAACCAGGGCGGCCCGCTGCAGGCAGGAACGCTCACCGAGGCGTCGGCCCACGGCATCTACGGCCAGATGAGCCAGCGCCTGTCGACCTTCCGCCCCGGCCAGGATTCGAGCGGCCTGAACATGTTCCTGCAGGCCGGCTGGAGCCCGTCGACGACCAACCTGATCAACGCCTCGGTCGGCGGCGGCCTCTCCGTCTGGGGCCCCTTCGCGTCGCGCCCGCGCGACAGCTACGGCATCGGCGTGTCGTGGGCGCAGCCCAACGACCGGCCCGCTGCCGGATACGGATTCAACGCCAGCGAACTGCTGATCCAGGCCTACGCCCAGTTTCAACTCGTCGGCAATCTCTTCCTCGAGCCGGTGATCACGACGCTGCCGGTGGTCGGGTTCGGGAAGGCGCCGTCCGTTTCCGCAACGCTTCAATTGACCGCCGTTTTCTGAGCGCGACCGTTGCCTTCCTGTGCGCATCCCCGCATCAACTCCAGGGACGAATTGAAGCCGCGCATCCGCGATGGCATGGCCGGGATCGACGCCGCCCCGTCGCGTGGCGACGGCGCAAGTCCGGCTTCGGGTTCGCACGACGGGTATCGGCTTGACGCAGAACGCACTACCAACCAGGAGAAGAGCTGTGTGCGAAAAACACCTTAGCGACGGCGTGTCGTTGGATGCACCACCCAAGGCAGCGGGCGTTTCCCGGCGCGACTTCCTCTCGGCCGGCACGACGCTGGCCGTGGGGCTGACCATCGGCGCCGCCCCGGCCGAGGCCGCAACCGAAGCCGGCAAAGCCCCGGCGGCCGCGGGCAAGGCAGGCGGCAAGCGTCCGAAGACCATGCTCGTCAAGAACGCCACGGTGATGGTGACGATGGACGGGAGCCGCCGCGAGATCAAGGACGGCGGGCTCTACATCGAGAACGGCTTCATCAAGATGGTCGGGCCCACCAGCGGCCTGCCCAAGTCGGCCGAGGAAGTGATCGACCTCAAGGGCCACGTCCTGCTGCCTGGCCTCGTCAACACGCACCACCATCTCTATCAGCACCTGACGCGCGTCGTGCCCGCCGCTCAGGACGGCAACGTCTGGAACTGGCTCAAGGTGCTCTATCCGATGTGGGCACGGATGCAGCCCGACGACGTCAAGCTCGCCGTCAAGGTCGGCCTCGCGGAACTCGCGATGTCCGGCTGCACGACCGCCTTCGACCACCAGTACGTCTTCCCCAACGGCTGCACGATCGACGATTCCATCCACACCGCGGCCGAAGTCGGCGTGCGTTTCCACGCCTCCCGGGGCAGCATGTCGCTCGGCGTCTCCAAAGGCGGCCTGCCGCCGGACAGTTGCGTCGAGGAGGAAGGGGCGATTCTCAAGGACTGCCAGCGGGTCATCGAGAAGTATCACGACGCCAAGCCCGGGGCGATGACCCGGGTCGTGCTGGCGCCCTGCTCGCCGTTCTCGGTCACCGAGGATCTGATGATCGAGTCCGCCAAGATGGCGCGCAAGTACAAGGTCGGGCTGCACACGCACCTGGCCGAGTCGCTGGACGAGGAGCGCTACACGCTCGGCAAGTACAACCTGCGTCCGGTCGGCCTGATGGAGAAGTTCGGCTGGGTCGGCAACGACGTCTGGTTCGCGCACTCGGTGCACGTCAACGATGCGGAGATTGCGGTCTACGCCAGGACCGGCTGCGGTGTCGCGCATTGCCCGTGCTCGAACATGCGTCTCGCTTCCGGCATTGCGCCGGTCAAGAAGTACCGCGACGCCGGAGTGAAGGTCGGCCTCGGTGTCGACGGATCTTCCAGCAACGACGGCTCGCACATGCTGGGCGAGGCGCGTCAGGCCATGCTTCTGGCCCGGTTGCTGCTGAGCTTGAATCCGGGTGGGCCGCCGGCAGAGAAGTCGCAGTGGATGAGCGCCCGCGACGCCCTCGAGATCGCGACCCGGGGCGGCGCCGCCGTCCTCGGCCGCGACGACATCGGCTCGCTCGAACCGGGCAAGTGCGCCGACTTCTTCGCGGTGAACCTCAACCGCGTCGGCTTTGCCGGCGGCAGCATGATCGACCCCGTGGCGTCGGTGCTGTTCTGCGCTCCGGTCACCGCCGACTGCACGGTCGTCAACGGCCGGACCATCGTCAAGGACGGACGCATCACCACGCTCGACCTGCCCAAGGTGATCGCCCAGTGCAATCGCGCGGCCATGCGCGTCGTCAACGGCTAGCCCGGTCGGGGCACTCCCCGGCTCCGATGCCGGGGAGGCCGCAGCCGCCGGGGGAGGGCCCTCGTATTCAGACCACCGGAGTCAACATGCGATATCCCAGCGCCCCCCCCTCGCTCCATCGTGCGGCCATCGCGGCGTCCGTTGCCGCATTGCTCGTCGCCGGCTGCCTCGGCGGCGACGAGCCCGGTGCGCCGGTCCCGGTGGTGCTCACCGCGTTCCCCGGTGCGGGGCTGCTGACACTCAAGTACGAGTCCGCCGGCTTCGGGTCTCTGGTCGGCATCGCGTCGTTCACGGCCGTCGGCGGCGGGATGCAGGGGCGGATCGTGTTCCAGTCGAAGACCAATCCGCGCCTCGGTGCCGGAAGGATCGACGGCAGCTTTGCGCTGAATCAGGAAGCGTGCTTCACCGGCACCGAGACCTTCGCCGGAAAGACCGGTGCCATGCGCCTGACCGCTTGCACGCTCGCGGGCGGAAAGCTCACGGCGACGGTGGAGTCGACGATCACGGCGAACGCCGCCGGCGCGGATGCGCCGACGGCGAAGGCGCTGACTGCGGCCGGCGCATCGCCGAGCGCGACGGCGTCCGCCGCCGGCGGCGGCAGCATGACGGCGAGCCCCGCGTTCACCGAGGACCAGTTCAACGCGCTGTACCGCAACCACCAGACGGCGACGCAGGATGGCCCGGTGTGGGTCACCGGGACGGACGGCCAGAAGTACGCTCCGGGGAGCCGCAACCTCTTCACCTACGGCAGCATGGTCGCCGCCTTCCAGGACCTGTACACGACCTGGGGGACCGTCAACGGCGCCGGCACCTACGCCGCGATTCCCGTCGAGACGCTGTTCGGCAGCGACAACGCGCAGGACAACCTGCGCGAGATCGCTGCGCTGATGGCCAATGCGACGCAGGAGACCAACGGCGCCACGCCGCCGTCGGCGGCGGCGGTGTCGCCGGTCAAGGGGGTGGTCGCATCGATCGGGACGCAGGGGCTGCCCTGGGGCCTCACGCGGCCCGACGAGTGCACAGGCGGGATCTTCACGTGCGTGGACTACGGTGACCTCAAGGGCTATTGCACCGGCACCAACGTCAACGGCGCCAAGCCGCAACTGATGCTGGACGACTCCTGCGCGTCCGACTCGACCACCGACTATTGCCGGATGGCAGCGCTGGCCTGCAAACCGGTCAAGGCCGATCCTCCGACGACGGTCAACTCGACCGACGACTATCACGGCCGCGGACTGCTGCAGCTCACCGGCCCCGACAACTACATCTTCTACGGCAATTACATCACCCCGACGAAGACCACCTCGCTGGCCGTCGATCCCGCCCAGGTCGCGAGCGACGGCCGCCTGGCCTGGGAGGTCGGCCTGGCCTACTGGAGCCTGCCGGCGGCGCAGGCGGCGGGAAACACCAAGCCGACGCCGCACCAGCTGATGTTCGCGCCGAGCACGTCGACGCTGCCGATCATCGCGCGCAACGGCGGAGCCAACGGCTTCGGCCAGACGATCAACATCATCAACGGTGGCGTCGAGTGCGGATCGGCGACCACGGCGACGCGGGTGCTCTCGCTCAACCGGATCAACGCCTACATCGAGGCGCTGCTGCGGCTCGGGGTCAACGTGAACAACGTTGCCGTGACGATCGAGGGTGGCGACGTCCACGTCTACAGCGCGAAGCAGCTCGCCGACAACATCGATTCTGCAACGTCCAAGGCCTACACCGTCGGCACTCTCAACGGACAGACGAAGTCGTCCGACTACACGGCAGCCGAGCCGAAGTGGGCGCTGCCGGGCGGGCGATATCTGTCGGTGCCGCTGCTGCAGGAGTACTACGTGTCGGGCAGCGACTACGACGCGAAGCCGCCGCTGGTACCGCTCTGGACCAACATCACCAAGGTCGTGCTGACCTACGCCGACACGACCACCGAGCGCCTCGACTGCACCGGCTACACCAACTACAGCCAGGCCGGAGCTGCGCAATGACGGCACCGGATCTGCACTCATCGCTCCACCCTTCGCATTCCGCGAACGGGATCAGCGATCTCGGCGCAGCGAGCACCGATTCCGGCGTGCTGCTGTTCCATCGCCGGCTGCGCCACGAGAACGGCGGCCAGATCAAGATGCGCGACTACTTCGGGCACGCCCTGCACTCGCGCCGCTACGTGCCCAGGATCCACTTCACCGACGACTCGTCGGTCCGCCCCGACGGACTGTGGGCGGGGGTCGCTCAGGAGATCGAGTGGGCGCCGCGGCGCGCCGCAGCGCTGTTCGTGGCCGGCCTCGACTGGGGCGCTGTGCCCGAGGACATCGACATCCCGGTGGTGAACCTGGTCCAGAGCCTGCGCCACGTGCGGGAGGGGCGTCGGCTGCGCGCGTTCCTTCCGCGGCCGGCGGTCCGGATCTGCGTCAGCGAGGAGGTGTCCGCAGCGATCCTCGCCACCGGCGAGGTCAACGGGCCCGTGCTGACCATTCGCAACGCCCTCGACACCGCAGCGCTGCCGATGCCGCGGGCGGAGCGGGACATCGACGTGCTCGTCGCGGGCCTGAAGGCTCCCGGCCTCGCGGCCGAGATCGCCGACCTGCTGCAGCGGGCCGGGGTCGCAGCGCTGGCGCTCGACTCGCGACTGCCTCGCGCCGAGTTCATCGGCCGGGTCGGCGCAGCGCGCGTCGCGGTGCTCCTCCCGCTGCCCGACGAGGGCTTCTACCTGCCGCCGCTGGAGGCGATGGCGATGAACACCGTCG
>CAIWHR010000421.1 GCA_903912485.1 uncultured beta proteobacterium | reverse complement strand
TCAGCGCGTCGCCGTCGTCGCCGGCGTCGTCGCCGCCCGCTTCCCGGGCCTTCGCGGCGGCGGGAGGCTGGTGCAGCCGGACCCAGCGCATCAGCTCGGTCAGCCACGCCACGCGCTCGACCAGCGGCGCCGACGGGTCGGCGTGCGCCAGCAGATAGTCGAGCGCGACGCGTTCGCGCGGTCCGCGGACCAGCCGCAGCGACCACCCGAACAGCCCCGGCGGCTTGATCGCCATGCTCGGCTACTCCGGCGGGCCGAAGCCGCCGCCGCCCGGCGTTTCGACGACGAACACGTCGCCGGCGGCCATCGCGACGGCGCAGGTCGCGCCGAATTCCTCGCGCGTCCCGTCGACGCGCTCGACCCAGTTGCGCCCCACCGCGCCGGGCGCGCCGCCGGCGACGCCGAAGGGCGCGATCCGCCGGTGGTTGGCGAGCATCACCGCCGTCATCGGCTCGAGGAAGCGCACGCGCCGCGTCGCGCCGTCGCCGCCGCGGTGCCGGCCCGCGCCGCCGCTGCCGCGGCGGATCGCGAACGACTCGAGCCGCACCGGGAAGCGCCACTCGAGCACCTCGGGGTCGGTCAGCCGCGAGTTGGTCATGTGCGTCTGCACGACGCTGGCGCCGTCGAAGTCGGGGCCGGCGCCGGCGCCGCCCGCGATCGTCTCGTAGTACTGGTAGGTGTCGTTGCCGAAGGTGAAGTTGTTCATCGTCCCCTGCGACGCCGCCAGCACGCCGAGCGCGCCGTACAGCGTGTCGGTGATCGCCTGCGACGTCTCGACGTTGCCGGCGACGACCGCCGCGGGATAGCGCGGCGCGAGCATCGAGCCCTCGGGGATGACGATGGTCAGCGGCTTGAGGCAACCGGCGTTCATCGGGATGTCGTCGTCGACCAGCGTGCGGAACACGTACAGCACCGCGGCCTTGCACACCGCCGACGGCGCGTTGAAGTTCGTCGGCTGCTGGACGCTGGTGCCGGTGAAGTCGATGGTCGCCTCGCGCCGCGCGCGGTCGATCGCGATGGCGACGACGATCCGCGCGCCGCTGTCCATCTCGTACTCGAAGCGGCCGTCGGTCAGCACGTCGAGCACGCGGCGCACCGCTTCTTCGGCGTTGTCCTGCACGTGCCGCATGTACGCGCGCACGACCGGCAGCGAGAAGTGCGCGACCATCTTCCCGAGCTCCAGCGCGCCCTTGGCGCAGGCGGCGACCTGTGCGCGCAGGTCGGCGAGATTCTGCTCGACGTTGCGCGACGGGTGGCGGCCGCCGCCCAGCAGCGCGCGCATCGCGGCTTCCTGCAGGCGCCCTTCCGCGACGAGCTGCACGTTGTCGAGCAGCACGCCCTCCTCGTCGACGTGCGTCGAGTCGGGCGGCATCGAGCCCGGCGTGCTGCCGCCGATGTCGGCGTGGTGGCCGCGCGAGGCGACGTAGAACTCGGGAGCGCGCGGCGCGGGTCGCTGCCCCTCCGGCGCCAGGAACACCGGCGCGATCACCGTCACGTCGGGCAGGTGCGTCCCGCCGTTGTACGGCGCGTTGAGCACGAACACGTCGCCCGGCTGCATGGTCCCGGCGCGGCGCTCGACGATGGTGCGCACGCTCTCGCCCATCGATCCCAGGTGCACCGGCATGTGCGGCGCGTTGGCGATCAGGCTGCCCTCGGCGTCGAACAGCGCGCACGAGAAGTCGAGGCGCTCCTTGATGTTGACCGAATACGCGGTGTTGGCGAGCGTCACGCCCATCTGCTCGGCGATCGCCATGAACAGGTTGTTGAACACCTCGCGCAGCACGGGGTCGGCGGGGGTGACGATCGCGTGCGCGCGCAGGTGCGC
>CAIWHR010000420.1 GCA_903912485.1 uncultured beta proteobacterium | reverse complement strand
CCACCGCTGCAGCGTACGCAGGTCGATGCCAGCGGTCGCGCAAGCGAGGTGAAGTCGCGCGCCGGTCGCGTGAGCGATGTTGATGCTTTGGGCAAGGGCTTGGCGATCTTCGAGGCCGATCATTCGTCCTCTCCCAGTTTGAAGATCGCCCCTACTTTTTTTGACAGCACCAGCAGCGCCGCGGTCTCCGCCAGCGCCCGATCCTTGCGATGCAGTTCGCGCTCCAGTTCCTTGATCCGGCGGCGGTCTCGCGCGGTCTGCTGCGGACTGGCCCGCGCCTCCGCCGGTTCGGCCAGCGCCTGCGTGGCACTCTGCCGCCACTGCGCCAGATCCAGGGGGAACACCCCATGCTCGCGGCACCAGACGCTCTTGCCGGCCTCATCCATGGCGGCCACCGTCACCACCGCGTCGAATCGACCCGCCGCTGTCCAGGCCCGCTCGCGAGCGGGCCTGGACAGGGCCTCCGCCCGCCACCGCTCCAGCGTATTCGCCCCCACGCCAACTTCGCCCGCAACGACTTCCAGCGGCGCACTCTCCGGCGGCAGCAACCGTGCGACCACTCTGTCTTTGAAAACCTGTCCGTATCGAGCCAACTCGTTCTCCCATCATCGCCCCCAGATCATAGATCCTATCGAGGCGACAACTATTCTGGCGCAGGGGGCTTCGGTGATGTTGTGCGCCTTCGATCGGTCAATCCGCCATGCTAGAATAGTCGGCTGCAAATTTCGGTAGGTCGCCGATCTCACGAATTGAGGAGGCATTGTGGCAGCAGGCAGGATCGTGTACGATTGGTACCTAGGTAGCGCGCGTGGAAACAGCCGTAACCACAGGGTCATGCTGCTTGTTGGCTTGGTGGCTTGCTCGGTGGTGGCGCGTCCCCTTGCTGCCCAGCAGCGTCCTCTCTCGGCGCCAGCGCCAGACAGTGCCGACACCACACAGATTCAGGTCGTTCCCTCGGAGAAGTCTCGAGCAGGATCGGTGCGCATCGAGCCGGTCGAGCAAGACTACCGCATCGGAACGCAGGATCTGCTTGAGGTCCAGATTCTCGGCCTGCAGGATTTGCGACGCGAAGCGCGCGTCAACGCCAATGGAATGATCGGGTTGCCGTTGATCGGCGCCGTGCATGTGGCTGGATTGACGTCGGCCGAGGCGGAGGCGCTGGTTGGGGGGCTCTACCGCAAGGACTATCTCCAAAATCCGGAAGTCTCGGTGTTCGTCAAGGAGTACACGCGGCAGCGGGTGACCATCGATGGCGCGGTCGCCAGACCTGGTATGTACCCGATCAAAGGCCCCACGACGCTGCTTCAGGGGTTGGCGCTTGCCGGCGGGAAGGGCGAGCTTGCGAACATGAGCGACATCGTGCTGTTCCGGATGGAAGACAACGAACGTCGCGCGATCAAGTTCGACGCCGCCAGAATCAGCAGCGCCGAAGCGCCGGATCCGCTGCTACAACCCGACGATGTGATTTTCGTGAATCGTTCGCCGGCGCGTGTCGCGGTGCGCGATTCGCTGCTCGGCGACATCCTGACCGTCATTTTCAACCCGTTCACGACCTACGCGAAGCCTTACTAGATGGCCGGGTCATCTACCGTGCTGCCGACATTATGACGAACTGCTGATCTGACGATGCCTGAAGATACGCATACCCCTTTGCCACCACTGCAGAGCAGCGCGACCGCGCTCCAGGTCATGCAATCGGCGGGGCTGTCCGCTGCGGTACTCGCCCCGGCAGGCGAGCCCACAGGGGACGAAGCGGTCCACTTTCGTGACCTCTTGCACGTCATCCTCAAGCGCAAGTGGGCAGTGATCGCGTTCTTCCTGCTGGCCGTCGTCACAACCGCGGTCGCCACCTCGATGGTCACGCCCATTTTTCGGTCGGTCATCTCGCTCAAGATCGATCGTGAGCAGATGCAGGTCGTGAACTTCAAGGACGTCACACCAACCGAACAAGGGTGGGACCAGGACTTCACCCGGACCCAGATCGAACTTCTGAAGAGCCGCACCCTTGCCGAGCGGGTGGTCGAGCAGTTGAATCTGCGGCAGGACCGCGGATTGCGGAAGGCGGAGAGGAACGGTTGGTGGAGCGAGGCTTTTCGACCGGGCGCTGAACCCGAAGTGTCTGCCAGCCCTGTGGCAACGGCCCCGCGCGGGAACGAAGTCGCGGCAGGCTCGTTCATGGGTTCGATGACGGTTGAGCCCGTGCGCGGCTCGCGCTTGGTCAGGGTGTATTTCGATTCACCGGACCCGAAGCTCGCGGCCGACGCGCTCAACGCGCTCGCGCAGAACTTCATCAACGTGAACTTGGAGCGGCGCTACGATGCGTCGTCTTACGCCAAGGCGTTCCTCGAGGAAAAGCTTGCGCAGACCAAGGCCAGGCTGGAGGATGCCGAGCGCGCGCTGGTCGCATTCCAGCGCGAGCAGCAGATCGTCACCATCGGCGACACCCAGAACGTCTTGGCACAGACGTTGGGCGATTTCAATATCGCGGCGTCACGCGCCGAGCAGGAGCGGGTGAAGGCCGAGGAGCAGTACCGCGAGTTCGTTGCCAACCCCGAGGGCTCGCCTCAGGTATTGGGCAGCCCTTCTCTAATGGCGTTGAAGCAGGCGCGAGCAAAAAGTCAGGTCGAGTACCAGAATCTGCTCCTGACGTTCAAGCCCACGTATCCGAAGATGCAGCAACTTCAGTCTGACATCGACGAACTCGATCGCCAGATCAAGGCGGAGACGGAAATTCTCCGCCGCTCTATCGAGAGCGTCTACAAAGTCGCCAAGGCGCAGGAAGCGACTATACTCTCGCGGCTGGAAGCTTCGAAAAAGAACGTGCTTGATCTTCAAGGCCGCAGCATCCAGTACAACATCCTCAAGCGCGACGTCGAGACGAACCGGCAGTTCTACGAAGGCCTGCTGTTGCGCATGCGCGAAGTGAGCGTCGCGGGTGGGATTGGCGTCAACAATGTCACGATCGTGGATCCGGCGCAGGTTCCGGGCCGGCCGTACAAGCCCGACCTCAGGCGCAACCTGTTGATCGCGGTTATCTTGGGTCTGATCGGCGGCATTGGAATAGCGTTCTTCCTTGAGTACCTCGACGATCGGCTGCATCGGCCGGAGGATATGGAGCGCATCACCGGGTTGCCGGTGCTGGGTGTGGTTCCACGCGTCAAGTTGGCCAAGGGCGAGGAGAAGGTTGTGCTGGCGATGCGGGCCCACCAGGACTTGCGTTCCGATTTCGCGGAAGCGTACCGCTCGGTGCGCACCGCGCTGCAGTTTGCGACGCGCGAGGGCGCGCCTCGCCAGTTCGTAGTTACCAGTACGACCAAGGGCGAGGGCAAGTCCACCACGTCGCTTAGCCTGGCGATCAATTTCGCGCAGGCCGGGCAGCCCGTGCTGCTGATCGACGCCGACCTGCGCAACGCGCACCTGCACAAGTACCTCGGTGTGGATAACAGTCGCGGCCTGTCGAATTTTCTCTCGGGCGATTTCCCGGCGCTGGCCGCGGTGCATACGACCAGCATTCCGAACCTGTTCGTGATCCCAGGTGGTACGTTGCCGCCTAATCCTGTGGAACTCCTTTCGGGGCCGAAGCTGCCGACGCTGCTCGCCCAGTTGAGTGACCGCTTCACACAGATCATCATCGATGCCCCGCCGGTGCTGGGCTTGGCCGACGCGCTGGTGCTCGGGAACCAGATCGGATCGGTGGTGTTCGTGGTGGCTGCGGGGAGCACGCGCAAGGCGCATTGCCGGAACGCACTGAAGCGCCTGCGGCAGGCCGGCGTGAATCCGATCGGTGCCGTGATGACCAAGCTTAATCTGCGCGACAGCATGTACGGTTACGAAAGTGCCTATTACTATTACCGGAGCACAGTTGATGTGCCGGAACTCCCCGCTGCCTAGCGGGCGAATCGCGGCACCGACGCCTCCAGCGGAGTGAAAGGTGCCATGCCCGAGTCCGCGAATGCCGATCGGGTGGCGCGATTGGTGCTGCGGCTTTATCGCGAGCCGATCCGGTATCGGGCGCAGATGCGGAGCGACGGGCAGCTGCCGGGTATGGTCGAACTTGTATTGCGGTTGGCGCTGGGCCGGCATATCGAGTTCTCCGAGCCCGCTTTGCGCACGGCCGACGTTGCGGCTGAACTCGAGCGCGCCGCGGTGTTCTACGTCCAGCAGTACCTCTTCCGCGAAGGCGCGACGCATTACGAGCTGTTGGGTCTTTCCCAAGGTGCACCGCAGGAGGCGGTGCGCGAGCATTTCCGCCTGTTAATGCAACTGATCCACCCGGATCGGCAGCCAGCGGGATCGCCGTGGCCCGAGAGCTTCGCGGCGCGAGCTAATCGCGCATACGGTGTTCTGAAGCACGTGGAAACACGGGCAGACTACGATCAGGCAGAAGCCGTGCGCAGCGCGGTGGAGGCTCCGACGGCAGCGTCGCCTGCCGGCAGGTTGGCTGCCGCGCATCCGCCGATGGCGCGGCGGCCCGTGAAGGTTTCGCCGATGCCGGAGTGGCTGACCTCGGTTGTGGGCGGGTTCGTCCGCGAGCATCCAGGGCTGATGGTGGCCGCAGCGCTGACCTCCTTGTCGGCTCTCGTCATCGGTGCGGTGGCTTGGGATGAATTGAGCGGCGTGCTGGCGCGTGACGAAGCGAAGCCCGGAGCCTGGGCTGCGCGGCGCGCCTTGTTGGCATCGGCCGCGTCGATCGAGCCGCCGCAAGCACGCAACCCGGATTCGGTGGTGGCGGCGGCGGGACCGAGCGACTGGATTGCGGCCGAGCCGGTGGCCGGCACGCTACCGTCGGTTGCCTTGCCCGGAGCGAACTCCGAGCGCCTTGGCGCGAAGCCAAGGGCTGCCCGCGGGGACGTCCCATGGGTCCTCGATCGGGCAGTTGCCACGCCGGCCAGCCCGATTCAGGCGGCGTCGGCACCGGGGGAAATGCCCCCCCCCGCGCCGGCGGCTGTCGCGATGCCCGCCGCCGAGATGCCATCCGGCGCGAGCGTGCGATCGGCAGACAACGTGCAATCGACAGCGAATGTTCAGCGGTTGCCGCCGGTTGCGGCAGGGGCTCCACCCTTGAACCCGCCCCGGAACGCCAACGTGCAGCCGGTTGCCTACACACCACCCGCCGAGCGCGCCGCCACTCCAGCGCCGGTGCGGGCAACCACCGGCGTCGACCCGCGCCCGCCCAGTTCCGCCGAAGTCGAGGCGCTGGTCGCGAGCTTCCTGTCGGCGTACGAAGACGGCCGGCTCGACGCTTTCGCCGGCCTGTTCGAAGACGACGCCAGGACCGGCACGCGCCGCGGGCGCCCGGCGATCCGCGGCGAATATGACGAAATCTTCCGCCGGTCGGCGTGGCGGCGGATGGTTCTGACGCAGTTGCACTGGTACTCACTGGGCGACCGCATCGAGGCCAGGGGCGAACTGACCGTGAAGATCGGCTGGCGCGACGGGCGCGAGGTCGAGGAGCGCCGGGGCATCGAGATGGATCTCGTTCAGCGCGGTGGTCGCACGGTCATCGCACGCTTGGTCATGTAACACCGATACGGAAACTTCCCTTGCCGATGAATTCAGGCACTTCCTCCTTTCCACGGGCTGCGCTGTTCGCGGTGGCCGTCGTCGTAGCCATGCTGCTCACGTGGCGGACTCTGTTCGCGGGTTTCGGCGCGTTGCTGGAGCCGTCCGCGACGGTCAACCCGGAGCTCGCCCGCTCGCCGCTGGAGGTGAGCGGCTCCGATCGCCCCTGGCGCGAGCGCCTGGCGCGCAATCCGGCCGACGTGGGCGGGATGCTGGTGCTCGCGCTCGAACTCGAGCGCGCCAACCGGCACGACGACGCCGACGCCGCGATGCGCCAGGCGATGCGCCTCGCGCCGGCCGACCGCCAAGTGCTGACCGAGGCCGCCGCATTCTTCCTGCGGGCGGGCGACAACGTACAGGCGCTCACCGTGCTGCGGCGCCTGGTCGACCTGTACCCGGGTGCCGGGGGCAGCGTCTGGCCGGTGTTCTCGGCGCTGCTGGAGACCCGAGGCACCACGGAATTCTTCACTGCCGCGGCCCGAGACAACCCGTCCTGGTGGCCGGGTTTCTTCCAGTTCGCGTGCGACAAGGCCAGGGACACCGGCGGCTTGCAGCAGGTGTTCGCGGTGCGCGCCGCGCGGGGCCTGGCCACCATCGACGAGCGGCGATGCGTGGTTGCGCGCCTGCAGCGCGAGGGCAATTGGAACGGTGCGTACCAGGTCTGGATCAACAGCCTGCCGGAGGCGGAGCGGCAGCGGATCGCCTACCTGTACAACGGCGGTTTCGAGCAGCCGATGTCGAATCTCGGTTTCGACTGGATCACGCCGGACCAGGATGGCGTCAAGACAGCGGCGGAAGGCGCCGACGGCGTGACCGGGCACCGCGCGCTGCACGTGGTGTTTGTCCAGAAGCGCTACGCCGGTCCGCCGGTGTACCAGTACACGATGCTGGCTCCCGGCAGCTACCGGCTGGAAGGCCGCGCGCGCGCGGACGAGCTCGACACCTGGCTGGGACTGCAGTGGGGGCTCTACTGCCTCAACGTCCCCGTGCCCGGGAGCGACCCGCGGCAGCTGACGCGCAGCGATCCGCTGCTGGGCTCTTCCGACTGGATCGCGTTCCACCACGATTTCGTCGTTCCCAGGGATTGCCCCGTTCAGGTGCTGCGGCTTGAGCTCGCCAACCCGCGGCGCGACGCCGCCACGCCGGGCACGTCGGCGGTGCGGTTGCGGGGGAGTGTCTGGTTCGACGACATGCGGATAAGAATACTAGAATAGCGACGCCGCTTCGCTTGTACGCGCCCGGGTGAAGGAGTACGATCATGTCCGTGCATTTGCGCTTTTTTTGAACGGGGAAGACGCCATGACCAATCGACGTATCGCCACCGGTTTGATGCTTGCCGCCGCGCTGGCAGCGGGAGTCGTTTCCGCGCAGACCGCTGCGCCGCGGACGGTTGCGCGGTTGACCGCTTTGCAGGGCAACGTCCTGGTGAGCCAGGCCGACGCCATGGCGGCCGCCAGCAACGAGCAGAAGCTGCTGTCCGGCACGCGCGTCATCACCACGGCGGGCGCCAGGGTCACCGTCGCCTACGCCAACGGCTGCAGCGTGGAACTCGGCGCCAACCGCCGCTACACGGTGCGCGAGCAGGACGCCTGCGCGGAGGCGAAGGCGCCGCCGCTGGGCAAGGCCTCGAGCTTCGCCGTCATCGGCAGTTCCAAGGTGGCCAACACCGGTCCCACCGTCGTCAACGGCGATCTGGGCGTCAGCCCCAACACCGGCGTCACCGGCTTCCCTGCCGGGCGCGTGTCCGGCGGCTCGATCCATCCGGGCGACGCCGTCGCCGCCGAGGCGCACAAGGATGCCCTCAAGGCCTACGACCAACTGGTTGCGCAGCGCTGCGATACCAAGCTGTCCGGGCAGGATCTGGGTGGGCAAACGCTGACCCCCGGCGTCTACTGCTTTCCGGGCGCACCGGCGAAGCTGTCGGGTGAACTGGTTCTGGACGCCGACGGTGACTCGAACGCGGTGTGGGTCTTCCAGGTCGGGACGGCGCTGACCACCGCGGACAAGTCGAAGGTGAAGGTCGTCAATGGCGGCAACCGCTGCAACATCTTCTGGCAGGTCGGCGGCTCGGCCGCACTGGGCAGCGAATCCGAGTTCGCCGGCAACATCCTCGCGACCGCCGGCGTCGAGGCCGCGGCCAAGACCAACACCGTCGGCCGCGCTCTGGTGCGCACCGGCGCGGTGACGCTGGACACCAGCACCATCGACATCGCTTCCTGCGGCGTGGCGGGGATTCTGCCGATTGCGGGGGCGACGCCGGCTGCGGGGGCTGCAGGGGTTGCTCCGGTTGCTGCGGGAGCAGTGCCCGTTGCGGCGGGCGTCGGAGGAGGCGTCACCGCTCTCGGAGTCTTCGGCGGCGCAGTGATCATCGGCGGCGGCGGCTATGCCATCTGGCAGGGCACCCGCAACGACACCAACGTTAGCCCGAACTGACGCATCATCGAAACCCAAGCTGACCGAAACGTGGAGCCTGCGGGCTCCATGTTTTTTTACTCCTTCGTCTTCTTCCTGTTGCTGGCGCCTTTGTACAAGGCCGGCAACAGGCCGCTGCCGCTGATGCTGCTGGAGCTTGCGGCAGTGGGTTTCCTGTTCGTGGTCGCCGGTGTGCATCGGCAGCCCCTGTCGCTGCCGCGCACGCTCTGGATCGCGATCGGGGTACTGCTGGGCTACCCGCTGGTCCAGCTGCTGCCGCTGCCGGCGTCGCTGTGGGCCGCGCTGCCGGGGCACGCCGAGTACGCAACCGTCCTCGAAAAGTTCGCCGCCCCGGGCGTCGCCGGCGTCTCGCGTGCGATCTCGATCATTCCGTCGGCCACCGAGGCCGGGTGGCTGGCGCTGCTGCCGCCGCTGGCGTGCCTGTTGGTCGTGCTGCGTCTGGCCACGTCGCAGGTCGCGCGCCTGCTGCTGCTGATGACCGTTTTCGCCGGACTCGAGGGCTTCCTCGGGTTGATGCAGGTCGGCACCGGCGGCGATTCCATCTTTTATCTTCGCAACAGCCAGGCCTACGGCACCGCCGTCGGCACCTTCGTCAACCGCAACCACCTCGCAGCGATGCTGGCGATGACGCTGCCGCTGATCGTGGGGCTGCTCGTGTTCGGCATGCGTCCGGGCCGAGGGCGCCGCCATCGAAAGAAGCTGCGCCTGCTGGCTGCCGGCAGCGAAGTCCTCGCGCAGCGGGGATTGCTGTTCGCGTCGGCGGTGATGATCCTGCTGTGCCTGATCTTCACCCGGTCGCGGGCGGGCATCGCCACCACGGTTATTGGGCTCGCATTCTCGTCGATCGTGCTGGTGAAGGTGCGCGTTTCGAGCGAGGGAAGTTCGGCGAACACCTATGCCAACTGGATCGTGCTGGCGCTGGTCATCGTCGCGGTGATGTTGGCGGCAGCGATCGGCTTGGCCCCTATCCTGGAGCGGATGGAGCCCGAGCAGTTGACGCTGAGCGCCGAGGGGCGCCTCGCGATCTACGCTGCCACGGTGCGCGCCGCGATCGAATTCCTGCCGTTCGGCAGCGGATTGTCGACGTTTGCCGACGTCTTTCCTCAGTTCCAGATCGGCGGGTTCGGCGGGTACGTCGACCACGCGCACAACGACTATCTGCAGGCGTTCATGGAACTGGGGCTGGCGGCGCCGATTGCGATCGCGCTGCTGCTTTCCGCCTACGCGTCGCGGATCGTCGAACTGCTGCGGCGCGAGGGCGGGCGCAGCTTCGACCTGCTGCAGATCGCCGCTGCCGTCGGAATGCTGCCGATGATCCTGCACAGCCTCTTCGATTTCGCCCTGCACATGCCGGCCAATGCGCTTTGGTTCGCGACGCTGGCGGGGGTGATGTTCCATCCGGGTGTGGCGGCCCGCGAGCGCGCGCCCGAGGGGCACCGCCGGCATCGGTCGACGGCGCCGAAAGCGGCCGTCGCCGCGGCGCCCGAGGTCGTGGCGAGCGAGGAACTGGCGCAGATCGTCGAGGGGCTGCCGCCGCCCGGAGCAGGACGTCGCGGCGCGGGTTGACCGGCCGATGATCGACCTTCACTGCCACCTGCTTCCCGGCATCGACGACGGTTCGCCGGACGACGCGACGTCGCTGGCGATGGCGCGCATCGCGTTCGACGACGGCATCCGCACGCTGGCGTGCACGCCGCACATCTACCCGGGGCTGTACCCGAACGACGCCAACGGCATCCGCGCGCACGTCGCCGCGCTGCAGGGCAAGCTCGACGCTGCCGGGATCGCGCTGCGGCTCACCTACGGCGCCGACGCGCATCTCACGCCGGAACTCCTCGGCCGCATCAAGAGCGGCACCGCGCCGACGCTGCACGGCGGGCGCTACTTCCTGCTCGAGCCGTCGCACCACGTCGCGCCGCCTCGGTTCGAGGAGACGGTGTTCTCGTTCACCGCCGCCGGCTACGTGCCGGTGATCACGCATCCCGAGCGGCTGACGTGGATCGAGGACCAGTACAGCGTCTTCGAGTCGCTGTTCCGGAGCGGGGCGTGGATGCAGATCACCGCCGGCAGCCTGACCGGCCGCTTCGGCAGCGGCGCGCAGTATTGGGCCGAGCGCATGCTCGACGACGGCATCGTGCACCTGCTCGCCACCGACGCGCACGGGGTCAAGCATCGCGCGCCCTGGCTGGCCGAGGGGATGCACGCGGCGGAGAAGTGGGTCGGCAAGGAGGAGGCGCGGCGCCTGGTGTTCGACCGGCCGCAGGCAATCCTCGACAACCTGCCGCCCGCGGACGTGGTACCCGTCCCCGCGCTCGATCCGGCCGGCCGCGCCGCGCGCTCGCGCAGCCTCTGGGCGCGGTTGACCGGGAAGATGCGTCGCACGGACTGAGTGCGAAACCCGGGGCCGGCACGGCCTCGCAATCACCGCAGGGGATGCGGTCCCGCGATCGTGTCCGGTTGCCGCCTATCCGAGCATTGCCACCATCTCGATTCTGGGCGCTACCGAACGCACGACCTTCTGGATGCCGTGACCGGGGTTGGACTGGCGTTGCGAGACAAGCAACCCCATTTTCTCGAGTAGTCCGACATCCTTGGTGACCGCCGAGCGGTTTCGACGCAGCCGATGGGACAACTCGTTGATGGTCCGGGATTCGTGCATCACTTCGAGCATCAGGCGCCGGCGCCCTTCCGAAAGTACGGTGAACATCCGCTGGGGGTCCTCGAAAGACAGGGTGACCTTGTCTTCGAATGCTTCCTTTCGATCGGCTCGGCGTGCCGCGTCTTTCGCCCGCGAGAAAAATCCCGCCACATCGTCACCGCGAATCACGATCCTGGTCATGCTTTCCGTCCTCGAAATTGGTTGACGATCTCCAGCCACTCACACTGAAATCGCTCCAGGGTCGCCTCGTAGCTCATAAACTCGATCGCCTGGACTTCTCCCATCCAGTGCCGGTGATGGTAGCCATGGGCGTTGTCGAAACCGAGAACCCGGCCGTTGTCTCCCTGGTAGATCGCGTGATTGATATATGCCAGGTTGTACCGGGTCACCACGGTCCTGCCACTTTCGAGATAACCCAGGACCTCGTAGCGCAATACCCCGCCCCCGGATCGTGGCCTGAGCTCGAATCGTTCCTGCTCGAGCAGCGTTTCCCTGGCTGGCTTCCGCATTTCCCCTCCAGATGTGCAAAATGATAGCACATCTGTCGAAGTCACCCGCGCACCGGTTCGGCGACGGCGCGTCGCGGCGTCATGGCCCTGCAGTCAGGCTCCCCCCGGGAAAGCCCCCTTCCCTCAGCTTCCCGTCCTCCATCCGCACGATCCGGTCCGCGACCGCCAAACTCGCCGGCCGGTGCGTGATCAGCACCACGGTGCGGCCCTTCAGCGCGCCGCGTGCGGCGGCCAGGAATTCCATCTCTCCCTGCGGATCGAACATCGCGGTGGCCTCGTCCAGGATAAGAATCGGCGGATCCTTGAGCAGCGCGCGGGCGAGCGCGAGGCGCTGCTGCTGGCCGCCGGACAGGCGCACGCCGCGGTCGCCGATCAGCGTGTCGTAGCCCTGCGGCAGCTGACTAATGAAGTCGTGCGCGCGCGCGGCGCGCGCCGCAGCCTCGATCTGCGCGCGCGTGGGCTCGGGGCGGCCGTAGGCGATGTTGTCGCGCACCGTGGCGTTGAACAGCAGCACGTGCTGCGGCACGACGCCGATCTGGCGGCGCAGGGTCTGGAGCGACACCGTGGCGATGTCGACGCCGTCGATGCGGATCCGGCCGGCCGCCGGCTCGTGCAGCCGCATGAGGAGATGCGCGAGCGTGCTCTTGCCCGCACCGTTGGGACCGACGATGGCGATGGTCTCGCCGGCGGCGATCTGGAGGCTGACGTCGGTCAGCGCCGGCGGCCGCCCCGGGTAGCCGAAGCTCACACCCTCGAAAGCGATCGCGCCCCTGACCGGCGGCAGCGCCGCACCGACGTCGGCGGGCGGCTCAGGCGTCTGGTCCAGCGCGTGCAACAGCCTCTCCATCGTCGCGCGCACCGTCTGCACCTGCCCGTAGAGCTCCGCCAGCCCCGACACGGGGCGCGTCAGCAGCTGCGCATAGAGCAGGAAGGTGACGAGATCCGCCGGCGCAAGCTTGCGTCCCGTAAGCTCCCCGCTGGCAAGCCAGAGCAGCAGCACGATGCCCGCCGCCGCGATGAACTGGATTCCCGGACCCAGCGCGCCGGAGATGCGCAACTGTTGCGTGGTGAGCGCCCGGATCCGCTGCACCTGCCGCCGGTGCCGCGCCGACTCCTGCGGCTCGCGGGTGAAGGTCTTGATCGCCGGCAGCATGCCGAGGTTCTCCTCGGCGATGGCGATGGCGGTGGCGTGCTCCTCGCCGAGCTGTGTGGCCAGCGGCCGCAGCCGCCGGCCGAGGATCTTGAGCAGCAGGAAGAACAGCGGAATCAGCAGCGCCGCCAGCAGCGCGAGCATCGGTTCCAGCCGGAACATGAAGACGACGGCGCCGGCGACGGTGAACAGCAGCGGCACGATCGCCAGCGCGGTGCCGCTGACGAAGCCGCCGACCATGTAGACGTCGCGCGTCAGCAGCGCCAGCGTGTCGCCCTGGCGCCGCTGCTGGAAGAACGACAGCGGCAGCGCCTGCAGGTGGTCGTAGACGCGGATCTTGAGGTCGGCGACGATCTTCTGGCCGGTGCTTCCCAGGAGGTACGTGTTGCCGAACTTGAGCAGCGCCTGCGCGCCGAACAGCGCCAGCATCCCGGTCAGCACCGCGGGCACGCTCCACGCGCCGCGCGCGCCGTCCTGCAACATCGCGGCGGTGAGCCTGCCGCCGAACCACGGCACCGCCAGCGCCGCTGCGCTCTCCAGCAGCATCAGGCACACGCCCAGCGTCAGTGCCGTCCGGTGCGGCGCGGCGTAGCTCAGCAGGATGCGAAGGTGCGGCATGCGCGGGGAGGTCAATGCCCGCGGGGCGCGCCGCGCGCGGTGATCAGGCGCCACACGGCTCTCAGTCCGCGCCGCACGTAAAGGACCGGCAGCCAGGAAACCGCGGCGCCGGGGTATTTCCGGCGCATGTGGACGGCCGAGGGGAAGGCGATTTCCCGAAGCCATTGGAGCCGGTCGGCCCAGCCTTCGAGCGCCAGAAAGTCGCCGACCATCTGACGTATTTTTCCCCCTGACAGGTACCGGGCCGACAGTTCGACCGGCCCCGGCGCCGCCAATGCTTCCAGAACGGCAGGCGAAAGCGGTGTTGCAAATCGCTCTCGCGCGCGCAGCAGCCCTTCAAGACAGATGCCTCTCAACTGCTTCGCTGCGGCGCGCGCTGCGAAGGCATCGAGTTCCTCGGCCGACATCCCCGTGGCGAGCAGGTGGATGTCGTAGAGCCAGATCAGGCGATTTTCCTCCGGATGGGCGGCGTCGGGTGCGACGAACGGAGCGTTGACGTGCCCTGCGCGATGGATGCACGCCAGCAGAAGGGCGTCGACGGGTGCGAGCGCCAAGGCGTGCGGCCCGATCCCCGGCAGCGACACGGCACGCGCTGCAAGCTCGTCGTAGCCGAGCTTGCGCGCCAGCATCTGCGAGTTGTTGATGCGCCAATGGACATCCAGTCGATGGAACGCTCCTCGTCGATCGGTGCGGGTCCACGCCGACTGATACGAGATGAGCGTGCCGGCAGAGCCCGGTCGCAGGGCGTAACCCAGTTCTTCAAGGCTGCGGTAAGCCGCCTCGCGCTGGTGCAGGGGGATCAGCAGATCGGTGTCGCCCCGCGTGCGCAACATCGCATCGGGGTAGTGGCTGTGCGCCAAAGCCCCGCCCTTGAGCACCAGCGGCCGCGCGCCCGCGTCGGAAAGCGCCTGCAACACCCGGTCGATTTCCGCCTGGTGCGCGAGTTCCCATACCGTCTGTGCCATGGTCACCCGGTGGCAGGTCTCGAGCACCTCCGCCGGCCACGTTGAGAAATCCCTGCCGCTGCGGAATTCGACGTGCAGCAGCGGCACCACGCCGTGGCGCCGGCCGGCTTCGAGGAACCGCGCGATCGCCGCGGCGTCGCCGGGCCACGGCCAGGCGGGCGCTTCGCGGCGCAAGACCGCACAGACGAGCGCCTCGGGTTGCTCGATGGTCACGAAATCCTTCCCTGTCGCTGTCGGCGTGAGTAAAATGGTCCGATATCTTAGCTTGCCCGCCGGGCGAATGACCAAAACCGCAACGAGCATCCCGGCGCATCGGGCTGCCTTGCGCACCGGCTTCTATGCGTTCCGGGGCAAACGGGTTACGATTGCCGCTGCCAATACCTGCAAGGGGCACCACCGATGACCGATACCGCCGCCCTCGCGCCCGACACGGCCGACGCGATGCTCGCCACCCGCTTCGCGCGGAAGGGCGATTTCGTCTCGCGCAGCATCGCCGGCGAGACGATCCTGGTTCCGGTTCGCAACCGCACCGGGGATCTCGATTCGATCTACAACCTGAGCGACGTGGCTTCTTCCATTTGGGAGCGCATCGACGGCCAAGCCCCGGTCCGCGAGATCGTGGACGGCGTCTGCGCCGAATTCGACGTTGGACGCGAGACCGCCGAGAGCGACGCGCTGGAGTTCATCGCCAGCCTGCAGGCGGCCGGCTTGATCGAAACCAGCGCCGTCGCCGGGTCGGATTGACATGCCGCCCAGAGACACGCTGCCGGAAGCCGTCCCGGCGCAGAGCTACGGCGAGTTCAGCGCCGCGCTGCGCACCAAACTCCTGGCCCAGCGCATTCCTTCGAGCACCACCATCGAGGTCACCCGCCGCTGTCCGTTGGCGTGCGTGCATTGCTACAACAACTTGCCGATGGGCGACCAGGAAGCCCGCGCCGGCGAGTTGACGCTCGAGGAGCACTGCCGGTTGCTGGACGAACTGGCCGCGGCCGGCACGCTGTGGCTGCTCTTCACCGGCGGCGAGATCTTCGCCCGGCACGATTTTCTGGACATCTACACCTACGCCAAGAAGAAGGGCTTTTTCATCACGCTGTTCACCAACGGCACGCTGATCACGCCGCGCATCGCCGATTACCTGGTCGAGTGGCGGCCCTTCGCCATCGAGATCACGCTCTACGGCGCCACACGCGAGACCTACGAAAAGCTCACCGGCGCCCCCGGCTCCTTCGATCGCTGCCAGCGCGGGATCAAACTCTTGCTCGACCGCAAGCTGCCGCTGTCGCTGAAGAGCGTCGCGGTCTCGGTGAACAAGCACGAGATCGGCGCGATGAAGACCTACGCGGAGGGACTCGGTCTACGCTTCAAGTTCGACCCCATGATGAGCCCGCGCATCGACTGCTCGCAAAGCCCGATCGCGGTGCGGTTGGAGCCGTGGGAAGTGGTGAAGATGGATCTCGAGGACGCGAAGCGGGTTGAGGTCTGGACGGCCTTTGCCGAGAGCCAGAAGGTCGCGCTTGGCGCGATCGACCATCGGCAGGAACTCTATCACTGTGCCGCGGGGGTGATTGGCGCCGCCGTCGATCCCGAGGGCAAGATGAGTTTTTGCGTGCTGTCCCGCCAGGACACCTACGACTGGCGCCAGGGCGGCTTCGACGAGGGCTGGTCTTTTCTCAAGGAAGTGCGGGGGAAAGTCATCACGCGGACGACCAAGTGCACCACCTGCAGGATCAAGACGATGTGCGGGATGTGCCCCGCCAACGGCGAGCTCGAAAACAACGATCCCGAAGAGCCGGTGGACTTTCTGTGCCACGTCGCTCACCTGCGCGCAGCGACGATGGAAATCGCGGTTCCGGCGCACGGCGACTGCGACTATTGCCAGGGCGGGGCGGCGCATCCGGCGCTGCTCGATTCGTTGCACACGCTCAACCGGCGCATGAACGAGCGTTGGACCGAAGACGGCTCCAGCACCCCGAAAGTGATTCCGATTGTTTCCACGGGCTGCGCAACCGGTGGCAATTGTCCGTCGTGTGGCCATTGAGTCCAACCAAGAAAGGAGCGGAATGATGACCGATAGCAAACACCAAGTCGCGGAGCAACAACCACGCAGGCCCTACCAGAAGCCGGCGATGGTGGTCGTTTCGCTGCGGCCCGAGGAAGCGGTGCTGGGTGGATGCAAAGTCAACGGCGCAAGCGACGCGATGGGAGCAAATTGCGGCGGCTTGACCCCATGCACCACGATCGTGTCCTAGGCGCGGGACAAGACGACGCGGCATAGGAAGGGGAGGAAGGTCACCTTGACGACGGACCGCAGTTCGGTGCTTGTGTCCATCGGAGAAATCCGAGTCGAGCTCGCGAGCGTCGACTCGGGAATGACCGTTGCGGTTGCCGAAGGCACGAAGCGGTTTGTCGTGGGCGAGGGTGTCGCCGATGCCCAAGTGAGCGCCTCCTGGGGCGACCTCAGTCGGCCTGTCGACGGCCCCGAGATCTTCGACTCGGGCAGCCAGTGGAAGCTCTATCGTCAGGGCGAGGATTACGTCTTTCGCTTCACGATACCGCTGACGGGCGAGCACGCGTTCAAGGAGGCTCGCTTCAGTTCCGACTTCACGTCGGGTCACGTGACGCTGCACGCCGACTACCACGACCCAAGCTTGCCGGCGGTGCCGCTGCGTTACCCGCTCGACGAACTGCTGTTCACCAACTTGTTGGGACGCGGCCGCGGGGTCGAGGTCCACGCCTGCGGATTGCGCGATCACGACGGCCGCGGTTATCTGTTCACCGGCCATTCGCAGGTCGGCAAGTCCACCACCGCCAGGATCTGGGAGAAGGAAGGCGTTCTTATCCTGAGCGATGATCGCATCATCCTGCGGTGGCTCGACGGCAAGCTGTGGATGTACGGCACGCCGTGGCACGGCGAGGGCCAGTATGCGGCCGCCGATCGCACCGAGTTGACGCACGTCTTTGTGCTGGGGCAAGGGGACAGGAATGAACTCGTCCCGCTGGCTCCGGCAGAGGCCGTTTCCAGTCTTTTCACGCGCAGCTTCGTTCCCTTCTACAACGGCGCCGCGCTGGCTTACACGCTCGACGTGCTGCAGCAGGTCGCTCTCGTGGTTCCCTGCGCGGAACTGCGTTTCGTGCCTGACGCCAAGGTCGTCGAATTTGTCCGGGAGAATGCAAAGTGATCGCCCATCGGTCGGAGGTATTTCTGGACGTCGCCACCGAGTTGCTGAAAAGGGGCCATCGCGTCCGCTTCCGGGCGGAAGGCAACAGCATGCACCCCGCCATCCGCCACGGCGAGGCGGTGCTCGTCGAAGGCATCGCGCCGGAAGATCTCCGCTGCGACGACGTGGCGCTGTATCGGGGGCGGCGGGGCATCACCGCGCATCGTGTCGTCGACATCGATGCGCAACGAATCGTCACGCGCGGCGACAACCTGGCCATGGCCGATTTGCCGGTCGCGCGCACGCAAGTTCTGGGAAAAATCGTGGCCGTTGAGCGGCGTGGCCACACTATGGGTCTGAATGACTGGAGGTGCCGGATGGAATCGACGATCGTATCGCGCTGGTCTGCATTCAAACGGGGGATTCACGGCGCGTGCGCGAAGGGGGTCGCCTCTGCTCTCTGCCCGCTGTTGGCTGTTGCAGCGCTTGTTTTGGGGCTCGCGGGTTCCGCGGAGGCCGACGTGAAGTTGAGGTACGTTGTTGGCAGCACGCGTGCCGCGCCCGACCTCGAAACCCTTTCAAGCATGACCATCGAGGCGATAAATCCGGCGGGTGCCGGGATTGCAAACAACGCGTCGAACCTGCTCGCCGTCTCAATCTCGAATCGCCACGTCACGGGCACGTTAGCGCGCGCCGTTAGCGTCACATGGAATCACGGTGAAACCGGAAGCCCCCAGTCGCTGAGCAGGGCGAACGTTAACTGTTCGGTAACCAGCGGCGTCACGGGTGCCGACATCTGGGTGGTGAGTAACCCCGTCATCGGGACGAACGCAGATCACAACCTCACGATCGATTTCGACGGGCATACCGATATCGTGGCAAGCGCGATGTTTTTTTCCGGTGTGGCTTCGTTGGGTACTTGTACCAATATTGCCGGCACCGAGATTACGGGCGACAACGCGCCCCAACTCGGTGTTAACAGACCAGGTGCTCGTGGCTTGTTGATCAGCGCGTTGACCCTCGCGGACAGT
>CAIWHR010000419.1 GCA_903912485.1 uncultured beta proteobacterium | reverse complement strand
CGGGCCGGTGCTGCTGCTCGACCACGGCGACAACGTGATGTCGGGCGGCAGCTGCGACACCATGGCGGTGCTCGCCGAGTGCCGCCGGCAGGGCGTCGCGGACATCGCGATGGGGCCGGTCTGCGACCCCGAGGCGGTCGCCGCGGCGATCGCCGCCGGCGTCGGCGCCCGCGTGTCGCTCGCCGTCGGCAACAAGGTCCCGCTGGGCCTTCCCGACGCGCCGTCCCCGCTGCCGGTCGAAGGCCGCGTGCGCGCGATCACCGACGGCCGCTTCCGCATCACCGGTCCGATCTACACCGGGCAGCTCGCGGCCATGGGCCGCAGCGTGGTGGTCGAGGCGAGTGATGCGACGCTGGTGCTCACCGAGCGCCCGATGGAGCCGCTCGACCTCGGCGTGTTCGCCAGCGCCGGCGTCGATCCGACGCGCTACGGCACGCTGATCCTCAAGTCGCGGATGTACTGCCGCCCGGTGTTCGAGCCGCTCGCCCGCGGCGTCGTCCTGTGCGACAGCCGCGGCATCACCAGCTCCGACTATTCGCTGTTCCGCTTCCGGCGGATCCGGCGCCCGATCCATCCGCTCGACCGGACCTGAACCGCTCCGCTGCCGGCCGCGGCAGCGCGCGAACGCCGCCGGCCGATCCTTCCACGCCTCGCCCACCCACGGCTGCGACCATGACCCACACGACGCCCGATCTCTGCCTCCTGCCCGCGCGCGAACAGGCGCGGCTGCTCGCCTCGCGCGAGGCCAGCGCGGTGGAGCTCCTCGATGCGCATCTGGCGCAGATCGCCGCGCTCAATCCGGCGCTCAACGCCATCCCGACGCTCGACCCGGAAGGCGCGCGCGCAACCGCCGCCGCGATCGATGCGCGGCGCATGCGCGGCGAGCCCCTGTCGCCGTGGGCGGGGCTGCCGATCGCGATCAAGGACATGGAGCCGGTGCGCGGCATGCGCACGACGCTGGGGTCGCCGATCTACCGCGACTGGGTGCCCGACCACGATTCGGCGATGGTCGAGCGCCTGCGCGGCCACGGCCTGGTGATCGTCGGCAAGACCAACACGCCCGAGTTCGCGATGGGCTCGCAGACGTTCAACACGGTCTTCGGCGCGACGCGCAATCCCTGGGATACCACGAAGACCTGCGGCGGCTCCTCGGGCGGCGCCGCGGTGGCGGTGGCGACGCACATGCTGCCCTTCGCCGACGGCTCGGACCTGGGCGGCAGCCTGCGCAATCCCGGCAACTTCAACCACGTCTTCGGGCTGCGGCCTTCGCCTGCGCGCGTTCCGGACTGGCCGGCGGTCGAGGGCTGGCAGGGGCTGTCGGTGCTGGGCCCGATCGCGCGCACCGCGTCCGACGCCGCTTTCCTGCTGGCGGCGATGGCGGGGCCTGACGCCCGCGATCCGCTGGCGATGGCCGAGGATCCGGCGAAGTTCCTCGCGCCGCTGGCCCGCGACTTTCGCGGCGCGCGCGTCGCGGTCAGCCGCACGCTGGGCGGTCTGCCCGTCGATCCCGAGGTTGCGCGCGGCCTCGAGCACGGCGTGGCGCTGCTGCGGACGCTCGGCTGCGTCGTCGACGAGGCCGAGCCCGACCTCGCCGCCGCCGATCTCGCCTTCGACACGCTGCGCGCGCTGCTGCTCGCCGCGCGCCACGCG
>CAIWHR010000418.1 GCA_903912485.1 uncultured beta proteobacterium | reverse complement strand
AGCGTGGCGCGCTGGCCTTCCAGTGCCGCGATGGCGGCGCGGCAAGCTTCAATGTCCTTGACAATCATGCCGCGTGGCCCTCCCCGTCGCCCGCCCAAGTATCACAGATCTTGCGTTCTGCTTCCATGAAGGTTGCTGGCATACCCAAAGGCCGGAGGAACTCGAACGCATGAGCGGTTCGTCGCTGGCTCCACGGCCGGCCGACGTGGCTCGTCTCAGCGGGCGGATTCTCCGGCCCGATGAACTGCACCGGACGGCTCCTCTCCGTCGGCGGTGGCCAGACACTGATCTGAGGCATCGACTGCTCGTCCGAAGGCGACATACCACGCAAAGTAGAGCGGCTCGGTTACTTCTTCATTGGCTGTGATCCATCGCTCGGCGCATCTTTGGGCCTGCACGCCAGCGGTTTGCCTTCGGGCGCCCAGCACGATCCCCTGACAGTTCCATGAGGCGACGCAAAACTGCACTCCTGGCCGGCGCTCACGGACTTGCAGGCGTCGAGCGCTTCCTGCGGTGGTCTGCGCGGACCATCCGGACCCTCGGTCGTTTGCGCCGAGAGAATGCCGGACGAACATGTGAGCGCCGTGAGGAGGCCAAGCCGAATCAGTATCTTGTTTGCGGTCTTCATGAGATCAGTCGTGAGTTGGACAGGAACCTGGCTGCCGATGCCTGGATTCTGACGAAGCAATGTGGAGAACTCATGGATGAATCTCCACAGTGCCTTCACAATTGCGAGGTCTGACAGCCCGATGCATTGCGCCCTGCAATTGGCGGGTTCTCGTCCATCGTCCCGATGGGGGCTTTGACCTGAAGGTATTCGGGGTCAAGGTGATGCACGGAGCCGAGGTAACGCAAGAAAGCCGGTTTGTGATCCGGCAGACAATGGACCTTGTTCCTGCGGATCATCCGCTGATCGCGATCAGGGAGATCCTCAGCCGGGCGCTGCGCGACGTGGACGTGCTGTTCGAGTCGATCCACGACGGCCGCGGGCGTTGCTCGGCGCCGGGCTCCTTGCCGGCATGCTCGCCGGCTGCGCTGGCGCACCGACGGTCGGGCCCGCGCGCAACGCAGCGGACATCGGCGTCTACAAGATGAGCGAGCTGCGCGACCAGCCCGACGACGCCCTCGGCAACATCCGGGCGGATTCCCCGCGCACGGCCTTCGGCGGTCTGCAACTTCGCTGCCATGGCGGCCTGGTGGGGGCAGGCCCCGGCATCGATCTGCGCCGGCCGCTCCCAAGAAGCTGCCCGACCGGGCATGAGCCGCGAGGCAACCATTTCGGACATGTTGACATCGATCAAGATGCGACCGACCTGTAACAATCAGAATCTGCGGATCGGGCTTGCTGGCAGGGATTTACCGGAAAACCGTGAACGCCGTGACACGGGCGATGTGAAGCCGATCTTGGGGAGAGTCGTGATGGCTACAGGAAGGACGTACGGTTGGTTGAAATGGGTGGGCACCTGCCTGCTGGTTGTCGGTCTGGCGGGTTGCGGTGGTGGCGACAAGGGTGACACGGGGGCGACGGGACCGACGGGACCGACAGGTCCGACGGGGCCTGCAGGACCCAGCGCGGCGACCGTCGTCGACGCGGCGCAGTTGACCTACGCCGACCTCGAGAACCTCGCTCTGGCCGGCAAGGTCATCAGCATCGATACGAGCGGCAACCAGCCCGTCGTCAAGTTCCAGGTCGCCATGGCGGCCACCGGGGAAGGCGTCATGGGATTGCGCACGTTCTCCCTGCACCTCGCGCAGTTGAAGCCGCCGGTGGATGGCACCTCGTCGTACTGGCTCAACTACATCGCCGACGGCCTGCCGCAGACGGCCATGCCGGCAGCGACGGCTGCGGCCACCAACCCCTCGACCGACGCGGTCTCGTCCTTCAACACCGACGGCACGCTGAAGGCCCAGGGCTACAAGGTGGTCGACAACCTGGACGGCACCTACACGGCGACCTTCGGCGCCAACGTCAAGGCCAATACCAAGGTGCCGTTCGACGCGACGCTGATTCATCGCGTCGTGGTCGGCGTGCGCAGCATCGTCGTGCCCGGCGTGGTCGGCAAGACGCCCGGTGCCTATGCCGGCCCGATCAACCCGAACACCGGCGCCAACATGGGGCAGTTCACCAATACGAACGGCGTCAATCTGATCGCCGACTTCAAGCCGTCCACCAGCGGCCCCGGCACGATCCAGGTGGACGCCGCCGGCAACCAGGTCTACGCCCGCGACATCGTGTCCACGGCCAATTGCAACACCTGCCACTACAAGATCCAGTACGGTTTCCCGCGTGGCAACAACACGAGCGGCCACTTCGGCTCGCGCACCGACGTCAAGACCTGCGACGTCTGCCACACCCCGCAGAACGCCTACGACGCCGCCACCAAGGCGTCAAACGGCCAGGGTGACTTCACGTCCTTCCTCCACACCATCCACATGGGCGAGGAACTGCCGAATACCCAGAACCCGGTTGGCATCGCGGCCAACGAGGTCACGTATCCGCAGGACGTGCGCAACTGCGTCAAGTGCCACAGTAACGTGACGCAACCCGACGCGTGGAAGACCCAGCCCACGCGCAAGGCGTGCGGCTCCTGCCACACCAACATCAACTGGACCTCGGGCGCGAACCACTTCGGCGGCGACCAGCAGAACGACGCGCGGTGCGCGTCGTGCCACAGCGCGGCGAACATCCCCGTCTACCATACGCCGGTCGTTCCGCCGGACCCGAACAACATCTACGCCAACCCGACCACGGGCAACAACAACACCAACGCGTCCTTCCTCGCCTCGCTCGGCGTCGTGCCTACGGGTGCCGCGAAGATCACGTACGTGGTGTCGTCGGTGACGCGCAATGCGACGAACGGCAATCCGTCGATCACGTTCAAGCTGCAGCAGAACGGCACGGACGTGGCGTTCGGCACCTACTCCGCAAGCGGCAAGAACGAGCTGCTGGCCGGCTTCGTCGGCTCGCCAAGCGTCTATTTCGCGTGGTCCGTGCCGCAGGACGGGATTACCGCCCCGGTCGACTACAACGCAAGCGCCAACACTTACATCAAGAACATCTGGCGCGGCGACGGCAAGGACGTCAAGGGCTCGGCGCTGTCGGCGGCTGCCGTCGGCACGATGACGGGACCCGACGGCAGCGGCTTCTACACGATCACGCTGACCGGCGTGAACGTGGTGGCAGCTGCGAAGATGCTCACCGGCGGCGTCGGCTACAGCTACGGCCTCTCCAACACGCAACCGCTCACGCAGATCGATCTTCCGGCGTACCCGTACGCGCCGAATCCTGCCACGGTCAACGCCGGAGTGGGCGGCATCGGCGGCCTCGGCGTTCCGGCGCCGAACGTGTGGAAGGTTGCGACGGGCTTCACCGGCCGTCGCCTCATCGTCGACAACGCGAAGTGCAATGCCTGCCACGGCGCGCTCGGCGTCAGGCCGACGTTCCACGCGGGTCAGCGCAACGACGCGCCGACCTGCACGTTCTGCCACAACGTCAATCGCACCAACAGCGGCTGGGCGGTGAACATCAACTACGACGTGCACGCCATCCACGGCAGTTCGATGCGCCAGAACAAGTTCTCGTGGGAAGCCCCGGCCGGCGCGAAGTACTGGCAGGTCACTTATCCCGGGCTGCTCAAGAACTGCGAGCTGTGCCACATCCCGGGGATGTACGACTTCAGCAACAGCGCATATACCGCGAACAGCGGCGCGCTGGTCAACAACATGCTGATGACGACGGCCGCAAGCGGTGCGATCAGCGCAACCGGATTCCCGATCATCACGGGCAACGAGACCGTCACCAGCACCAGCAGCGTGATCTCGCCGTTCGTGGTTCCGGGAACGAATTACGGTTCGGCTTTCTCCTACAACGCCAACACCGGGGTGACCACGCCGGCGGCGGCGACGACGCTGGTGCTGTCGCCGATCAGTGCGGCGTGCTCCGGCTGCCACGACTCCCCGACGGCCCGGGCGCACATGCAGCAGAACGGCGGCACGGTGTTCGACCCGCGCAGCGTGGCGGCGGGGCAGAAAGAAACCTGCCTGATCTGCCATGGTCCGGCGAACAACGCGCTGTTCAACGAGACGCCTCCGGCGATCAAGGCGGTTCACCGCTGGTGGTAAGCTGAACTTCGCCGGCTGACTCTCGGCACGGCCCGGTCCGCTGAAAAGCGGCCGGGCCGTTTTCTTGGAGGGTCCGCGTGGCTCGGTCAGCAGGAAAAGCCGGCTGGTCTCAATGCCGCGACCCAACCGTGGCGGTCACGGCTCCCGCAACGCAACCGCGCCAGACCACCGGTTTCGTCGCTCTCCGGTCGAGCAGGGCTCGAGGCCCGGCGGTTCTCACTTCGGCGCCGTGCGCGGCGAGGTTTCCTTCAACGTGCAATTTTCTCGGTCGGATTGACCCGGCCCTGCGCCGCTGCCGGCAGAATTCCACCGCCGACCAACCCGATTGCTGCTGTGCCGCGACGGCCTGGGCTCGATCCTTCCCGCACGTCTCCCGTTCTCGTCTGCATCGCCGCTCTCCTTCACCATCACGTCGGAGAACGAACATGGCATGAATCCGGCGCTACCCTGCGTCATCATCGCGCCGCCGAGCAGCGCGGGTCAGGCGCTTGGCTGCCGACCCGAACTGCGCTTCAAGGGCAAACGCGCGCGCAGGCTTCTGGACCGGGCGATCGACAGCCGGACCGGCGCGCGCGCCGCGCGGTCAGGGGTTCTTCGCGGCGAACGCCTTGATCTGGTCGGCGGTGACGTAGCCTTTCCTGTCGACGTCGATGCGGTCGAAGCCCTTGGCGACGCGCGGCATCCCGGCCTTGGCCTCCTCGAGCGTCAGGTGCCCGTCGTTGTTCTTGTCGGCCGCCTTGAACCGCGCGTCGATGTCGACGTCGCGCTTTTGCGCGTCGTCGGCGAAGGCGGTCGGGGTTGCCAGCGGGCCGCAGCACAGCAGCAGACCGAGCGCCAGCGTCGCATAGGGGGGGCGAGTCTTGAACATGGAAATCTCCTTCGAAAAATGGGACCGGTTGTACATCGAAACGATCTTGCCCCGAGCGGCAGGTCTTTTGCCCGCACCCGGCTCATGCACGACGAACTCCCGGCGGGGTGAAGGATGCAACTCGTCGGCGGGCGCGGGAATGCTCTGCCGATGCCGACGTCGTCGGCATGATGGATCGGAGGGCGTTTCGCGCGCGGCGCGGCGCGCGAGGGGAAACCGCATGCTACGGGCACGGCACGTCGCGAACCTATCAATTGCCATCGATGTGCCGGCGCCGGGCCCGGCGCGCGGTCACGAGCCTGCCGCGGCGCAGCGCGACGCAATGCTGCGCAGCGCGGCGACCAGTTCGGCGCCGTCCACGGACTTGGCCAGGCAGACGTCGGCGCCGCTCTGGTAGCCGCGCACGCGGTCCGCTTCGTCGTTCCGGGCAGTGAGCATCAGGATGCCGAGCGACGGCATCGTCCGCCGTAGCCGCCGCGCGAGGCGGAAACCCTCGTCGGTGGCAGGTCCGTCGCCCAGGACTACGGCGTCGGGCGCCGACTGCGACAGCAGGAGCGGGAGGTCGCCCGCCCGCCCGGCCCCGGCGACCGTGCAGCCGCCAAGGCGCAGGCGGCGGATGATCTCGCCGCGCAGGAGATCGTGCTCCTCGACGACGACCACCCGGAGCGCGGCGGGCGTCATGGGGGTCCTGGCGGGAAGGAATCCGGGCCTATGCCCAAGCCGGCCTAGGCACGGACGGGGAGCGGCGAATCGGACACGGCAGGCGCAGGCATCGGAGCTCTCGGCAAGGGTGGAGACGGCGCGGTGAGCGCCCTTGCGCGCAGCGGCTGCAGCACGCAGCGGCGGCAGCGACCACGCGAACGGCGACGCACCGACGACGCGATCCTAGCGCCGGCCGACCGGGCGAACCTATCGCGGCCTATCATCGGCCGTGCGGAACGCGGCCGGGCGAGCGAGCCCCGTCAGCGCACTTCGACCGGCAGGCAGAGCTGGTAGCCGACGTTGCGCACGACCCTGACCGTCGGCAGCGCAGGATCGGTCGCCAGGTCGGCCAGCTTGCGGCGCAGCCGACTGAGGAGGTTCTCCAGATACGACTTCTCGAACTCCTCGTCGTCGCCGCCGACGAGCAGCAGCAGGGCCGGCGTCTCGAGCGTGCGCTGAGGCGCCAACGCCAGAGCGGCGATCACCGTCGCCTCCCGGTCCGACAGCGCGACCGCGCGTCCCGCGGGTCCGGTCAGCCGCCGCGCGGCGCGGTCCAGCTGCCACGGCTCCGGTGCCGGCGGCGCGATGCGCCGGTGCAGGCTGCCGAGGGCGGCGACCAGCTCCTCGCCGCCGACCGGCTTCGGCAGGTAGATGTCGGCGCCGCTCTCATAGCCACGCACGCGGTCCGGCACGCCCCCGCGCCCCGTCAGCATCACGATGCCGATCTGCGGCATCGCCTGGCGCAGGCGCCGGGCGATCGACAGGCCATCCTCGCCGGGCAGGTTGAGGTCGAGCACGACGGCGTCGGCGCCCCCCTGCGCCAGCCGTTCGTCGAGATCGGCCGCACACATCGCGCCTTCCGCGGCAAAGCCCTGCTGGCGCAGATGGTGGACGATCTCCTCGCGCAGCAGATCGTGGTCCTCGACGACGATCACCCGCAGTGCGGCGGACGGGGCAGGGTTCACGACGGGTGCGAGTTCCGGCGGGTCACGGCAGGCGCAGCGGCACCCACAGCGCGAAGGTGACACTGCCCGTCGCGGGACGATAGCTGGCGGCGCCGCCGAGCAGATTGGCGATCGCGTGGACGAGGTGCAGCCCGAGCCCGGTGCCGGTCTTCGCGTGCGCCTGCGGACCGCGGTAGTAGCGCTGGAAGATCTGCTGCGGATCGGGGAAATCGCCGTCGGCCAGCGCGTTGCTGACCTCGATGCCGACCCCCGGCGTTGCCGCGGCGCCCGCGGCACTGCACGCGGCGACGTCGACCCTCACGCGGGCCGACGCCGGCGCGTACTTGAGCGCATTGTCGACGAGGTTGCCCACGGCGATGCCGAGCAGCCGGGTGTCGGTCTCGACGTCCGGCGCGCTCGGTTCGACGGTGAGGTCGACTCGTCCGGCATCGGCGCGACCGGCGAGGACGGTGTTCAGCAGCGTTGCGACCGAGCAGCGCGCCACCTGCGGAGCGAACCCGCCCTGATCGATACGGTTGGCGTCGGCACAGCGCTCGACGATCGCGTTGACGTCGGCGACGGCGCGACCGATGGCGGCGAGCCGCGCACCGCTTTCGGCGGGGTCCCCGGCCAGCCCGCCCTTCAGCGAGCTGATCGCCATCCGTATCACCGACAGCGGCCCGCGCAGTTCGTGCGTCAGCATGTCGACGAACCGGCCCTGGGTTTCGCGCTCGCGGCGCTCCCACTCGGCGAGCCGGCGGGAAGCCAGCGCCTCGGCCTGCATGGCGACGAGGTCCTGGCTCGCCTGCGCTGCAACGTAGCGCAGCAGCAGCGCCAGCAGCAGCGCGGCCACGGCGCTGCGCACCGTCCACCCGTAGAGCGTGAACCAATCGGTCAGCGCCAGGCCGAAGAGCGGCAGCATCGTGACCACCACCAGCAAGGGGACCAGCGTATAGCTGCCGATGAGCAGCCGCCGGATCCTGCGCGGCAGCGGACCGAGCCGGAACGCGGCGACCGTCAGCAGCAGCGCGAGCACGGGGGCCAGCATCAGGTTCAGCTGCAGCACCGGTCGGGGATGGCCGGACAGGATCGCCGCCGCCATGGCAATGAAGGCGGGGATCAGCCCCCGGCCGACCCGCGCCAGCCAGCTCGGCGCACCGAACCTGTCCAGCAGCGCCTGGTTGAACCGGAAAGCAAGGACGGTCTGCGCGCAGATCAGCAGGCTCGTCAGCGCGTCCGCAAGCAGCGGCAGCTCCGGGAACAGGTACTTCGACGCGAACCCCATCAGGCAGAAGCTCATCGCGAAGCTGTTGCCCTGCCAGGCCAGGAATCGGCGCCACAGCAACGGGGGCATCAGGCCGTGCTGCAGGGCGACCCAGAGCACGATCCCGCCCATCACGCCGAGGTAGAGCCCGGACAGCAGGTGCGCGCGGCCGGCGGCTTCGCCCGCGTCCCTGGAGGCCAGCCCCATCACCCGCAGGACGGCGGTGCTGGTCGTGTGCAGCCGCAGGTAGTAGACGCTGCCCTCGCGCGGATCGGGGTGCACGAGAAAGGTGGCGGCGACATCGCTGCTCTCGCGCTGCGCAAACGGGTGCCGGTCGCCGCCGACGCGCTCGCTCCAGCCGTCCGGGCCTTGTCCGTAGAGGCGCAGGTCGTCGAGTTGCATCGGCTCGATGCGCAGCACGACGCCGCCGTCGCCCCCGGGGGCGCGCAGCTTCAGCCGCAGCCAGAGGGCCGCATCGGTGTAGCCCTTCGCCAGCAGGCGGCCGCCCGGCTCGAAGTCGGACGCGACGACGTCGCCGATCGCGAGGCGCCCGCCCGGATCCTCGAGCAGGCCGCGCGATTCGATCAGATCGTCGGCGGCGAATGCCGGCACCGCCAGGGCGACGAGCGCCCCCAGCAGCCATGCGGGGAGATTGATGACCACGTCGCGACCGATCCGATGCTCCGCGGCGCCGGGCCGACGCTGTGCGGTACGGGTCGAATGTGCCGCGCCGGCCGGTGCGCGTCAAGCACTCCGTCGCCGCGTGTCGATTCCGGATGCCCGAAGGCCTGCACATCCCCTCGCCGATGCGCCGGAGCCGAGCCTTCGCTCCGCCTGACCGGCATGCGCGGCTACTGGGTCGCGCGCGAACACTCCACCTGCATTTCCTTGCACACGCGCAGGATGCTGTCCGACACCATGGCCGCGGCGTTGGAGTCCGGTCCGGTGTGCGCGGAGGACACGAGCAGGTGCGAGAGGTTGTCGCCCAGCATGCTCACCTTGATGCCCGCGATCTGCGTGCCGTTCGTGAACTGGATCGAGCGCTTCGGCGCGTCTTCGCTGGTGACCCTGACGCCCTCCTTGTTCCGCACGCCGTTCACCACCGCCGCGTACACCTTGTCGGCGGGCGCTTCGATCATCACCGCGGCCGCATCGTAGCTCGCGCCGTTCGGCTGCGATTGCGACATCTGCTCGACCTTGCCTATCGCGCGCTTGGCCACCATCACCCATTGCGCCTGGGCGAGTTGCGTCGCGAACAGCGCGGACATGCCGATGACGACGATGACGGGACGAACGCGGCTTCTGATCATGGCGGGTGCTCCTCGGGTTGTTGAAGGGTTGTGCGCAGTTTCGCGCGCGGCGGGCGAGCGGCGATGTTCAGCGCCGGAATCCGCCGCCGCGCTGGGTTCCACCGCCGCCGCGCGCCGCACCTGCCTGCTGCTGACGCTGACCGCCCGTCGTTCGCGCTTCGTGGTCGCTATCGAGCTGGCTCGAACCCCCGGAGCGCGGGCCGGAGTCGCCGCCGCCCTGCGTTGTCTGCGTCGTGCGCTGCTGCGCCGTGCTCGCGCTCTCCGACGCCGGCTTCGGCGCCGAGTTCCACGAGCCGTTGTCGTACTTCTGCCAGCCGTCGTCGGTCTTCTTGTAGACATTGCCGTCGGCGCCCGCGTACACGTTGCCGTTGGCGGTCTTCACCGCGCCTGCGCTGTTGCCGTCGGCGCCCGAAACGCCTGCGCCCTTGGCCCCGGTGCTGGAGCTGAACGAGCCCGCCGAACCCTGTGCGTTGCTCTGGCTCTGGGTGTGAACGGTCTGGTTCTGCGTGGTGACGGTGCTCGACCCCCAGCGACCGTAGGCGTTGCTGTTCTGATTGGTCGTTCCCGACACGCCGGTGCGCGCGTTGTACCAGCTCGCGTTGGCCGAGGCGCCGTCGGGCCCGTACACCGCGCTGCCGTGGGCGTAACTGCCGGTGCCGGGATTGTACGCCGAGACCGCGCCGGCACCGCCGTTGGGGCCGTACACCGCGGCGCCGTGGGCCCACGCGCCGGTGGCCGGGTTGTAGGCGGTGCCGGCCTGCGCCGCGCCACCGTAGGACCCGTAGATCTCGCCGCCGTGCGCCCACGCGCCGGTGGCCGGGTTGTAGTAGGCAGCGCTCGCGTACGAGTACGGGTACGGGTAGTAGACCGGCATCGGGCCGGGCACGATCACCGGCGGGTAGTACCAGCCCGTGCCGTACACCACGACGCCCGCGCTCACGTAGCCCATCGTATAGCCGGCCGTATAGCCGTAGGTGATCGTGGTGGGAGTGGCCGTGTAGATTCGCACATAGGTGACCGGATAGAGCGGACTGCCGGGCGGAATCGTGTAGATCACGCCCGGCACCGCCGCCGCCGGCACCCACGGCCCGGTCGGCGTGGGCGCGTTGAACCACGCGCCCTGGTAGCACGCGTAGTACGCGCCCGCGGCCTGGATGACGCTGAACGGCGTGTTCACCGCGTAGAGCATCGACGTTCCCGGTATCGGCTCGAACTTCGGCACACCGGCATAGGTCACCTCGACCTTCGCGGCCGCCCTGCTCAGCGTGGCCTGTTGCGGAACCTGAGCGAACAGCAGCGCCTCCTGCGCCTCCGGCGTGCCGGGTACCGACACCCGCACGAAGCCGCGCGGACTGCCGGGGGGGATGCGCGCGAAATCGGCGGGGAGAGTCGGCGTCGCATAGATCCAGGGTCCGGCGAGCGAGGCGGCGGCGAACCAGCGACCGGAAACCAGGAAATAGAAGTGCGCGTCGGCACCGTCACGGAACAGTGCGGCTCCTGTGTTCGCCACGTACTGCAGCACGGTGCCGGGAATGGCCGCGTACTGCGGCGGACCCAGCGTCACGACAATCTCGGCCGGCCTGGTCGAGACGAAGATCGCGGGCGCGTCCTTGGTGGCGATCGTCTTCCCCGGAATCGACTTGCGAACGTCGGCGAAATTCCGGTCGTTGGGCAGCGCAAGCAGTGCCGGCGGCAGCTTGGCCGCCGGTCGCCAGCGGTCCCCGATGCTGCCCGACGTGAACCACACACCGTTGTTGAGCCAGTACCAGGCACCGCTGCCCGCGTCCCTGAACACGTCCCAGTTGGTGTTGACCACGAACGAAAGGGGAGAGCCGGCGATCGGCGCGAGGACCGGTTCGCCGTCGAACACCAGCAGGCTCGCCGGTTTGTCGCTGTAGTAGATCGCGGGCGGATCGTTGTTCACCGCGATTTCGGGCGGCTTTTCGGACTGCTGGCGGAGGCTGATCAGCAAGCTGTCGAGCGGCACTTCCTTGTTGCCCATCCGGGAGAGCGCGTCACGGATACGCTCCCCGATCGCGGCAGCCCGGGCGGCTTCCAGCGAAGGGAAGTGCGTCGACACCAGGCGTGCCTCGGACAGCGTCACGACCCGGTTTGCGAGGTCGGTGGAAGTGGCAAACGCCATTTCCATCGTGCCGAGCATGGGTGCACTCGCGCCTTTCGGCGTGATGCCGATGACCGCGCGCGCGTTGAGCGTCTGCCGTTCGGGCCACGCGATCACCTGGGGCTGGTAGACGGTGGCTACGCCGGCGCCGGTATCAACGGTGTGCGGCCACGTGCCGGCGACCGGCTTGGCTGCCGCGGCGCGCGGCGCGGCGGGCTTGGCGCTGCCGCCGGGTGCCGCCACTGCGGCGGCAGGCGCCGATGCACTGCCCTGGACCGCGCGCAGCGCCTGTTGGCAGCCCGGCGACACCTGCGCCGCGTTCTGCTGCAAGCAGGCGAGCGCGGCTGAAGTACCCGCCGGCACACCGGCGCAGCGCGCCTGGAAATCGGCGCGGCAGGCCTGCTTGATCGCGCTCGACTGCGCCGACGTTGGCTGCTGTGCAGCGGCCGGCATGGCCACCGCAACGATGAGCGCAGCCGCGGCTGAGGCGGCGAGCGCGATACGGCGCACGGTGATCGACGACATTGGGGCTCTCTCGGTGGGTTGTGGGGCGGGGCAGAGCCGGATCATCCGCCGCTGCACTTGGCACTCGGGCGCGGCCCGGGAGCCGCGCGCCCGGGCGCAGCAAGCACGCCGTAGCAGCGGTTCCCGGCGCCTGCGAGCTCGAGCCGACGTTGCTTCGCGCAGGCTCCCGCTCTCGCCTTTCGAATGATGGTTGCGATGACGAACCCCGATCGGCCTGCCTTGCGGGGAACCGCCACCGGGGGGAATCATACGAGGGCGACGTCGGCGAGCCTATCATTTCCTATCACTTCATACTAATTTCCATCATTTCCTGTCAAGCCGCGACCCAGGTCGTGACAGCGTGCGGACTGCCGGCAAGGGGCGGTTCCACCGCGGGGCCTCGCTGCGTGGGGCGGGTTGCCGAAAATTTTCAAATAAGTGCACTTCTTGCGATATTAGGACTACGATAGCGCGTCCATGAGCAGTCCCTGCCCGCCCGTCCTGCTGTTGCATGCTGCGAACGTCGGGCCGCTTCCTGCGCCGGCAGACTTACGGACTGATCGAGTGTGCATCAGCCGCGGAGGAAGTGGCTTCGGCCGTGAATGAGAACGTATGAACGGCGCCCCTGCGGAATTCGCCACAACGGGACGCCTGCCCAAGACCATGCGCAGAGCGATGAAAATGCCTGACGTTTCGGTTGCGGCCGTACTTGAACTGTCGCGCGACCGCAGGATCCCCGAGGCGGTCGACCGGGCGCGCGAGTTGCTCGCTTCCTGCGGCGCCGACGAGCGTCGGATCGTCGAGAGCTGCAAGGCGCTGGTCGATTGGCGCGCTGCTGCGGACGCGGGGAGGCAGACCGAGGGGCTGATCGAAGCCATCGCCGGCATTTCGCTGCTGGAGGACGCGGGCTATCGACCGCTACTCGGGTGGGTATATGCCTCCGTCGGCTTCTCTCTCGGCCTGCTCGGCGATTTCGAGCGGGGTCTCGAGTGGTGCGAGATCGGCATCGAGGACGCGCAGGAGTGCGGCGACCATCGGCTATTGATCGTCGCGTATGGCAACAAGGGTGCGCTGCTGGGGTGTGCCGAGGAGCTCGACCGTGCCTCCGAGTGTTTCTCCACGGTGCTGTCGCTGTGCGAGCGCGAGCCGAACATCACCGGCGTGATGGCACTGAGCAACCTGTCGTACTGCCAGATCCTCAGGGCGCAGCGAAACGGAACGCCTGGCGCAGAAGCGTCCGAGTTGGCGCAGCGGGCGCTGCAATACGCAGTCTCGGCGCTGGAGAGCGCCGACGCCGTGTCCGGCGCGGATGCGCAGCGGTTGGCGCACGTCCGCGGCGAGGTGCTATGCAACCAGGGCAACGCGTTGTGCCTGCTCGGCCGTTTCGTCGAAGCCGAGGCGGCCTTCACGCAAGGCCTGCGGATGGCCGACTCGTTTCCGCAGACGGAGGTCGAGTTGGCGGTCAGCTACGCCGGACTGGTCATCGAGACCGGCCGCTACACCGAGGCAGCCGCCTTGCTGGATCGGGCGGCCGCCAATGCGCAGCCGGAGCTGGTCGACCGATCCATCGACCGCATCCTGGAGCTCCGGATCAAGCTGGCTCACCTCGAGGGGCGCAGCGACGACGCGGAAGCGGTGTGGAGGGAGCGTTTGCAGCTTGCGCAGAACCGCTATCGCAACCGCTTGCGGAACTTGAGCCGCCACGCCGAGTTCTTCGCGGAATTCAGGCAACTGCGACGGTCGGAGCAGCAAGTCCGCGCGCAGGCCGAGGATCTGCACACGAGCGAGGAGGCCCTTCGCGCCGCCAGGGACAAGCTCCAGGCCACGCTCGACGCGTTGCCCGACCTGATGTTCGAGGTCGGACCGGATGGTGCGATCCGCGACTACCATTCTTCGCGGGACGACCTGCTGGCAGCGCCGCGCGAGGCAATTCTGGGGAAGAAGTTCACCGACCTCATCCCATCCGAAGTGGCGCACGTCGTTGCAGCCGCGCTCGACGACGCGGCGAGCAATGGCGTGTCGAGGGGAAGGAGCTACGCGCTCCAGCTGCCGAGCGGAGTGCACTGGTTCGAGCTCTCGGTCGCCGCCAAGGCACGCAAGGAGGATCACGACCGGAGCTTCATCGTCCTGGCACGCGACGTCACCGAGCGCAAGCGCGCCGAGGATGTCGAACGGGCCGCCTCCGCGAACATCCGGAAGCTTTCCCGGGCCCTCGAGCAGGTCGCGGAGAGCATCGTCATCACCAATCTCGCGGCCGAGATCGAGTACGTGAACGATGCGTTCCTGCAAGTCACGGGCTATCGCCGCGACGAGGTCATCGGCCAGAACCCGCGGTTCCTGCGCACCCCCAAGACCCCGCCGGCGACCTACGCGGCGCTGTGGGATGCGCTGATCGACGGACGGACGTGGAGGGGAGAGTTCCACAACCGGCGCAAGGACGGCAGCGAATACATCGAGTCCGCCGTCATTTCGCCGATGCGCGGGATCGACGGATGCGTCACCCACTACGTGGCGGCGAAGATGGACATCACCCGAGCCAAGCAACTCGAGGAGGATCTGCGCCAGGCCAAAGCCGCGGCCGAGTTCGCCAACCTCGCCAAGAGCCGCTTCATGGCGTCGATGAGCCATGAGATCCGCACGCCGATGAACGGCATCCTGGGCATGGCGCAGGTGCTGCTGGTGCCGAACATCTCCGAGGCCGAACGGCTGGATTACGCGCGCACCATCCTCGGCTCCGGCCAGACGCTGCTGACGCTGCTGAACGACATCCTGGACATCTCCAAGATCGAGGCGGGCAAGGTCGACCTCGAAGCCGTTGCCTTCGAGCCCGGCCAGATCATCGGCGAAGTGCGGGGGTTGTTCGCCGAGATCGCCCGCGGCAAGGGCCTGCGCATCGAAACGGATTGGAGCCGGGCGCCGCGGCGCTACGTGGGCGACCCTCACCGACTGCGCCAGATGCTCTCCAACCTGGTGGGCAACGCGGTCAAGTTCACCGCGCAGGGGCAGATTCGCATCGAGGCGAGCGAAATCCGGTGCAACGAAGGGACAGCGGTGCTCGAATTCAGCGTCGCCGACAGCGGAATCGGCATCGCGCCGAGCGAGCAGCGGCTCCTGTTCCAGCCGTTCTCGCAAGCCGACAGCAGCATCACCCGCAGTTACGGCGGCAGCGGGCTCGGGCTGTCCATCGTCGCCAGTTTCGCCCGCCTGATGGGGGGCGACGTCGGCGTCGAGAGCGAAGCCGGACACGGGTCGCGTTTCTGGTTTCGCATCCGCGCCGGCCTGGCGGCAGGTGACATCGGCGAGGCGCAGCCCTCCCCCCGCGCGGGCACCGTCTCGAGCGGCGTGGCCACGCGATTCTCGGGCCGGGTGCTGGTGGTCGAGGACCATCCGGGCAACCGGGCGGTGATCGGACTCCTGCTGCGCAAGCTCGGCCTGGGCGCCGCCTTCGCGGTGGACGGTCGGCAGGCACTCGACGTCGTCATCCAGGGCGAACCGGCCGACCTCATCCTGATGGACGTGCAGATGCCGCGTATGGACGGCTACGGCGCCACCGAAGGGATACGGTGCTGGGAGAAAGAGACCGGGCAGCGGCGTCGCCCTATCGTCGCCCTGACCGCGGATGCGTTCGTCGAGAATCGGCGGCGCTGCCTGGCAGCCGGGATGGACGATGTGCTGACCAAACCGATTGCCTTCGATGCCCTGGTGGCCGCGCTCGACAGGTGGCTGCCGGCAACGGCACCCGCCGCCGATGCGCCCGCCCTGCCTGCGGCTGCAGGCAAGTCCGTGGACGTCGCGCGCGTGGCCGCTCTGGTGGAGGAGCTCCTGCCTCTGCTCGCGCGAAATTCGTTCGATGCCATCGGCCACTTCAGAGCCCTGCAGGAAGCTGTCGCCGGAACGGCCCTGGCCGCGGAGATCGACGAAACCGGATGCCTGCTGAAGACCATGCGCTTCGACCTGGCGCTGGAACACCTGCGCCGCATGGCGGCGACTTACGCATGGGAGGAGAGCGCATGACCGCTGCGGATCCAGGGATCGGGCCGAGACCCAACATTCTGGCGATCGACGACACGCCGGAAAATCTGCTGACGCTGGGGGCTGCGCTGGCATCCGAGTTCGATCTTCGAATCGCCACCTCGGGCGCGATGGGCCTGGCGCTGGCGGAAGCCACGCCGCCCGACCTCATCCTGCTCGACGTGATGATGCCGGAAATGGACGGTTACGAGACCTGCCGCCGGCTCAAGGCCGACCCCCGGCTGCGCGACATCCCGGCGGTCTTCGTCACCGCTCTCACCGAGAGCGGCGCCGAAAGCGCCGGCCTCGCTCTGGGCGCCGTCGACTACATCACCAAGCCGATCAACGCCGACGTCGCGCGGCAGAGGCTCCGCAACCTCCTCGAGCGCGAGCATCTGCGCAGGAAGGTCGAGGCGCAGCGCGACGAGCTGCAGCAGACGGTCGCCGAGCGCACGGCGCAGCTGACCGATCGCGTGCAGCAGCTCGACGCCATCTTCGCACTGTCGCCGGACGGCTTCGTCTCCTTCGGTCGCGACCGCCGGGTCAGCGACGTCTCTCCGTCGTTCTCGGGCATGACCGGGCTGGCCGAAGACGCGGTGATCGGGCACGACGAAGCCGCGTTCTCGGAACGGCTGGCGGACCTGTGCGTTGCGTCGGCCCGCTTCCGCGGCATCCACGCGCTGGCATCACGCCTGCCGCCGCCGGGACGCGCCGAAGCCGACCGCGAATTGATCGAGTTGGCGCGCCCCCCGGGCCGTGTGCTCGAGGTCAGGCTGCGGCAGGGCGACGCCGGCACCGTGTCGCAGGTGCTCTACCTCCACGACGTCAGCCACGAGATCGAGGTCGCCCGGCTGAAGGGCGAATTCATGGTGGTGGCGGCGCATGAGCTGCGCACGCCGATGACGAGCGTCATGGGCTTCACCGAACTCCTGCTGACGCACGAACTCGACCGCGAGCAGGGCCGCGAGCTGCTGGCCACGGCGCATCGCCAGGCGAAGGTTCTGGCGTCGATCATCGACGAACTCGTCGAACTGGTCGAGCTCGACGCGCGTCGGGGCCGAGACTTCGCGTTCGAGACGATGAACCTGGCCGAAGCGGCGGCCGGCGCGGCATCGGCCTGCGAATTGCCCGACGGCCGCGAGCCTCCCGTGGTGCTGCTGCCCGAGGCGCCGCTGTGGGTGAGCGCGGACCGGGCGAGGATTCAGCTCGCCGTCACCCACCTGCTGGCGAATGCGTACAGGTGCTCGCCCGAAGGCGGCGAAGTGACCGTTTCCTGCCGTGCGGTGGCCGACGACGGCGCGCGCAGGGTCGGCATCGGGATTCGCGACCGCGGCATCGGCATGACCCCCGAGCAGCAGGCGCGCTGCTTCGAGCGCTTCTACCGTGGCGACATCTCCGGCAAGCTCCCGGGGATCGGACTCGGAATGTGCATCGCCAAGGAGATCGTCGACCTCCACCGCGGTCGCATCGACGTCCGCAGTGCGCCCGGCGCCGGCACCGAGGTGACGATCTGGCTCGACCGGGTCGGGCGTGCGACGGCGAGCGACGGCACGGCGCCCGATCGGAACGGCGCCGTCGTCGCCGATCGCTCCCCCGATAGCCTGAGGGGGTCGGGAGGGGCGCGACCGCTCAGCCGATGCTAACTGCCGCGCGGAGGCATTCCGGGCCGCCATCGCAGGCGGCCGAAACCGGCCAGAAGGAGCAGCAGGGCCGCGCCCGCGGCACCCAGCCCGCCCAGGGCAGGAACCGGCTGAGCCAGCGGAATGACGACGAGATGCAGCGTCGATTCCTTCTGGATGTTGTAGTCGGCGAGCGTGCGATTGTCCACGAGCACCTCGCCGGCAAAGATCAGCGTCTGCCGATCGGGAGGAATGCCTTCCTTCTCCTGAATCTTCGCCTTGACGGTCGCGATGGTGTCGCTTTCGTCGACGTCGAGAGTGATCGTGCTGCCGGTCATGGTCTTGACGAACATCTGCATCCCGGACGCCGAGGCGGCGAGCGGCAGCAGCATGGCGACGACCGCGACGCAGGCAAGGAGCAGCCGGGGGAGTCGGCGCGACCGATGGTCGGCGCTTCGATCCTGCGCTTCAGGCGCGCATCTGCATGGCTGGGCTGTCGGCATGGTGGCCGAAGTGTAGGGCGGTTTCCCGGTGCCGGCAACGGGAATCGAATGCAAGGCCCGCGCGTCCTCAGAACCAGAGCGCCCTGATCGCGCACAGCGCGAGCAGGTGAGCGGGATAGTACGCATAGAAGAAGTATCGGAAGTCGCGTCCGCGCCGGCCGTCGTAGCCGCGGAGGAGCGGAAGCGCCAATGCGCAGCCCAGGTTGATGGCGTTGATGACCGCATAGCTGTTGTCGCCGGTCCCGGCACTCACGCCGACGAAGACCAGCGCGCTCACGACCACGAGCAGGAGGAAAGCGATGATCGGCATGGCCAGCCTGCCGATGACCCGCAGCCAGAGCGCCTCGGGATAGAGCAGAGCGCCGACGTGATCGACGGTCATGGCGGCGAGGGCCACAATCTTGAGCGTGAACGCATCCAGGCCACGGGCACCCACCAAGTCGCTTCCTCCCGCGGGAACGAACACGTGTCCAGGTCACGCGAGCCGGAGTATCCGGGGCACCGTCGTGCCGGTCAACCGCCGCCACTCGCCGGCGGCTTCAAGTCGAGGACCTGCGCCATCATGACCATCGCCGCGGGATCGGCCGCCTGCGGGGCCGGGGAATTTGCGCGCTTCCGCGAACGGGTCTGGTCCGACGATGGTCTCGGCTCGCGGCTGCGCGCCATCACCGGCGACGAAGCCTTCGCCGCTGCCGCCGTCGCGGAAGGTCTGGCCGCCGGGTTTCGCTTTGATGCCGCGGACGTGCGGGCAGCGCTGGCCGCGGGGCGCAGCGAATGGATGAGCCAATGGCTGGCGTGAGTCGCTTCGACGGCTGGGTTCCGATACGCGTCTTTCCGGGCGGACAGTCGCTGATGGTCGACTGGTGCCATCTCGGACCGCGTCGCTTCGAACTGCCCTTCTTCCGCGACACGATCGACTCGGCGCTGAAGCTGCCCTTCAATCGGGCTTTCCGCCGGCAGACCCCGATCGAGGCGCTGGTCGCGCTGGCGCGGGAGCGCCCGGGAATCGCGCCTACGGCGTTCGTGTTCCACGCCTCCCGCTGCGGCTCGACGCTGATGACGCAGATGCTGACGAGCCTCGAGACGCACGTCGTGGTATCCGAGCCGACGATGCTCGACCTGCTGCTGAACAGGAGTCCGGCGCTGCCGGACTTCGACGGCGGCGTCCGGGTGACCTGGTTGCGGGCGCTGGTGTCGGCACTGGCCCAGCCGCGGACCGGCGCCGAAGCACGCTTCATCGTCAAGTTCGATGCCTGGAACGTCGTCAATCTGCCGTTGATCCGGCGGGCCTTTCCCGATACGCCCTGGATCTTTCTCTATCGCGATCCGGTCGAGATTGCCGCGTCGCAGTGGCGCAGGCCGGGCATGCACCTGGTGCCGGGAATGCTGAATCCCGCGGCGGCGCTGGTGCCGCTGGAGGCGGCGCTTCGGATGCCCCGCGAAGAGTACGTCGCACGAACGCTAGGCAGAATCCTGGAGGCGGGCGCCCTGCACTGCACCGCCATGGCTGGCGGCCGACCGGTGAATTACGACGAACTGCCGGCGATCGTGAGCGGGACTCTGGCGACCACCTTCGGCATCGACACGGACGCCTTCTCGCTCCAAGAAATGCGCCCCGCGACGCGGCGCGATGCCAAGGCGCCGCGGTTCCCGTTCGAGCCCGACTCGGCAAGGAAGCAGCGGGAGGCGAGCACGGCGCTGCGCGCCGCCGTCGAGGCGCACGCCATGCCTCACTATCGGGCGCTCGAGGCGCTGCGCGCGCGGTTGCCCGTCGGAAGGCCGGCGCCCTAATCCCGCTTGCCTTCCTCCAGCATCTCGGTGAGCGCCTTCTGCTTCTCCCTGTTGACCTCCTGCCTGGCGGCGGGATCGGTCGCCGTGGCGGAGGTTCCGGCAGCACAGCCGCCAAGCGCCAAAGCGAGGAACGCGACAGCGAGGGCGTCGCGTGCATTGCTGCGGATCGGCTTCATGCCCCTGTTCTCCACGATTGATCGCATCGGACCGTAGCACGAATCCGGCGCGCTCGGGCTGCGGGTCGTCGGCCGGCATCGCCCGACCCGGCTTCCGCAGCCTTCGGCCGGCAAGCCCGTCGCGGCGGTTCAGGCGCCATCGACCGCGCCTGCCGATTGCGGGCGGCTGCACGCGGCGCCGACGGCGGCGTGCAGCGTGGCCCGGAACCGGTCGACGCTGCAATCGAGTTCGGCGCGCTGCAGCGCCAGCGTCCGCAGGCGCGTCCATGCCGATTCGTCGCGGTAGAGCGTGACGCAGTGCCCGGCGAACTCCGCCGCGCCGCCGGCGGACAGCACCGCGTCGTCCCAGCGCAACTGCTCCGCGATCACCGGCGTCACCACCATCGGCACGCCGCGCGAGGCGGCCTCCTGCGCCTTCAGCGCGATCCCCGCGGCAAAGCGGGTGGGGACGACGAACACGCGGGCCCGCTCGAAGAAATCGTCCAGCGACGCCACGGCGCCGTGGACGTGGACGTCGCCGCCGCCCAGCGCCCGGATGCTGTCCGCATGGCAGGGACCGACGATGTCGAGCTCGACGCCTTCACCCAGCTGGGCGCGAATCAGCGGCCACACCTGCCGGACGAACCATCGCATGCTGTCGGCGTTGGGGGACTCGTCGCTGTGCATGGCGCCGACGAACAGGAAGCCGCTGCGGTCGGCAAACGCGGTGGCGGTGGGCCGCTGCGCGAGGCCGTGCCCCAGCACGACGACCTCGGCCTTTCCGGACCCGCGGAAATGCTCGGCCTCCGCGTCGGATACCGCCAGCACGAGCCGGGCGTCCTCGGCCAGCGACAGCTCCGACGCCAGCGCTGCGGCCGCGACGGATTCGGCCAGCGGGCGCCCCGCCAGTTCGGCCTCGATCCGCTGGCGCAGCGAGACCACCGCCTCGGCGTCGTAGATCAGAGGCGGCATCTGCCACTGACCGGAAGCGAACAGCTGCGGGTTCGCCGCCAGCACGTTCCTGAGAGTCTCCAGGTTGTGCGGACGGCTCACGAGCAGCACGTCGTAATGGTCGCGGCGGGATGCCAGAAAGTCGGCAAGGCAGGCAACGCCGCGGTCCAGCATCACCTCCACCGTGTCCGGAAGGCTCCGGTAGACCGCGTGCCAGTCGTCGTGCGGCGTCGACATCGGGTAGAACGTGACCTCGTGGCCCTGCTCGGCCAGCAGCCGGACGATCAGGTTCGCCCGCGGGTTGCCGCTGCCCAGATGCAGGTGCGGAACGCGATCGTCGAGGATCAGTATTCGCCTGGATCCCGCCGGCCGACGCTGCCGCGCGCCGAGCGCGTCGGCGAGCCGCGGCGGGGCTTGCCGCGCCAGGAACGACCGGTGCTTGTCGACGAAGCGGGACTTGTTGCGGGTCTGCAATTCGAGCGCATCCTGGCCGATGGCCGAACTGCCGAACTCGACGTGGCGTATCTGCACCGACGGGTCGTAGACGACGTCGAAGCCCGCCTCCTGCAGGCGCACGCAGTAATCGGTCTCCTCGTAGTACGCGGGAGCGAACCGCGAGTCGAACCGCCCGAACTCCTCGAACAGCGACCGGCGGGTGAGCAAGAACGCCCCGGAAACGTAATCGACGTTGCGCACGAATTGATACGGACCGTCCTCGGGATCCATGCCGCGGCCGTAGCCGAGGCAGCTTCCGTCGCTCCAGACGATGCAGCCCGCCTCCTGCAGCGAACCGTCGTACAGCAGCACCTTGCCGCCGACCGCGCCGATGCGCGCCGAAGACTCCAGGCGGCGAACGGCACGCGTCAGCGCGTTGGCGTCGAGCACGGCGTCGTTGTTCAGCAGCAGCAGGAACTCGCCGGTGGCGATTGCCGCAGCCTGGTTGACGGCTTCGAGGAAGTGCAGGTTCCCGGCGTTGCGGACGTAGCGCACGCCGGAGACGCGCGCCATGAGTTCCGGCGTTTCGTCGGTCGACGCATTGTCGACGACGATCGTCTGCAGTGCCGACTCGCGGCAGAGGCTGAGCGCCTTCAGGCAATCCAGCGTCAGCCCCGCCTGGTTGTACAGGACGACGATGACCGAGACGCGCGGCAGCGTGCCCTCGGGCGCCTGCGGGATGCGCAGCGACTCCCCCGACGCGAGGTGGCGCAGCAGCGCGGCATGCGCGTTGCGGCGAACGCTCTCCTTGTCCTGGGCGTCGCCGGTGCCGGCTGCGGACGAAGGCGCGACCCGGTCCGCCAGCTGCCGCCACGCCTGCCGCGGGAGAAAGGGTCCCTGCCCGCTCTCCAGGATCCACTCGACGAAGCGCATCCCCCAGGTGCCCGCGGTCGGCGCGAAGCGATTCGCCGGCACGCCGGGGGCGGTCGCGATGGCGAGGTAGTCGCGCAGGAACCGCGCGCGCTCGAGCGCGCACTGCTCCTCGACGCCGGGCTCGCTGATCGTGTTCGACCCGTGCTTCCTGTAGTCGTAGAGCTTGCGGGGGACAAACACCGGCTCGGACTCGAGGACCGCGCGCAGGCAGAAATCCCAGTCGTGGTTGTAGCGATAGTCGCGCATCCCGCCGAGCGCCTCGAAGAACGCCTTGCGCACGAACAGGTTGCCGCTGCTGATCGAGCCGTTGAAGTGGAGCAGCGCTGCACCCAGCGTTTCCCGATCGTTCATCCTGGCCAGGTTCACCGTCAGGCCGAGGACGTGCCTGTCGTCCCTGGCGCCGATCGCCTGTCCGTTCTCGCCGACGAAGGCGACCTCCCCGAAGCCCCAGTCCGCCTGCCTTCGCGCCACGTGCTCGACCATGACGGCGATGCGGTCGGCCGGAAAGCGGTCGTCGGAATTCAGGACGTTGACGTATTCCCCGGACGCGAGCGCGACGGCATCGTTGATCGTCGCGTGCGCGCCGCGGTTGGCCCGCGCGACGAAGCGGCAGGGAAACGGGCACGCCGCGAGCATCCGGCGGATGATCTCCGGCGAACCGTCGGCGGATCCGTCGTCGACGACGACCAGTTCCAGCCGGCGATACGTCTGCGCGTAGACGGATTCCAGCGCTTCGCGAATCCATCGCGCGTGGTCATGCGAAGGAACGACGATGCTGACCAGCGGATCGACGTCCTCCCGCCGGGCATCGCGCTCCCAGCAGAACTCCAGATACCGCTTGCGCACCCGCGCGGCATGCCTGGAGGTGCCCGTCCTCAGGCTTTCCAGGACCAGCTTCAGATTGTGTCGCATCGCCGCAAACTGCCATTCGGTGAGCGACAGCGCCGCGAAAATGGCTGCGAACGCCTCGCGCGTCCTCCCGGTTTCGAGACAGATCACGCCGAGCATGTGCAGGCAGTCCGGCTCCTCCGGCCGGACCGACAGCACCTCGCGATACAGCGCTTCCGCACCGGCCAGATCCCTGGCGGTCTGGCGCGCCAGCGCGGCGAACATGGTGTCGGTCACCGAAACCTCCGGCTCGCGGCCCCGGGCCGGCACGCCGCAGCAGGACTTGAACCGCTTGCCGCTGCCGCATGGGCAGGCAGCATTTCGAGAAGGGGCGCTCAATGGGGGCAGGCTTCCGTACGGGCCGTTCAAAGGAGGGCGAAAGGCGGCGCCGGGCAGCCCTCGACCCTCCGCCGCCGTGTCGCGACCGGGCGCGGCGGCCGATCAGCTTAAGCGTACCGGTTCCGGGGGTCAATCAAGTTGCCGTGACATCAAGTTGCCGACGCGTGTCGCCGGCGCGCAGCGCCGGCTTGATCACGATCAGTATCCCCGGAGTCCCCGCGGAGTAGTTTGAAATGGCTGTCTCCAGGAGTGCTCGCCCTGACCGGGCCGGCGCCGCTCCGGGAATTCGCGGATGATTGAGGAGAACCTCATGACCAAACGGTTCTGGCTATTGATCGGTGGTTTCGGCTTGCTGGCGGCGCTGTCGGCGTGCGGAGGCGGAGGCGGCGACACGCCGGCCGACAACCTGGTCAGCTACTCCCTCGACGCCAATGCCTCCGGCGTGATCGAGACCCGTAACAACATCCTGAACATGACCGTCGCCTCCCGCGACGCGAACGACCTGAAGGCCGAATACCGCGCCGGTTTCGTCCAGGGCAAGCTCCAGGGCGGGACGATCGCCGCTGCCCGCGACAACACCTGGGACAACAGCTACCTGACCGATCCGGAGCACAGCTTTCCCCAGCAGCCGGGGCCGACGCAGGCGGAACTGCAGAAGGCCGCGGGCATCCTGGCGATCAACTACGGCGCCTTCCTGCAGTACCTGAAAGCGCCGGCGACCGATCCGGTGGTCGCCGCTCGTCTGAAGCGGCTGCTGTTCCGGATGCTCGGGATCTACCACGGCGCGACGCTGGACCAGCCGCAGGGCCTCGACTTCTCCGGGGCCTGGCTGCCCGACGGCAGCTACCTGACGCCCGCTGAACTGACGCTGGGCTACGAGACCGCCAAGCCGAGCTTCATGGACGTCTATTTCATCAACGCCTACAACGACCTGACGTACGTGATCTCGTACTCTCCCGAACTCGGCGCGCCGTTGCCGGGCGATCGCGCCGACAAGTGCTCGGCCTTCGTGAAGCGGACCGCGAACGACATCATCCTGACGCACAACAGCTGGATGGGGTTCCTGTCGCAGACCATGACGCAGACGCTGGCGGTGAACGGCGACCTGATCACGATGAACACCCCGACGCCCGGACAGATCGGGTCGGCCACCGACTTCGGCTACAACAACAAGGGGATGATGTTCAACGAAACGACGCATCGCCTGGAGCACAGCAACACCAACGCAAGCGGGCTGTGGATGTTCTGGCGCGCGTCGCTGGCCGAGCAGTTCGCCGCCTCGATCACCGAATTCTTCAATTACATCTCGCTGGACAACAGCGGCACCTACCTCAACGGCTACATGGTGGTCGACGTGAAGAACAGCGAGACCGGCCTGGTGGAGATGTCGGATCGCTGCTTCATCTTCTATCGTTCGACCGGCGGGCCGTACTCGGTCACCGCCAAGGCGACGGCCGGAGGCACCTGCTCGACCGACTACGACCCGGAATTGGTGACCCCGAGCTACCTGATGGGGATCAACTACCCGGCGTCCTACCAGGTCGTGCAGGACCTGGGGTCCACCGACAACCGCCCGGCCAGGCGCCAGCAGTTCAAGAAGCTGCTGCCCGGCGTGAACGACGTCGAACAGGCCAAGGCGGTCATCACCTACACCGATCCCGCCAATCCGCTGTCCATCTTCGGACGCTGGGATCTCGGCTACGGCGAGACGCCCTTCCCCAAGCAGATTCCCGACGGTTCGGTCGACGCCAAGGTCGCCTCCGGCGCCATGGTCCGCGATTTCATGAAGCTGTCCGGCACGCTGGATGTCTCGCCGGCGGGGCTCGGCTTCTGGATGCTGTTCGGAACGCCCAAGGTGGCCGGGCAGCCGTTCGTCTGGAGCACCTCGTCGTGGTCTTGGCAGAAACTCCGCAACGTGCCCGACCGGGTCGACGGCGTCTTCACCCAGATGCCGCTTTATCTGCGGTGATTTTCGCTCCGGCGGCGCCCCCGCCCGGCAGCGCTGCCTGAGCGCTGTCGCGCAGCGCTTGGCAAGGCCGGCCGCGTGGTGCAGACTCCCGCGATATCGATCGCGGCGCGTCGGTCCTGCAGGAACCGCAGGATCGACGCGCCCATCGAGCGCGGTCGGAGGATGCCATGTGGTTCAACGGGAACAAGCCCAAGTGGTTGTACGACATTCTTCCGTATGTCTACATGACATCCGGTCTGGCCACCATGCTCGTCCTCCAGAACGCGATGGCCTTTTTCAGCGGGCTGATGCTGGTTTCGGCCGGCGCCACCGTGTGGACGATGCGCAAGGCGTACCGGAGCACCGGTCGCAACGGACCGTCGACGGTGACCGGCCGTCTGCCCCGCAGCGGCCGGCCCGTGTCCGGCGATTTCGCCTGGCGTGCCGAGTATGTGTGCGGCCATCCGGTCATCGACGCGCAGCACCGCGCGCTGCTCGCGGCCGCCAAGACGATAGTCGAGGCGGTGCGGACCGGGCAATCGCGGGAGGATATCCTGCATCTGCTCGCCACGTTGAGCGACGACGTCGACCATCATTTCCGCAGCGAGGAGAGCCTTCTGCGGACGAACAGCCCTGCGCTTGCGCTGGCCCACGCGGCGTCCCACCGGGAGCTGCGCGTGAAGGCCTCGGCGGCGTTCGCGCAATACCGCGAAGGCGCGGCGGGGGACAGCGAGCTGGTCTCCATCCTCACGCACGACGTCATCGCCATGCACCTCAGCAACGACGACCGGAAGTGGTTCGGGCGCCTGAAACCCTGAACGCTGCGGCGCCGGCGGCCGCGCAGGGCCGGCCCGATCCCGCACCCCCGGTTCGGTGATCGTCAGCCCGGCGCCCGGAAATGGGCGCCGCCGAGCAGATCCTGCGCCAGGTAGCGCTGGCGATGCACTTCGAAGGCAACGGTATCCGCCGCCTCGATGTCGCGCTGCGCGGCCAGCGATTCGTCGGCCATTCTTGCGTAACGCGCCGCCGCCGCCGCCGGAAGCGGGAGGTCGAGCAGCGCGCGCCGGTGACGCTCGGAGTGCGCCAGCGCGAAGCGCGGGAACGACCTGCCGCAGTCCCGTTCGGTCGCGCGGAGAACACGCGCCGAGGGTAGCGCCGCCGCGTCGCGCAGCGCGTCCGCGGCGGCGGACAGCACGCTGCGATACGCCGTGCCGCCGTGCGCGTCGTCGAGCGCCGCGGCGATGGGTTCGCATTCGCGCAGCAGCGAGGCGCCCCATTCGGCCGGCGCGATCCGAGCGCCGTCGCGGTCAAGCCGAAGCTCCGGGTCGCGGCCGCGTTCGGCAGCAAGGTGCTGGTTGCGCGCCATCGCGGCGATTTCCGGCGGCGAATCGTCGGGGCTGTCCTGCAGCAGGCAGTGGAGCAGGAAGATGTCCATGAACCGGATCTCGTCGGCGTCGATGCCGAGCGGATGGAAGGGATCGATGTCGACGCAGCGGACCTCGACGTACTCGACGCCGCGCTCGCCGAGCGCGCGCAGCGGCCGCTCGCCCGGACGGATGCGCCGCTTCGGCCGGATCGTCCCGTAGAACTCGCTTTCGATCTGCAGCAGCGTCGTCGCGAGCTGCCGATAGCCGGTGCCGTCGAAGACGCCGATCGCCTCGTAGGGCGGATAGGGCTCGGTCAGCGAACGCTCGAGCGCCCTCGCATAGCCGCCGAGGCTGTTGAAGCTCACCGCCAGCGAAGCCTGCGCGTCGCTCTGGTAGCCCAGCCGCCCCATGCGCAGCGACGTCCCGTACGGCGCGATCAGCGTTCCCGTGTCCCACGCGGTCAGCGTGTGCGGGTGCTCGCCGACGAACGTTCCGCACACCGCGGGAGACGAGCCGAACAGCACCAGCAGCAGCCACGAATGGCGCCGGAAGTTGCGGATCAGCGCGAAGTAGCCGCGGTCCTGGTATGCGCCCGCGTCGCCCGCGTCGGCGTCGGCGGCCTGGAGCGTCGGCCACGCCTCGTCGGGCAGCGAGAAGTTGTAGTGGATCCCGGAAATCGTCTGCATCCGCCGGCCGTAGCGGTGCGCCAGCCCCTGGCGGTACGCGGTCTTGAGCCGGGCGACGTTCGAGCTTCCGTACTGCCCCAGCGGAATGTCGTCCTCCGCCGGCAGCCAGCACGGCATGCTCGCGCACCAGAGCATTTCGTCGCCGATCTGCCGGTACACGACCTGGTGGAGCTCGGTCAGCTCGGCAAGACAGGCGTCGACGTCGGCGTGGACACCGGTGATCAGCTCGAGCTGCGACTCGCTGAAATCGGTGGTGATGTGCGGGTGCGTCAGCGCCGACCCCAGCGCTCGCGGATGCGGCGTGTCGGCGAGCATTCCGTTCGGCTTCACGCGCAGACCTTCCTTCTCGATCCCGCGCAGCAGCCCTGCGAGAACGCCGGGGGCGAGTGCGCGCAGGCGCTTGTCCATTGAATTCAAGCCTGACCCCTTTGAATTGCGACAGGATACGATACCGGAAAAGCGGCCGCGCGCACCGGGCGGGGGACCGCGTCCGGCCGCGCTGCACGGCCGCTACCCGAGCGGAGCGACCTTCACCACTTCCTCGGCGGTCGTGATGCCGGCGGCGACCTTCATCGCCCCGGAGACGCGCAGCGGCTTCATCCCGTCCTTGTACGCCTGGTCGCGGATCCTGGCGTCGTCGTAATCGCCGACGACGATCTTCCGGATCGCCGGCGACATCAGCATGATCTCGTAGAGCCCGACGCGTCCCAGGAAGCCGGTCATCCGGCATTCGAGGCAGCCGACGGGCCCCATGACCTGCGTGGGCTTCTCGGCGCGCCACGGCGCGGTGATCGCGTGCCAGGTGTCGTCGTCGGGCGGCTCGGCGGGCGCCTTGCAGTGCGGGCACAGCGTGCGCACCAGCCGCTGCGCCATCACGCCCAGCAGCGTCGAGTTGATGAGGTAGCGGGGGACGCCGAGGTCGAGCATCCGCGTCACTGCCGTCGGCGCGTCGTTGGTGTGCAACGTCGACAGCACGAGGTGGCCGGTCAGCGCCGCCTGCACCGCCATGTCGGCGGTCTCGCGGTCGCGCACCTCGCCGACCATGATGATGTCGGGGTCCTGCCGCAGCAGCGTGCGCACGCCGTGCGCGAAATCGACGCCGATCAGCGGCTGCACCTGCATCTGGTTGAACGCGGGCTCGATCATCTCGATCGGGTCCTCGATGGTGCAGACGTTGACTTCCGGCGTCGCCAGCTGCTTCAGCGTCGAGTACAGCGTGGTCGTCTTGCCGGAGCCGGTGGGCCCGGTGACCAGGATGACGCCGTTCGGCTCCCGCGTCATCTGTTCCCAGCGCTCCCAGTCGCCGCTCGAGAATCCGAGCTCGCTGAAGTCGCGAACCAGCACCTCGCGGCTGAAGATGCGCATCACCAGCTTCTCGCCGAACGCGGTCGGCATCGTCGAGATCCGCAGCTCGACCTCGTCGCCTTCCGGCGTCACCGTCTTGATCCGCCCGTCCTGCGGGCGGCGCTTCTCGACGATCTCCATCCGCGCCAGCAGCTTGATCCGCGACGTCATCGCGATCAGCACCGGCGTGGGAATCGTGTACACCTGGTGCAGGATGCCGTCGATCCGGAACCGCACGGCGCCCATGTCGCGCCGCGGCTCGACGTGGATGTCGGAAGCGCGCTGCTCGAACGCGTACTGCCACAGCCAGTCGACGATGTGGATGACGTGGCTGTCGTTGGCGTCGAGCTGGCCGCCCAGCGCGACCAGCTGCTCGAAGTTGCGCGCGAGCGACACTTCGCCGGGCGCGTTCTCCTGCGCCTTCTTCATCGACCGCGCGAGGTTGTAGAACTCGCCGAGGTAGCGCCTGATGTCGGCGGGATTGGCGAACACCAGCTCGACGCGCGTGCGCAGCATCTGCGCGAGCTCGTCGGCCCACGACCGGACGAAGGGCTCGGACGTCGCGACGGTCAGCTTCTCCCGCGTGACGGCGACCGGCAGGATCCGGTAGCGCTCGGCGTACGCGTTCGACATCGACTGCGTGACGGCGTTGAGGTCGATCTTGAGCGGATCGATGTGCAGGTAGCGGACGCCGAGCTTGCCGGCGAGCCATTCGACCAGCCACTCGAGCCCCAGCAGCCGGTGCGGCGGGACGAGCGATTTCCACTTCTGCTCGGCGACGATCTCGAGCGGGTGCTCGACGCGCGACGAACGCAGCTTGCCGAACTTCTCGGCGTCGCCCGACGCGACCAGGCCGTCGGCGACCATCAGCGTCAGGATTTCGTCGAGGCGAAGGCGGCGGTCCTGCCGCTGCGCCGGAGCGCCGCCTGCCGGCGGGGCGGCCGCTGACGACGCCGCCGGATCAGGGATGTGGGTAGCCACCGCTCAACTCTACACCGAACCGTTGCCGATTGTCTCCGGGGCAGAAGGCACCCGGCGGCGCGGCTTTCGCTGCCGGCGCCGCGCGCCCGGCGGCGCGGGCAGGCGGCGTCGTCTGGACGAAAGCGCGCAATGCCATTACCCTCGGCGTTCCGACCATCGCCGCACCGAGCCACGATGCAGGCCCTCCTCTCCCCCGTTCGCCTTCGCCCGCGCCGCCGCTTCGACTGGCTGCCGGAGCGCGTTCGTCGGCGGCCATGCGGCGGCCTGCTGGCCGTCGCAGCGCTGCTGCTCGCCGCGGTCGCGGCATCCGCGCAGACGCCGGTGCCGCAGGCGCCGTCGGTCGAGCCCGAACTCCTGGCCCGCGCCGCCGAGATCGCCTACCGGCGGGAGATCACCCGTCCCGTCCCCGCGGGCATCCGCAACACCGATCCCGAGCTGATCCGGCGCGCCCGCTACGCCACGAAGCCGCTGATCGGCTACGTCAGCCGGAATTTCCCGGAGGCGGCGAACTGGGACTGGGCGGTCAACGTGGTCAAGCGCGACGAGCCGATCGCCGTGTGCCTGCCGGCGGGGAAGATCCTGATCAGCAGCGGTCTGTTCGACCGCATGCGCCTCACCGATCACGAGTTCGCGGCGATCGTCGCCCACGTCATCGCGCACGCGCTTTCGGGCGACGACGCCCGCGACGCGGCGGCGGCGTACGAGCGCATGCGCGGCAGCACCCGCGCCGATCCCGACGTGAACCGCGCGGCGCTGCAGCTGGCCGACGTTCTCGCCGCGCTGACCGCCACCGCGCACTACGACACCGCCGCCGAGAAGGCCGCCGCCACGCTGGCGCTGGACCTGATGGCGCGGGCCGGAGTCGATCCGCGGGCGGCGCTCGACGCATGGCGCAAGGTCGCGCGGGCAGGCGGCGCGTCGCCGCCGGGCTTCCTCGCGCTGCACCCCGCCGGAGCCGAGCAGATCGCCGCCATCGAGGCGCAGCTGCCGCTGGTGCTGCCGGTGTACGACGAGGTGGTCGCCGGTCGCACGCCGCGCGAACCGAGGCCGCCGATGCCGGTGGGCGGAACGCCCGACCCGCCGATGCGCCACTAGCCCCGGACCTGGAACACCTCGCGCAGGTAGGCGACGTACGACGGATCGTAGTCCATCGCCTTCGACGGCTCGTCGCTGATCTTGGCCACCGGCTGGCCGTTGCAGCGCGTCATCTTGACGACGATCTGCAGCGGCTCGACGCCGACGTCGTTGGTGAGGTTGGTGCCGATGCCGAACGCGGTGTGCGTCCTGCCCCGAAAGTAATCGAACAGCCGGATCGCCAGCGGAACGTCGAGGCTGTCGGAGAACACCATCGTCTTGGTGTGCGGGTCGATGCGCATCTTCCGGTAGTGCGCGATCAGCTTTTCGCCCCACTCGAAAGGGTCGCCCGAGTCGTGGCGGACGCCGTCGAACAGCTTGCAGAAGAAGAGGTCGAAGTCGCGGAGAAACGAGTCCATGCCGCAGACGTCGGACAGCGCGATGCCGAGGTCGCCGCGGTATTCGCGCGCCCAGGTGTTGAACGCGAACACCTGCGAGTCGCGCAGGCGCGGACCCACGGCCTGGCAGGCCTGCAGGTATTCGTGCGCCATCGTGCCCAGCGGCGTCAGCCCGTGGCGCATCGCGAACAGCACGTTGCTGGTGCCGACGAACTTCTCGCCGATGCCGTTCTTCAGCGTCTGCACGACCTCGTCCTGCCACGCGCGCGAGAAGCGCCGCCGCGTGCCGTAGTCGGCGATGCGGAATTCGGGATCCGCGACGCCGTTGATCGTCTCGACCTTCGCCGCGAGCCGGCGGCGGCCTTCGGTGAGGTCCATGTCGGGACAGCGATTGCGGAAGAAGACTTCGCTGACGATCGCGAGCAGCGGCACCTCGAACAGGATCGTGTGCAGCCACGGCCCCCTGATGGTGATGTCGATCTCGCGGTCGCTGTCGGGCAGGCGGCTCACGGTGATGAAGCGCTCGTCGAGCTGGAACAGCCCGAGGAGGTCGACGAAGTCGCTCTTGAGGAATCGCCAGCCGCGCAGGTACGCGAGCTCGTCGGCGGTGAAGCGCAGGCGGGTGAGCGCGCGGACCTCGTCGCGGATCTCGTCGATGTGCGGCGTGAGATCGACGGTCGCGTTGCGGCACCGGAACCGGTACTCGACCTGCGCGCCGGGAAAGTGATGCAGGACGACCTGCATCATCGTGAACTTGTAGAGGTCGGTGTCGAGCAGCGACTGGATGATCATCGGGGAGTGACGACGCGCCGGGCTTCGCGTCGCAGCGTTTGGCGGAAGAGGCGTGAGATGTTACCCGCTCGGGCGCGCCGCTGCCACGGGTGCGGCACGGGTGCGGTGCCGGCGGCAGCGGCAAGCGCATGCCGCGGGGCGCCTGGCGGCCGGCGAGCCCGGGCCGGGCGGACCCGCATGGCGGTCGCGCCCGGTCCTCGCTATCATCGGGTCCATCCCATCCACGCGACCCGCCCATGCTCGCCAATTGCGCTGCCTACCAGGACGGCAGGAAGCTCGCCGACATCGCCGTCGAGGACATCAGCGAGTACGTCGGCCGCCCCGACTGCTTCGTGTGGGTCGCGCTGGTTCAGCCGACGCCCGAGGAGCTCGACCAGATGGCGGAGGAGTTCGGGCTGCACCCGCTCGCGGTCGAGGACGCGCGCAAGGGACACCAGCGGCCGAAGATCGAGGAGTACGAGGACTCGCTGTTCGCCGTCCTGCAGACGATCGAACCCGCCGTCGACGACGCCGACGACGGCCTCCTGGTCGGCGAGATCGACGTCTTCGCCGGGCGCAATTACATCCTGTCGATCCGCCAACGGACGCAGAAGGGCTTCGTCGACGTGCGCGCGCGCTGCGAGCGCGAGCCCGAGCTGCTGCGCGTCGGCTCGGGCTTCGTTCTCTACGCGATCATCGACGCCGTCGTCGACCGCTATTTCCCGGTCGTCGACGAGCTCGAATCGTCGCTCGAGGACGCCGAAAGCCGCCTTTTCGACGGCTCGTCGACGCAGGACCGCTTCGAGGAGCTCTACGCGCTGAAGCGGCGCCTGATGACGCTGAAACACGCGACGGCGCCGCTGATGGAAGCCGTCGGTAAGCTCTACGGCGGCCGCGTGCCGCAGCTGTGCGTCGGCACGCAGGAGTACTTCCGCGACGTCTACGACCACCTGTCGCGGATCAACGCCGCGATCGAGAACATCCGGGAAATGCTGGCCACCGCGATCACCGTCAACATCGCGATGATCAGCCTCGGCGAGAGCGAGGTGACCAAGCGCCTCGCGGCGTGGGGCGCGCTGATCACGGTGCCGACGCTGATCGCCGGCGTCTACGGCATGAATTTCGAGCAGATGCCCGAACTCAAGTGGGTCGCGGGCTATCCGTTCGCGCTCGCGGTGATGCTGGTCATCGACAGCTTCCTGTTCTGGCGCTTCCGCCGCGCGAAGTGGCTCTGACGCCTCGCCTGCGCTATCGCGACCCGCGCTCGGCCAGCTGCACCGGCCCCTGCCGCTCCGGCCGGCACCCGGTCTTGTCGGCGTAGAACTCGGCGATCCTCGCCATGTCGGCGTTCGCGTCGCCGGTCAGTTCGACGCAGGCGCCGATGCCGACTTCGCGCCGCGGGTAGTCGATGAACGCCAGCGCGACGGGCACCCGCGCGGCGCTCGCGATGCGGTAGAAGCCGGACTTCCACCCCGCCGTCCGTCCGCGCGTGCCTTCGGGGGCGATCGCGAGACGAAAGTCGTCGCCGCGCGCGAACTGCTGCACCAGCCGCTCGGTGAATCCCGTGCGCTCGCGGCGGTTGACCGGGATGCCGCCCCAGCGCCGCAGGATCGGGCCGGTGGGCCCGCGGAACATCGAGTCCTTGCCGACCCAGCCGACGTGCAGGCGCATCGCCCATTTCGCGATCAGGCCGATGGGAAAATCCCAGTTCGACGTGTGCGGGTAGAACACGATCACGCAGCGCGCCGGCACCGGCTGCGGCAGCACGACGTGCCACCGCAGCAATGCCAGCGCGCGCGCCGCCATACGCGGAAGAAATCCCGCATCGGGCGGGGGCCGGAAATGATGGGAGGACATGGCGGCGCGATCGGTGAGGGCAACGGAAGTCTAGCAAACGCGCGGCCCCGGGGCCGTCGTGGCGCTAGAATTGCGCGTTCATGGACGCTTCCCCGACCCGATCTCTCGCCGACCGGCTGGACGCCGCGCTGCCGCAGACGCAGTGCCGGCGCTGCGGCCACGTCGGCTGCCGCCCGTACGCCGAGGCGATCGCCGCCGGCGACGCGATCAACCGCTGCCCGCCCGGCGGCGACGCGGTGATCGCTGCGCTCGCGGCGCTGACCGCCAGGCCGCGGGTCGCGCTCGATCCGGCGCACGGCCGGCATGCGCCGTTGACGGTCGCCCGCATCGACGAGGCGCGCTGCATCGGCTGCACGCTCTGCCGGGAGGCCTGCCCGGTCGACGCCATCGCCGGCGCCGCGAAGCGCATGCACACGGTTCTGGCGGCGCTGTGTTCGGGCTGCGACCTGTGCGTCGCGCCCTGTCCGGTCGACTGCATCGACATCGTCCCCGCGCGCCGCGCGTGGACAGCCGACGACGCCCGCCAAGCGCGCGTCCGCCACGACGCGCGGGCGCGCCGTCTCGCCGCCGCCGGGGGCGACGCCGGGGGCGACGCCGGCGGTCCGGCT